>NZ_JBQSXK010000001.1:0-554522 GCF_052378115.1 Psychrobacter sp. AOP30-A2-5 | reverse complement strand
AGTCGTAGGTTTAAACCTGACTAATTGGTCAACTATCTAAGGGTATAGTGAAAGGGTTGGCCATTGCAACGTTTTTTTTCATGTTGATGGCTTTATTTCTTAAATAATAACAGTCTATTAGACGAACATAGCGCAGTGGATTTGGTTTGCTCGCTATTTTGACTTGTCTGAAAACAGTAAGCAACAAAACGGAATAAGCCAGCCAGATTTAGCGCTATTCTTTAATATTAAATTTCTCGCATTAATTATTGCCAAATTGTTAATACTTCGTTATTATGCCTCTCATTATTTAAATGCTAACAATTATCATTAACATTGTTATTCGTATGAAAGGTTTTGGCTTTGTCAAGACTCCAATCGTCTAAAAAATGGTTTTCAACAATAAGCGGTGCAACTGCCACAAGCTGTGCTCAACAGTAAATAGCTTTTAAAAATTCTAATTTGTGATAGTCAACAAGGTGAGTGTGTTATGCGTGAAGTAAAGTTATCAAAACTATCTAGTCAAATGACGGTATTGTCCATGGGCGTGGCAGCGGTATTATGGTCACAAGCAGTCAGTGCAGCACCTGCAGAAGACATGCCAAGCACCACGTTGCAGACCATTACGGTGACAGCCAATAGCTCAGTACGTGATAAAGTGCAAACCGATTCTGTTTACATAGAAGACTATACGCCAGCGCAGCAAGCCAGCCATTTAAGCGATTTTTTGAATGTCGTTCCTGGGGTTACGGTAGGTGGTACCTCAGCGGTCAATCAGCGTATTCGTATTCGTGGTCTTGAAGACAGCAACCTAAAAGTCACTATCGATGGGGCGCGTCAAGAAGGCAAACTTTTTTATCATATGGGTGATATTACTATTGACCCTGATTTGCTTAAGCAAGCAGATGTCTCAGTTGGCAACAATTCTGTCACGCTCGGTAACGATGCCATTGGCGGGGCGGTGGCTTTTAAAACCGTTGATGCAGTGGATTTGCTGAAACCGGGTCAAAGAATAGGGGCTAAAGTTCACGCAGGCTATGCTAGTAATAATGACGAGCTACTAACGTCAACGACTGTATATGCCGCACCAACGGACAATGTTGACTTACTGGCTTACTATGGCAAGCGCGATAGCGATTCTGGCGAAGATGGTAACGGTCGTGAGCTGTTTGAAGACAGTAAAACTGAAAGCATCTTATTAAAGGCGGGTGCTTATATTGCGGATGACCATCATATTGGCGCAAATTTCAGCCAAACTGAAAAGAAAGGTATTTTCCCATTCCGTCCAGACTTCCCTAGCCGCTCTGAGCCTCCAATTCCGCAACAGGTGAAGCGCGATACTTATGGTATTGATTATAGCTTTAATCCTAGCAACCCACTGATTGATGTAGATACCAACGTGTATCAAACCAAAACCCGCATTTTGCGCGATTCTGATTATATCAATGATCCAGGTTTTGATTTTAACGCTGAAGTTCAAACCACAGGCGCAAAAATCCAAAACACCAGTGACATTGCTACGAATGTTGGCACACACAAGCTTATCTCTGGTATTGAGCATTACAAAAAAGAATCGGAGATGGAGCGCGACTTCGTCAAAGCAGGGTCAGACGAGGCAACCAATACATCAGTATATCTAGAAGACCAATGGAAAAATGGTAAGCTCACTTTAACACCTGGTGTGCGTTATGACCGCTACAAATCTCCTGAGTTTATCTCTGGTGGCAAAACCTATGATAATGTCGTTGGTGCACTTGCCGCAAGCTATGAGATTGCACCATTGACGCAAGTATTTGCTAGCTACACGCAGTTATTTAATGGTCCTGACTTAAGCCAAACCATTTTTAATTCAAATGGTGACAAAACGTACGTTAATAATGACTTAAAAGCAGAAGAAGGGTCTAACGCTGAAGTGGGTATAGTCACAACCTTGCGTGATCTAACGGTAGCTGGTGATGCACTACAACTAAGCGGTAAGTACTTTGAAACCGATATCGAAAACTACATCGAATTTGTTCGTTCCGGCGGAACTCGCGTTGGCTTAGACTGTGTCACTGGACAATTAGGTGGTGAATGCCAAGGTGTCATCAATAAAGATGAAGATTTTAAAATTAAAGGGGTTGAGCTCGCTGCCGACTATAAAATGAATAACTTTAGTATGGGTTTGAGCTATTCACGCGCACGCAGCAAAGGTGAAAAAACGGGCTACAGCATTCCTTCAGTGACTGGAAGCAGCTCAGAATCAGGCGATAAATATATGGTCAATCTGGCTTATGCCCCAACAGAGACCACAGATATCGGCTGGCGCAGTACGTATGTTGCTTCAGTGATGCCGAATACGTCTGAAAATGAGATTGAAAAACCAAGCTATAATGTTCATGATATTTTTATGAACTATTCGCCAAAACAAGTTGATGGATTAAAAGCCACGCTTGGCGTTTATAATCTTTTTGATGAAGCTTATGCGAGCCACTCATCTCGTCTAAATCCGATTGATGATGTTGCTACTGACTTTGAGAAAGGTCGTAATATCAAAGCGTCATTGACGTATCAGTTCTAATCTTATTGTCACTTGATGATAGATGAAAGGGCCAGCTGTCTGTATAGGATAGCTGGCTTTTTTATGGTCAGTAAATGGCGAAGCATGTGATAGCAATTACAACTTTTTTTGAATACCAATCAAAATAACCAATGAATAAAGAAACGATGAATAAAAAACCAATACTAATGACTTTATTTCCCCTTACGTTGCGTCAGAGCTGTTTATGGATTCATCGTTATACTGGGCTTGCGATGGCCGCCTTTTTGATCATTGCTGGTATCACGGGCACGCTATTGGCGTTTCATGATGAGCTAGATGATGTGTTCAATCACAAGCTGGCAAATATTGAAGCGCAACACAAGCCGCCACTACCGATCGCCTTACTGCATGATGCTGTTATCAGCGCCTATCCACAGTATCAATTTTCTAGTATGCCAACGTCAGTAGAGCTGAACAAATCAGCGGTTTTTTCGGTCGATAGAGTCCGAGGTGAAAGCGCCAAAAATCAGCCCAAAGCGCCATTTCAAGAGGTCTATATCAATCCCTTTACGCGTGAAATCATCGGTACACGTGATAAAGAGGCGTGGGCATGGCGCAATACGATGTACAAGGTATTTTGGTTGCACCGAGATTTATTGCTAGGTGATATCGGCAAATTAATACTGGGTATCGTGTCTTTAATCTGGACGATTAATTGCTTTATTGGCTTTTATTTAACCTTTCCAAGAGCAGTTAGTGCCAATAAATCTCAACAAACCGCATTGAGAAAATCATCTGGCAAACCCCGCGCTTCGTTTTTTAAACGCTGGCTACCTGCTTGGAAAATCCGCCGTAAGACCAATGCTTTTAAGCTCAATTATGACTTGCATCATGCGTTTGGCTTATGGTTATGGCTCATGTTGTTTGTCATTGCGTGGTCGAGTGTTGGTTTTAATTTAAAACCGATATATCAGCCCGTAATGCAAGCGCTGGTAGGACTTGAAGGTAGAGATGAAGGCAAAGGAGATAAACAAAATAAGCCTGCGATAAACACTGAATCTAGTAGTGATGAGGCGACTACTATTGGCACTAATATGAACAGTACTAATAAGGTAGACAAGGCTAATAGCATTGCTTATTTAAGCAGGCAGGCAGAGATCGCCGCGCAAAAAAATGGCGTCAGTGTCCAGCAGCTATTGGGAGTGCGTTGGGTAGAAGAAGACAATCAATGGCAAATGCGCTTTAAAACCAATAAAGATATCGGTAAAAAAGGCGGTGCGTCATCTATCACGGTTGACGCCGCAACAGGCAATGTCGAGCGTGTTAATTTTGGGTATCAAAGCTCATTTGGTAATCAAGCTGATCAATGGATGACAACGCTACACATGGGACATATCAGCCATGGCGTAGGTCATTTGTTGTATCAAATATTTTTAGCATTGACGGGGTTAGCCGTGGCGGTATTGTCTGGCACAGGTGTGTATTTATGGGTCAAAGGGCGTCAAAGTCGGTTAAAGCAAAAGCAAAAATTGACGGTTAAAGACAACTCTTTGAAGCGATTACGCGAAACCAGCCATTAACAATCAGCTATAAAAAATGGGCTATAGAACACACTGTACTTAAACCGCATCGACAATCACTGGGCGACCTTGATGACTGAGCACGGTAACATCGACGTTATACAGATCCTTCATGGTTGCTTGGGTGATGACCTCTGCAGGTTGACCAACAGCCATCACCTGACCATCTTTCATGGTGACCACGGTATCGGCAAATTGTGCGGCTTGATTGATATCGTGCAGCACGATGACCACCGTTTTTTGCTGAGTATGGCTTAACTCACGCAGCTCACGCATCAAGCGACCAGCATGGTACATATCCAAATTATTCAGCGGCTCATCGAGCAACAAATACGGCGTATCTTGGCAAACAATCATCGCAATTAACACCCGCTGACGCTGACCACCCGATAGTGTCGATAAAAAACGCTCGGCTAACGGCGCAAGCTCAAAACGTTCGATAATTTCTTGCACTTTTTGCTGATCGTCCGCCGTCGGTTGCCCTTGGTGATAAGGATAGCGCCCAAACATCAGCAGCTCATGCACGCGCAGTCGCCCTTGTACTTGGTTGTCTTGTCCAAGCATCGCCACAGTTTTGGACAAGGTTCGCGCATGACAGCTAACAATATCACGTTCCTCATTATCTACAGCGAAACGGACCTGTCCCGACTGTAGCGGTTGCAAACGTGCCATCACCGAAAACAACGTGGATTTACCGGCACCATTGGGACCAATCAGGGCAATCACTTGTGCACTTGGTAACGACAACGTAATGTTATGAAGAATTTGCTGTTTGCCAATATGGTGCGAGATGTTATTAAGTTTAATCATAGTGGTTCTTATTTTTACAAAGGATCTAATTTTTCATTACTATATCAATGGCCAATTAGATAATTGGCTACTAGGTTAATGGTTACTAAATAATCGCGGTCTTAACGACGCTGAGTCATAAAAATCAATATTAAGAATACCAAACCACCAGCCAATTCAATGACCACCGATAGTACCCCTGCCATGCCCAATAGTTGCTCAAATATCGTCTGACCGAGTACCAAGCAAATCATCGCCACCAAACAGACCAATATCAGACGCTCGCTGTGATACATATGGCGAGCGATACGATTGGTTAGCGCACAAACTAACAGACCAAAGAAAGTCACTGGACCGACCAATGCGGTTGCCGTGGCGACCAATACCGCAATGACCGTTAATAGTCCAAACGCTAGGCGTTGATAATTGATACCGAGGTTAATGGCTTGTGATTTGCCAAGCATCAATACGTCACATTGATAACGCCAGCGCCAGATAAATAGCGCGCTAATGGCACAGATAACAATGCTGATACCAAGCAGCTGCGGATTGACCGTATTAAATTGCGCGTAACTGGCAGATTGCACAACGACGAAATCATCAGGATTAATTAGCCGTGCAATCAGCGCCGATAAGCTGCGAAACAAGACCCCAAAGATAACGCCCACCAATATCAGTCGCGTCAGATCCTGACTGCTTTTTGAAAATAGCAGCTTAAATAATAATAATGACGCGCCAAACATTAAAACAATTTCAAGGGTGAATTTGGCAAGAGGATTGATACTAGTAAAACTTATTGCACCCAAAAAGAAAACCAACAGGCTTTGTAATAAAACGTATAGAGAGTCAAAGCCCAGCAATGACGGCGTCAGGATAGGGTTGTGCGTTAAGGTTTGAAACAATAAGGTCGATACGCCAATCGCATAACCGACCACCATTAACGCCAGTAATTTCTTACCTCGCAGTGGTAGTGCAAAGTCCCAATGCCCGTTGACATTGACTGTCAAAAATAGGATGGTTGAGATCAGCAATATGATAGCGGCAATGGATTTTGGGTGATTGACTATAAATGTCCAGAGTCGCGCAAGACAACTTTGTCCAAAAGTAGTTTTGTCGTTATTTACTGAAGCACTGTCATCTAGAGTGTTATTGGCTGTGGCGCTAGGCTTAGACGGTAAAAACATGCGTAAATCCTATAGTGCTAGGCTTATCTAATCAGACAAAACAACGATAAAAGAGAGAGAAGAGGCAAAGAGGTTTGATCAGTCGTTATGAATAAAAAACTTTATGGCGAGTTATTTTATTGCTCAGCAGGCGCACGTAATAATAGCCATAAAAACAGTACCGTACCAACGACTCCAAAAACTGTTGCCACAGGCACTTCAAATGGATAGCGAATCGAGCGTCCAATAATATCGCACAATAGCACTGCCGAAGCGCCCAATAATGCCACCGCTGGTAAGCTACGGCGCAATTTATCCCCCATCAGTCGGCTGACGATATTAGGCACGACCAAACCAATAAAAGGAATCATGCCAACGGTTACAACGACAACTGCACTCATCATCGCCACCATACCAACGCCAACCCATGTTACTTGTCGTTTGCTGATGCCTAAATTGAGCGCGATATTGTCACCCAAACCGACGATGGTCAGCTTGTCAGCAATGATATACGCCAGCACGCACAATCCGCCCGTCAGCCATAGCAGCTCGTAACGACCTGCTAAGACGCCAGAGAAATCACCAAATTGCCAAACGCTGAGCATCTGTAACGATTCTGTTTGATAGGCGATAAAGGTCGTCACTGCCTCGATAATGCCACCGAAGACGATACCAATTAGCGGGATCATCAAAAAATCCGTCGGCGGAATACGATGAATCAGCAGCATAAACAGCATCATGCCAAATACTGCGGCGATGGTAGCCACGCCCATTTTGACAATGAGCGCACTGGCTGGAAATAGCAGACTAACCACCAATAATCCCAGTGCGGCGCTTTGAGTTGCACCGACCATCGATGGCTCAACGAAGCGGTTTTTGAGCACCACTTGAATAATCATCCCAGCAACTGCCATGGAAACACCGGTCAAGATAATAGCGATGGTACGCGGTAGGCGACTGACCAGTAGCAGTGAGCTATCGGAGTTGGCGCTATGGTTGATAAGGCTGTGAAATATACCTGACCATGAAAAATCAGCCACCCCAATTGATAAGCTTAATAACACCAAAAGCCCCATAATAATGAGGCTGCCCGTGTTGATGACCCACGGCGGTATAGAAGCACGGCGATTTTTAGAACTTAGACCATGGCTTGCGCTTTTTTGCCAACTCGTTGATGCGGCTGGTAAAGTAGGGCGGGCTTTAACGCTGGTCTGCGCACGAGAGGAAAATAATGGCATATCAGCTACTGGCTTAAAGTTAGGGTTGGCAACTGACAGTGATGACAGTTGCCTAAAAACGAATGACGCTTATTTAACATGTTGCTTGTGTAGCATATTGCTTATTTAACGCATCATTTACTTAGCGTTAGCAAAAGCCTCTTTAATGGTCGTCAAATCCTGCATCCATTGATAATAACCGCCAAAGGCAAGATATGAGTCTGGGCTAAGGTAAACCACTTGATTTTTACTCCATGCGTTGGTTTGCGCGACCAATGGATTGTCCAATACGGCTTTGGCACCAGCACCATCTTCACCAATGGCGGCACTGCGATCGACGACGAATAACCAGTCTGGATTGGTTTTTTGGATGTATTCAAACGAGATTGGCTGACCGTGGCGCGCATCGGCGATTTGGTCATCTGCCATCGGAATATCTAGCACGGTATGGATAAAACCGTAGCGGGATTTGTCGCCGTAGGCAGACAGCTTATTGCCATTGACCATGACCACTAAGCCTTTACCTTTATCTTTGGTTAATGTTTTGGTCTCATCAATGAGCCCATCGATATTACCTTGCAGTTTCGCTGCTTGAGCACTTTTACCGAACAATGCACCCAAATCATGCAAACGCTGCTTACTAGATTCATAGATATTTGCCGTATCAATCGTCATGTCGAGCGTTGGCGCAATACTGGACAGCGCATCATATTTTTCTGCCATGCGTGAGCCGACCAAGATAGCTTGCGGCTGCATCGCGTTCAACGCCTCAAGATCTGGCTCAAATACGGTGCCGACTGTTTTTGGTTCAGGCTGTGTTTTAGAGTGTAAATTGTCTAATTTTAGACCGCTTGGCATGCCATCGACAGCAACATCAAGCGCGGCCAAATCCTGCATCAATGTCATATCATAGACCACCAACGGCGATGGATTCATTGCCAAGTCGACCTTACCTTTTGTCGTATCAACGGCAATGGTTGCCACAGAAACATTGTCATTATTGGCAATATTCGAGGCATTATCTGCCGTTGGATTTTCATTCTGGGCATCGGCTGGTTCAGAGTCGTTAGACTCAGGTGAGCTACAACCTGTCACACTGATCGTAGCAACCAGAGCGGTCACCATGGCAGTCAGTAAAGGGCGTTTGAAAAAAGGAGTAGAGCGGTTAGGCAATAAAGTAATAGACATAAATAACTCGGTATATCAGCTGGTTGGACAAAGGATGTATCAAATAATCGGTCATATAAAAGTAAAAAGAACTTCATCGATGTGATGCTTCACACCATACAATGCTCGACGGTATTACTTTTGAAGTTATGATTTTTTATGGGTTGTTTTTACGCTTAGCTATTGAGACGTTCAACATGCCTTAATATCTTGAGATTTTGTAATCTTAAAAGATACGCAGTCGATTAGGGGCTATGATAAATTAATTGAGACTCATTATCAATACAAATGATAATGGTTTTTATTACGTCACTTTATTACATGGGGTTTGACTGCCTTGGCACAATAAGCATGCATAGCGATATTTGAGAAAGGGTGGTCGAATGCCTAAGCAAATTTTGCTTATTAATAACGCTAAATGATAGGCCGATTATTTGCCTGATAAGCAAAATTATTATAAATTTATTATTGATAATAATTATCGTTTGCATTATTATCTACGCCATTCTACCTCGGTTAATGAATATTAGGGTGTTATGAGTTCAACGGATTTAGACGCGCCACCACTTAAATTGATACTCGCAGCCATTATTATAGTGGTGGGCTTGCACGTGCTGACGGCAGTCGCATTGGTGGCGATCAAGACGCCTGAGATAAAAGTTGAACCAAAAAAAGACACACCACCTATCGAGATAGAGATGGTGACGTTACCTGTCAAAACAGCCGTCCCTGAAGTAGAAAAAGTTCAGGAAATAACGCCCAAAAAAGCAGCGCCTAAAACAGAGTCAAAACCTGAACCTAAAAAACCGGCACCGTCAAAACCTAAAGTAGCTCCAGTAGTGAAGGCCAAGCAAAATACACCAGAAAAACCAGTGGTAAAAGCCAAAAAGGCTGATATAGCACCTGTCGTAAAAGTAGAAAAAAAGAAGCCGGATATTATTAAAAAAGAGGTATCGAAAAAGCCAATAGTAGAATCGAAAGTGGATACCTCAATGGCTGATAGTCAACGTGAAGCTGAAGAACGACGTAAAATTCTAGCAGCAGAATCACAAAAGGCCGCTCAAGAAGCCCATGATAGAGCAGTGCAAGACGCTAAGAAAATAGCCGATGCCAAGGCTGCCCGAGAGGCTCAAGCCGAAGCGAATGCCAGAAAAGCAGCGGAAGAGAAAGCGGCTAAAGATGCCGCGCAAAAAGCAGCAGCCACTGCAAGCAATGAACCCGTGAGCTTTACTGCTGGTGATGCGGAGATGATAAAGACACCACGATTTAGTGTTCCTGATTCTGTTCTAAGAAGGGCCAAGACGGGTGATACTTTTAATGTACTATTGAAAGTGACGGTGGATAAACAGGGCCGGGTTAGTGATGTGCTTTTAGTTGGAAAATCAGGCAATAGTATAGTAGACAAAGAGGCGGTAAAGAAGATGCACTCTGCTAGGTTCAGACCTTTTATTAAAAATGGCGTGCCCGTGGTAGGTGTTGTGACTCTACCAGTAAGCCATGTCGTAGACTAATACTAGTATTCAAATAATTTTTTCAAAAAATACTCATTCATAACTGTCATGATGAGGCTGGCGGCGCTCTGCACAGCATTATCATGTAATGGCATTAAACACTAAGGAGTCTGACATGGACTTTATGCAATACTGGCAAATCAGCGACATGGTGACAAAAACCTTGTTCTTTTTGTTGCTTGCTTTATCTATTCTTTCTTGGGTGACTGGCATTATTCGTGTGCTACAAAGCCGCAAATTGGCCGCCAATGTTGCAGATGATTTGAGTCAACAGATTCAAGTAAAGCAGGCTGAGATGATAGCAGCAGATGCCACTACTCGCCGTTTGGTTACTGAGCAGATCTTGCTCAAGCATATTGGTCGTTACCGTTTTGCTAGTGAGCGCGGCTTACCTATTCTTGGGACGACGGCCGCAATTGCGCCATTTATTGGTTTGTTTGGGACGGTATGGGGTATTTTTCATGCGTTACATAACATTGGCATGAGTGGGCAAGCAGGCTTGGGACAAGTAGCAGGGCCAGTCGGTGAGGCACTTATCATGACAGGTTTGGGGATCGCCGTGGCGATTCCAGCCGTGGTGTTTTATAACCTTGCAGTGCGTATCAATCGCCGTGTGATGTATCACGCCAACGATAGAGCGCATGACTTATTGGCACGTTCTGCCGAAATGGTCGTTACCCAGCAGACGTTAACGGACAGCAAATCGACTGTTACCCAAGATTCGTTAGCAAAGGGTATGCACTCAAACACAGCAGATGCTCAGCGAGTGACTCATTATCACAGTTCAGCCGCGTCGCAGCCTTAACGACTATCCATTGATGGGGCAGTTCGTTAGGCGATAGTCAAGCGAGCTATATTGCGAATAACCAAATGTATTGAGAGTGATTATGGCATTTCAATTGGGTGATGATGACAGTCAAAGTATGAGTGAGATGAACCTCATTCCGCTTATCGACATCATGCTGGTATTGATGATTATATTTCTATTGACGGCGACCGTACTGAATCCGACAGTGCCACTAGAGTTGCCGAAGACCAGTGCTGCGTTAAATGAGGCGCCACCAGAGGCTATTCAAATTAGCATCGATAAAGACGCAGGGATATTTTGGGACAGCGATGCGATTAGCATGGAGGAGTTAGAGGCACGGTTACAACAGCAAAGTGCTGGAGGTAAAGACCCCTCTGTACAATTGCGTGCTGACAAAGACAGTAAGTATGACACGGTCGCTCAAGTGCTAGCCGCTGCCAGTCAAGCAGGACTTACGAAGATAGCCTTTGTCAATGAATAAGGCGAGTCTATAAAAAACGTGATTATCATATGATGTTTGCTAGATAGCCAACCATCAAAAAGGTAGCTAATATAATAATAAAACAAAAATAATAAACTTTTCTCCAGCCTCAATGAGTACTTAAACCTCAAATTAAGTACTCATTGGGGTTTTCTTTTTACCAGCCATAGCCAAAGGGATGATAGCCGTAACCGAAGCGCCCAGGCCCGTAGCCAAACGGATAAGGCGAACGTAAGTAATCGAGATCACGTTGACGGATATAGTAGTAACGTCCTTGCGCGTAAGCTTCTTCTAGCTTTTCGATGCCTTCGAGCGGACAAACGGGCTGCCAGTCGTAGCCTTCGCGACCAAGTTTATAAGCATTGAGCTCGGTGCAGTAGCTTTTGAGACCTTGCTGTCGCCCTTGCTCCCATTGTATGCGGTTGGGCAGGGGACCACCTACCTTTGCGCAGCTATCAGCGTAATGACCAAAATAAGCACCTGAACGCCCTTGTAAGCCATCAGCGTAGCCGACTTCTTGCCAGTTGCTTTCCTGACATTGCTGCGGGGTGAGACTTTGCGTCGTTGCACAGCCTGATAGGGTAAATAAGGCAGCGCTTACTAGCGAGAGGGTAAGCCCAGTTTTACTCATGAGTTTATGGACACATTTGCTCGCTAGTGAAGCGGTCGATGAGTTTCGCTTAAGAAGATAATTCATAATAAACCTGCGCGCGTTTAAAATTATGGTTTATCATAGCACTTTTTGATGCTGACAACTTTTTGTATCTCGTTATTATGCTGTTTTTTATTCGAGTTAAGTGTTTGATCTATTAGCACATATAGCCAAACCATCGAGATTCGAAAACGCGAGTGGTTGATGGTTATCAACTCATCATGCTTGATTTTTAACGGTTCGTGCTCATTATAAGCATCTATATAGTAGCCAGTATTCAGACAATCATTTATTAAACAGTCGCTTATCAGGATGCTACTGGTTAGAAAATTACTGGTTAAAAAGTTACTGCTCAAACAATCAATGATTGCTTTTTTATAGTTAGTTGGGCAATCACTGTCTTTGTTGTAGCCTGTTGTATAGATAGTAGCGGTTTTATTTTTTAGTACATTTTCATTTATCCAAAAGGCCGGACCATCATGGGAACATTCATTGGCGTTATCATTGTACTATTTGTATTAGGGAGTATGATGGCGCTCAAACCTAACGGTATCGATCAGCGTTTGGATAAGCTGCGCATGACTGCGCGTCGTTTGCAATTGAATCCAAAGCTGGTGAGCTGCCCTGATTGGATCAAAGGTAAAGACAACGAATATGGGCGTGGAATGTTAGGTCAATACTGTTTAGTGTTAGATGATGTGCAGCTGCCGCACACGCGCTATCAAGTGATTGATGGGCAATGGCGACCAGATAGTAGTTTCGTCGATACAAGCAAAGATGATGTTAAGCTCACGATTCCAAGTGCGATTCGTGCTAATAACAGCCCTAATAATACGATTATCAAGAAGACCAATTTTAGCTTGGATAAAGCGCCCCTAGACTTGCCAGTCAGTATTGAGCCATTTGTTAAAGGTTTGCTGACTAAGGCCAATAGTATCGTGATTTATTGGGAAGATATCGCTTATGTGCGTCCTTCATCCAATCCTGCTTATCAGCAAAAATTGATTGAAGCAGATTTGTTGGTGCTCAAAAAACAGCTTGAACAATGGGCGTCAGAGATGCAAAAGCGCCTATAAAACGGCTACAAGGTAGAAAATAATTTTTTAATCTCCATTTATAAGCAATATGCAAGCACTTTTGGCAAACTCTCAGTCATTTACAGTTGACAGTGTAACGCTTAGCAGTGTAACGTCTTTATAACTGACTCTTTATCTTATGGTTATTGTTTGTTTTATAAACGTTTTTTTAAGCAGCTATTACTATAATGATTCACCGCGCTACTATAACTCACAATTATAAATTGCCATGCTGCTGTATTTATTCTTACTCTTAATTTACTCATATAATAATGGTGTCGTCACATATGGCAAAAACCGCAACCAAAAAAAGTCCAGCACCCGCTGCTGTTAATCCCAAAGGCAGTCCAAAGGGCAAGTCTTTGGTGATCGTAGAATCACCTGCCAAGGCAAAAACAATCAATAAATACCTTGGCGATGACTTTATCGTGCGCTCCAGTATTGGTCATGTCCGTGATCTACCGGTTGGCGCAAGCAAAAGTGCAAAAAAACCAACAACGACCAAAAAAGATGACAGTCTAAGCAAAGAAGAAAAAACCCAGCAAGCCTTGGTGCGGCGCATGGGCGTCGATCCAGAACATGATTGGGCAGCAGTTTATGAAGTATTACCTAACAAGACTAAGGTTATCAAAGAGCTAAAAGCTTTAGCCAAAGACGCTGACAAAATCTATCTGGCGACGGATATGGATAGAGAAGGGGAAGCGATTGCGTGGCACCTAAAAGAAGTCATCGGCGGCGCTGACAGTAAGTATGAGCGCGTGGTTTTTAACGAGATTACCAAATCCGCCATTCAAAATGCCTTTAAGCAGCCCTCCAAACTTGATATCGATCGTGTCAATGCCCAACAAGCGCGGCGCTTTTTAGACCGTGTCGTTGGCTTTATGGTATCGCCGCTGCTGTGGCAAAAGGTTGCTCGCGGTCTCTCTGCAGGTCGCGTCCAGTCAGTTGCTATGCGTTTGGTCGTAGAAAGAGAACATGAAATTCGCGCCTTTATACCAGAAGAGTATTGGCAAATTCATGCCGATACTCACGTTGCCAGTAGCAAAAAGGACGCTGAGCAAATTGCGATTCGCTTAGAGGCGACCAAGCAAGGCGGCAAAACGCTTAAGCTCGTTAATAAAGAGCAAACAGATAAAGTCTTAGAAATTCTTAACTCAAGTGACTTTATCGTCAAAGAGCGCGAAGAGAAGCCAACGCAATCGCGTCCGAGTGCGCCATTTATCACCTCGACATTACAGCAAGCCGCCAGCACGCGCTTGGGTTTTTCGGTTAAGAAAACCATGATTTTGGCACAGCGCTTATATGAAGCGGGTCATATTACTTATATGCGTACCGACTCGACTTTCTTATCTGGTGATGCACTTGCTGCGGTACGTGGCTATATCGAAGACAGCTATGGCGCAAAATACGTACCAGAAAAGCCAAATTTTTACGGCAACAAACAAGGCGCACAAGAGGCGCATGAGGCGATTCGTCCTTCTAACGTCAATATGAAGTCAACGCAGCTTAGAGGGGTTGAGCGTGATGCCATCCGCTTGTACGAGCTGATTTGGCGTCAGTTTGTCGCTTGTCAGATGCTGCCAGCAAAATACTTGTCAGTGAATCTATTCGTCGCTGCCAATGATGTCGAGTTAAAAGCACGTGGTCGTACGTTAGTATTTGATGGTTACACCAAGGTTATGCCACCAGCGAAGACTGACGATACTTTGCTTCCGGATGTCAAAAAAGGCGATAAACTAATACTAGATAAGCTCGATCCGAGTCAGCATTTCACCAAGCCGCCACCGCGCTATACCGAGGCAAGTTTGGTGAAAGAGCTTGAGAAAAAAGGTATCGGTCGTCCATCGACGTATGCGTCTATCATCTCGACCATTCAAGATCGCGGCTATGTGAAGCTTGAGAACAAGCGCCTGTTTGCTGAAAAAATGGGTGATATCGTCACCGACAGACTAACCGAAAGCTTCCCAGATTTGATGGATTATACCTTTACCGCCGCGCTAGAGGACAAGCTTGACCATGTAGCAGAAGGTGATACAGATTGGAAAGATGTCCTTGATAATTTCTATGGCGACTTTAAAACAACGCTTGATCGCGCCAAAGAAAAAGACGGTATGCGTCCAAATGATCCAACTGACGTACCAGACGTGCATTGCGATCTTTGCGATCGTCCAATGCAATTACGTACTGGCTCAACGGGTGTATTCTTAGGGTGTACTGGCTATAATTTACCGCCAAAAGAGCGCTGTAAAGGCACTAAGAATTTAATGCCCGTCGAAGCTTTTGCCAATCTTGATGAGGCAGAAGGCGATGATGAAGCGGCAGAAGTTCGAGATTTGATGGAGAAAAAGCGTTGCCCGAAATGTAGCACGGCAATGAATGGCTATATCGTCGATGGCGGTTTGAAACTGCATGTGTGTGGTAACAATCCTGATTGTGATGGTTATGTCTTAGAAGAAGGCAAGTTTGAAGTGCCTGGCTCTGATTCTCCAACCATTGACTGTAATAAGTGCGATGGACAAATGGAGCTAAAGACGGGACGTTTTGGTCCTTACTTCGCTTGTCAGCAATGTGATAATACGCGTAAAGTGCTAAAAACAGGCGAAGCCGCACCGCCGCGCATGGATCCTATTCATCTGCCAGAGCTGAAATCAACCAAGCACGATGATTACTTTATCTTGCGTGAAGGGGCAGCTGGGATGTTCTTGGCGGCGTCTAAATTCCCGAAAGTACGCGAGACACGCGCACCAAAGTTGGCTGAGCTACGCCAAATCAAAGATAAAATGGAAGATAAATTTCAGTATCTGTTTGAAGGTCCAGATGAAGATCCAGATGGTAATCCCACCATTTTACGCTGGTCACGTAAGAAGAAAGAGCAATATATCGGCTCTGAGAAAAATGGCAAGGCCACACGTTGGGGTGTGTATTGGCGTAATGGCAAATGGGTAGAGGAGTAAGTCTGTCTTACTTTTACCATCAATCGCTTTAAATAAAAAAACCTCTTAGATAATCTAAGAGGTTTTTTTGTGCTATTCATAGTTGTGCTATCAATAACAGCTAAGTTCAGATGCTATTAGTTCTTTTCGATGATACCGCAAGCAACGCGGTCGCCTGCATTACCAGCTGGTTGGCTAGTATAGTCATCAGCACCGCTATGCACGATAAAGGCTAGACGATTAACGCTATATTTACCTGCATCCGCGACAGAGATTTTCTTATTCACATAGTTAATAGTAGCCACGCCATCTGCATTGGCAGTCAGGTTAGGTAAGTCGCCAGCATGACCATTCATGTCGTCAGGGTTAGAGTGAGGCTTATTGTCTGGATTAAAGTGACCACCTGCCGCTTTACCCATATCAGCACAGCTACCCGTTTCATGAATATGTAATGATACTGTTTTGCCCGGCTGCAAATTCATCAGCTTACCGTAGACTTGTACGCCGCCATCAACTGGACGTAAGAATACTTGACCCACTTCATTTTTATTGCCAGCGACTGCATTGATAGTAGATTTTAAGGCAGGTTGGCTAAGTGGATTGCCAGTTTGCATTTGACCTTCGACCGTTTGGCAACCCGTCATTACTAACGCTGAACCACATAATAGCGCGCTTGCAAGAATCGTCTTATTCATTATTATCTCCATTTATATTTAATCATTATGATGAGTTTCTATAGTTTTGGTTAAGATATTCAAATATTGCCTAATACCGCAACCAGTATAGCCAAGCGTTAGATATAGTTATTCATCAAATGCGCAACAATCGGTTAATAAATGTAAGTATCGTATGGGTTTGAAAATTGTTTACGGTATTTTCTTTACTTCGTTTTGCCATACTAGAGTTTCGCCAGTCTCCATCGTTTGCAATAAATTATAGCGAGGCATATCAGTCTGATCGTCTGCTGTTGGCGATATTGATTGTGAAGGTTGCAAACTCAAACTAAGAGTGCTCTGGCTATTACTGATAAGCTTAGCAAGCTCGCCCTCAATTCTATTACCAGTAACACCGCAGCCCATGAGCGTTTGTGGCCCCGAGCCAACTAGCAATGTATAATCTTTCATCAAAATATAAGGACCACCGATACCATTGCAGCTAGAACTAAAAAATGCGTATTGACTATCGTCATACCCTCTAAATTTTAGCGACACTGGAAACTCTGGATGATAAAAATGACCAATAGACTCTCGAGATATTACCTGCCCTTTGTCATTAAAAGTATTACGAACGGCGCTAACCAGCCGCCAGTCATAGTGCTCTAATAATGCCTTATCAATAGGGAGTCCAGTCGGTTCTTTAAATGTCCTAGGCGTACCATCAAATGTTAACGTATTGCCATTTTCGATTTTAATGAACAAGCTTTTCGATGCCATTTGAGTATTAACGAGTTTGCTTTTTGCGACTGGTAATAGCTCAACATCTAACTTAATAATATTATTATCGTTAGGAAATAACTTTTTGATATTTGTATTACTTACTTTATTTTCAGGAGCATTTTTGCAGGTTGAGGGTCTTTCTCTGAGCTCGCTACCATACTCAAAAGGCGGTGCGGACATCCATACGAATTTGATATCAAAATGTTGGCAGCCTTGAAACAAGCTTAACGAACTGGGCGCAATTTCTAAAGTAATCGGCGCGTCAGTGTTAATATTAATAGCGTTACTTTTTTTGTCTTTAACTTGTGTTAACTGCCAATAATAATTACTTGCCCATTGCAGCGTCGTAACTTCATTAGCTGTTTCATCAGCTACCACTACAATTTTTTCTTCCAGCTTTTCAGTTTTTATGATGGGCTGATATGATATTGGAGCAGAAGTGCTAGAGCCAGTCACTATTGAGTTAGCAGGTGTAGAATTATCTTTTGCAAGATTAGACTGACAACCTATTAGCGCTGCTGGAAAAGAGATAGCGAGCAATAAAGATAGCGTTAAGCGGTTTAAAATCAGGTGGTTTAACATTATAGCTATTACCAAATAAACATTTGTCTAAAATATAGCATAAGGTCTTAACCAGATTGTTGTTTATTATTACCAAAAGAAGCCGCCCATCGTTATGATGAGCGGCTTTCTGATTTATAAGACTGGATTAATAACTAATCAGATTAGTTATGCAGCGCCTTGCTTGAGGTTTTATCAACCGTCACTTTCGCAGGCTTAAGCGGAACTGGCATACTGACCAAAGCAACTTTTAATATCTCATCAATCGTTGCCACTGGCTGAATGGTCAGACCAGCTTTCACGTTATCAGGAATATCGGCCAAGTCACGCTCATTAGTCGCTGGAATCAACACATGCTTGATACCACCGCGATGGGCGGCCAATAGCTTCTCTTTTAGACCACCGATACGCAGGATTTTACCGCGCAGTGTAATCTCACCTGTCATGGCGATATCTGGACGAATAGCAATGCCCGTCAATGCAGAGACTAGCGCTGTGGTAAGAGCACCACCAGCAGAGGGACCGTCTTTCGGGGTCGCACCTTCTGGCATATGCACGTGGACATCCGTGGTTTTAAAGGTCTCATAATCGATACCTAAGCTATCACCGCGAGCACGTACCACGCTCATGGCAGCGCGAATCGACTCTTTCATCACATCGCCGAGTGAACCCGTAAAGCTGAGCTCGCCTTTACCTTTCATCGCCACCGCTTCGATGGTTAATAACTCACCACCGACTTGTGTCCAAGCAAGACCAGTGATACGACCAATCTCAGGCTCTTCTTCAGCCAGACCATAGTCATACTGATGGACGCCGAGATAGTCATCGATGTTTTTGTCATCGACCACAATTAGCTGACGTTCTGCTTTCTTCGGAGCACGTGCACCATGAGTTTCAACCGAACCGCGAACCACTTTACGGCAGATTTTATTCACTTCACGCTCAAGGTTACGCACACCAGCTTCACGCGTATAGCTTCGCACGATGCTATGCAATGCCGCTTCAACAATCTCAATCTCGCCTTCTTTGAGACCGTTATTCTTGATCGCTTTTGGCACAAGATACTTCTGCGCGATATTGACCTTTTCTTCTTCGGTATAGCCCGGCAGACGAATGACTTCCATCCGGTCAAGCAGGGCAGGCGGGATATCCATGCTGTTGGCAGTACAGATAAACATCACTTGCGATAAATCTAAGTCCATATCTAAATAATGGTCGTTAAAAGTATCGTTCTGTGATGGATCTAACACTTCAAGCAACGCTGATGCTGGATCACCGCGGAAGTCTTGCGCCATCTTATCGATTTCATCTAATAAGAATAGCGGGTTTTTAACTTCGACTTTAGCCAGTGACTGAACGATTTTACCTGGCATCGCGCCGATATAGGTACGGCGGTGACCACGAATCTCTGCTTCATCACGCACTCCGCCTAGTGCCATACGTACAAACTTACGACCAGTCGCACGGGCAATCGACTCGCCTAATGAGGTTTTACCAACACCTGGAGGACCGACTAAACAAAGAATCGGACCGCGAAGTTTTTTCACTCTTGATTGCACGGCGAGGTATTCTAAGATGCGATCTTTCACATCTTGCAAGCCGTAATGATCTTCGTCCAATACCGTTTTTGCTTTTTCTAAATTGATGGAAACCTTGGTTGTGGCATTCCACGGTGTGTCCAAAATCCATTCAATATAGTTGCGCACCACGGAAGACTCTGATGAGGCAGGTGGCATCATTTTGAGCTTTTTCAGCTCCTGATCCGCTTTTTTGCGCACATCTTCTGGCAAGTCGGCATCTTCTAGACGCTGCTCTAGCTCAGCCACATCATCTTCGCCATCGAACGCGCCGTCATTCATATCTGACAGCTCATTTTTAATGGCTTTCATCTTCTCATTTAAGAAGTATTCGCGCTGATTGTCTTCCATTTGCTGACGGACAGCTTCTTGGATATCTTGTTCGATATTTTGTTCAGCACTCTGCTTAACCAAATATTCGGTTAAGGTATTGATATGGGTTTTAAGATCATCATTTTCTAAGAATGATTGCTTAATATCTAAATCCATCGACACACGGGTCGAGATGAAATATACCAACTCAAGCAAGTCATCGATACGTTTTGCCACACGAGTCAGCTCGCGAGCATTACGCAGACGCGCATCCGCATAGCTTTCAAATAATGTGGTTAATGCTTGAATCGTGTTTTTCTGCTGGCTCTCATCCATACTGACATCAAGGTCAGCACGCTCAAAGCTTGCCATTAATAATGTATCGTGATTTTCTATATTATCAACGCGCGCACGATATTGACCTTCGATCAATACTTTGATGCAGTTCTCATCACTGTCATGCGGCATGGTACTGACGATGCGGCAAACCGTCCCGTATTGATACAAGTTGTCTTGATCAATGTCTTCAGTCAGCGAGTCTTTTTGTGCCACGACCAAGACTTTATTGCCATACTCAGTCTGTGCCAATTCAACGGCTTTTACCGATGGCTCACGACCGACGAACAAGGCAATCTGCATGTGCGGATAAACGACAACATCGCGCAATGCCAGTAGTGGTAAATAGTTTTCTGTACCGTCACCTTTTATACTATCGTCTTTCGCGTCATCGTCTTCAATAGTGTTGTCCTTGTCTTCATTATCTTTATCATCACTATCTTTGCTATCACTATCTTCAACGCGATCAGCTGTTGCAGCTACATCACCTGTCGTATCGTCAGGCGCGCTGTCTCGCTCCTGATCATTAGCAACAGTAGATGAAACGTCGACATCGATGTCGATATTGTCTTGGGCAATTTTATGTTCACTCATATATTCTTCCTCGTTCACCAGACTTGTAAAGTCAAGTTCGTGGTTCATGTTTAGATAAATGGTGCTCACCGATAAAATTGCAAGGCTTGTGGGCAAAGTCACACGCTTATCTGCGCAAAATAGTTATATCTATCTAAAGACTGCGAGTCATATTGTTATTTATAATTTTAAATATTAGCTGAAATTTAATGTATACAGAGCATGGGTAATAAGTGCATAGCTAACACCTATTGGGTTCTGTGCGTAGGATTTGTGTGCAAAATAAGGTAAACTGACGCGCGTATTAAACGGTGGTTTTAGCGTCAAGCGGTTTAGAGGCGAGGATGATATCCATCATCCATGAGATATTAATAGGTCTTCATCAGGCTATAGCAGACAGAATAAGAGGCAATATATGACCATCAATGCGGTACTGCTGGCAGTCATCATCATGCTAGGGCTGTCTTTGGCGCGTGTACACGTGGTACTCAGCTTATTAATCGGGGCGCTGGCAGGCGGACTCATCGCTGGTTTGGGTATGACTGATACTTTGAATGCCTTTCAAGAAGGTATCCGTAATGGCGCGCAAATCGCGCTGTCTTATGCGCTGCTTGGGGCGTTTGCGGTGGCAATCGCGCATTCTGGCTTGCCACAGTCACTGGCAGGGGCGGTGATCAAACGCATTGATGCTGGCGTCGCAGGTATAGGGGCAGGTGGCATGATTAAATACATGCTGTTTGCAGGTTTAATCACCATGAGCTGCTTTAGCCAAAACTTAATCCCTATTCATATTGCCTTTATTCCATTGCTAGTACCGCCATTATTACTCGCCTTCAATCGCATGCACATTGATAGACGTTTAATTGCTTGTCTACTGACTTTTGGTCTCGTGACTACTTATATGTTTATTCCGTATGGCTTTGGTGATATTTATCTCAATCAAATCATGCTGAAAAACGTCGGCGAAGCAGGCATTGATATCAGTAACATCTCAGTCACCAAAGCCATGGCAATTCCGGCTTTGGGTATGTTTGTAGGCTTACTCGTCGCCGTATTTATCAGCTACCGTAAACCGCGCCAGTATCAGCAGCTAGCAATTGATAAAGCTGCGCATGATGAAGTGTTAGAGGGTGACGCTTTAAGCAAAACTGCAGCTAGTGCGCAAACACAAAGCAAGATGAAAACGCTGGTTGCGCTCGCCGCAATTGTGACGGCATTTGTGGTGCAGATGTATACCGACTCACTTTTGCTTGGTTCAATGTTTGGCTTTGGCGTCTTTATGGCAACGGGCGTCGTTAAATGGAGTGAAGCCGATACAGTCTTTAATGACGGTATCAAATTGATGGCGATGATTGGCTTTATTATGATTACCGCGCAAGGCTTTGCAGAAGTGATGAAAGCAACTGAGCAGATTCAGCCATTAGTTGATGGTGCCGCATCATTATTCGCAGGTAATAAAGCGATAGCCGCATTTATTATGCTATTAATTGGTTTAATTGTGACGATGGGTATTGGTTCGTCATTCTCGACCATTCCTATCTTGGCCGCGATTTATGTGCCGCTATGTATCTCTTTAGGGTTTTCGCCTTTAGCAACCGTGGCGATTATTGGTACGGCTGGCGCGTTGGGCGATGCAGGTTCTCCAGCGTCAGATTCGACTCTTGGACCCACTTCTGGTCTAAACATCGACGGTCAGCATGACCATATCAAGGACAGCGTAGTGCCGACATTCTTGCATTACAATATTCCATTATTGATATTTGGTTGGATTGCGGCGATGGTGTTGTAAGGTTGTAAAATACCTAAGTTATAAGATAATGAAAAAAAGACGCTTTTCTAAGCGTCTTTTTGGTTTTCAAAAAATCATTTAATTAGGAAAAATCTTAAGAAACCAATGTTATCTCTTCATTGTGTGAGCCTTGTTTAAAGTCTCTTATCCCTTTAGATAGAAGGTATAGAAAAAATAACTCAATCACAGGATCATAAATCCGCTCTAGTTTTAGATTGCCATTACTGTAGTCTATGATTGATAAACCAAATAAAACTAGCAAAATTAATAAGACTATAGGAGAAATTATGGCAATAAAGCGGTGAAAAAATATATTATTAGGCTGCCTTATTCGTTTTATTTCAATATAAGTTGTCAATGCAAAGGTAAAAAATGCAACTAACGCAAAAGAAAAACTTCTCAGCTCGGCAATATCAAAATCATTGTAATCATAAATATAAGCAGCTGGTGTGAGAAACAACATAATTACCCAAAAGTAAAAGCAGACTTGTAATGAAGCGGGTGACATGAACTCTTTTTTTGCTTTATTCATGGTAGATTGAACCAGTGTTGTAATGATAATTATTTACAGTAATTGTATTTCATAATTTAAAAATAAACAATAGTCCATATCATGTAATATATCAAGAGGTTACTAATATAGTAGCTCTTCAATTGACCAGTTGGTGATTTCTTAGTTATCTGTACTTTTATCAAAATCTTTCAACTCACCATTCAAATTACTCAAAAAAGCATCACTTTGCGCCAGTAATTCATTTAAGCGTTTCTCATTAACCACCTTTGCTAATTCATCGGAGTCGAAGGACTGTTCTTGACTGTAGTAACGCAACTCTCTAGCGTCCTCGTTACCTAACGTTTGCAAATACTCATCCACATTATCAGCGCTAGAGTTAGTATCCATTGCTTGCTTATCATCTTTCATCAAAACCACCTTATGCCGCTTGGCGTAATTAAGCCATCTAGTGGCACATCCCACGGTTGCCGCTGTAATTGTTCAACCACTTGAAAATCATAACACCAGCCAATTTTTAATGGCTTTTTAGAGCCTGACCGATAGCTTTTGTTAAGGGTCGTATCATAAAAGCCGCCACCCATACCCATACGATTGCCGTTGAGGTCTACCGCTACTAATGGACAGATAATCACATCCAATTCTTGCGCCCAAAGTAAACGGCGATGATGGTTTTGCTTCATCCCTAAATGATGAATCCGTGTCGGTATGTTAAGTAGCTTTGAATGATAAACAGGCACAAAGCGCAGGTGTTTATCCTCGTTGCCATTGCTAGTACGACCGAGCGAACCAACCACAGGCAGATAAGGTAAATAGCCTAAGCGTTGACACCAGTCTAATATTGGCTGAGTAGGTAGCTCACCAAAGCCATCGTAATATAAGCCAATACGCGCACGCGGAGGTAAGCGCTGTTGCAACTTGATTAAATGCAAGCTTGCAGACTGAGCATATTGTCTGCGTGTGCCATCACTTAATTGGCGGCGCTGGCGGGTAAATAGCCGTCTGGGCGGATTGCTAAAGGTAGATGTATTCGACTCAGCATTTTTTAACTCAGGATGCATAGATATACTATCCAATAATGTATTAAATTGATGATGGCTGTTGTTTTTAGAGAGCAGCAATGGCGATTTGTGAATATTCAACACGCCTTAGTCATGCTATCATAACGCCACTTTACAGCGTATTTTCCTTTATGTGCAGCGTGTGTTGCACTTTTTTCGAAGCAGCTATACAACAAACCATCAAAGAGGGTAGTTATGTCGACACAGAATCAGGCAACTCGTACCGAAAAAGATACCATGGGCAATGTGGAAGTCCCAGCTGACGCTTATTGGGGTGCGCAAACTCAGCGTAGCCGTGAGAACTTTAAAATCGGTGGCGAGACGTTGCCACGTCCAATGATTGAAGCAATGGCGCTAGTGAAAAAAGCCGCTGCGATTACCAATGCCAGCCTTGAGCGTATCGAAGGCGATAAGCGCGATTTAATCGTGCAAGCCGCTGACGAAGTCATCAACGGTGGTCTAACCGATCAGTTCCCATTGGTTGTATGGCAGACGGGTTCTGGTACCCAGTCAAATATGAACATGAACGAAGTACTCGCCAACCGTGCCAACGAAATCGCTGGTTCTGAGCGCGGCAGCTACACGCCGATTCACCCAAATGACCATGTCAACCATGCACAGTCTACCAACGACAGCTTCCCAACGGCGATTCGTGTTGCCGCTGCGCGTGAAATCAACGGTTTATTGATTCCAGCCGTAAAAGCACTACGTGATACCTTGGCTGCTAAAGCGAAAGAATTTGATAGCATTGTTAAAATCGGTCGTACGCATTTGCAAGACGCCACGCCTTTGACCTTAGGTCAAGAATTTAGCGGCTATGTAAGTCAACTTGACCATTCATTGGTACGTATTGATAACGCGCTACAAGGCCTATACGAATTGCCACTAGGCGGTACTGCGGTTGGTACCGGTCTAAACGCTCATCCTGACTATGCGGTAAAATCAGCTGAGCAACTATCTACCTTGACAGGCTTACCATTTGTGACGTCACCAAATAAATTCGAAGCACTAGCCGCTCGTGATGCTGAAGTATTTGCGTCAGGTGCACTAAAAACCCTAGCCGCTAGCTTAAACAAAATCGCTAACGACGTCCGTTGGTTGGCATCAGGTCCTCGCTGTGGTCTAGGCGAATTAACGATTCCTGAAAATGAGCCAGGTTCATCTATCATGCCGGGTAAAGTAAACCCAACCCAATCAGAAGCAATGACGATGGTTGTGGCGCAAGTGATGGGTAACGACGTCACTATCAGCATGGCAGGCGCGTCAGGTAACTTTGAGCTAAACGTTTATAAGCCAGTGATTGCGTTCAATCTATTGCAATCTATCAAGCTGCTTGGTGATGCGTGCAATAGCTTCAACGAAAACTGTGCTGTTGGTATCGAGCCAGTCAAAGACAAAATCGATGACTTCTTACATAATTCATTGATGCTCGTTACTGCGCTTAACCGTCATGTTGGTTATGAGAATGCTGCGAAAATCGCTAAGACGGCTTACAAAGAAAACAAAACCTTGAAGCAAGTTGCAGTTGAGTTAGAGCTATTAACTGAAGCACAGTTTGATGAGTGGGTAATTCCTGCTGATATGGTACATCCTAAGTAAGCAGTAGACCAAATAATGACCTGCTACGGCGTCAGACTCGCTTAATGTACGATCAGTACAATTTGCACTCGTCTTTCTTGTAGCAGCGTCATATTTGTTCCACTGAGAATTTAGAAATAAAAAGACCTTGTCATATGACAAGGTCTTTTTTATTTTTTGAGCTAGCTCTGTCCTTTGTTTATGTAAGTCAGTAAAATGTGCAATAATCCAAATTTATAGACGCTTTCAGTCATTTAGGCGAAATAATTATGTATAAGAATTTGCCGAATATATGTTATGAGTGTGGAGCTACACTAGATAAAGAGAGCCTAACAAAGGAGCACGTACCTCCTAAATCTTTTTTTCCTAAAAGTGATAGAGACTCTTTGATAACTGTGCCCGCATGCGTAAAACACAATGGCGGTAAATCTGATGATGATGAGTATTTTTTTCAAATTATATGCATGCAAATCCAAGCTAATGAAAAAGGACAAGATATTGCTACAAACAAAGCTGTAAGGGGTGTATTAAGAAATAGAAAGATAACTAAAGACCTAGCTAGTAATGCCACTCAAGTCTATATTGATGAAGATAGAACGGGACAGCTCAAACCTACCTTCGCATTCAAATTCGATGACGAAAAATTAGATAATAGTATATCCTCTATTTGTAAAGCATTATACTATTACGAGTTTCATAAAGTTTTTATTGGTGACATCAAAACTTACTATGAATTTCAAATATCACTTGATGAAGACTCAATAAAGCAGAATCAGGAGTTTGAAAAAATCAGGCATTTAATAAATAAAAACTTTTCTAACATCGAAAAAAAGGGTAAAAATCAAGATGTTTTTTACTATCAGGTAATGGAGATACCTAAAGGTTTAGAGTTCTCTCTTGCTATTAGACTCTGCTTTTATGGAGGTGTGGGTATCGTTGCTCTTTTGAAAAAAGAGCCAAAATTCAAATTTAATGCATTTATGAGCGCATTAATTAAAATGTAATAATGATCATCTTTATAAATACTTGAGCTGTATCTGACAGCTTTTACAGTCAAGTTAATTCAGCCAAATCATCCACAAAAAAAGCCAAGCAAAATGCTCGGCTTTTTTATATCAAACATCTAATCTCAACTAGAACTTATAAAGCAAACCAAGCGTCGAAGTTGACTCAGTACGCGAGTCAACCATTGGGCTATCGTATTGTTCATTCGGCAAATAGCTTAAGCTTTGATTGGCAAACAATGCCCAGCGTTCATTGAAATCATAGTTGGCACTAATGTTAACGTAAGGGTTCAAGCTCGAATTAGACTTATAAGCGGCGACGCCTGTTTCCGCTGACTCTTTTTCACTGACGCCATAATAGTATTCATTATAGTCAGCATCGTTGTATTCAAAGCCAATGCTTGGATAGACCGTTAGCTTGTCTTTCGTAATTCTAGCAAGATACGTCAAGCGAGCTGTGTTACCACCGCTACGGTCAAGCACATCAGTACCTATCTGAGCGCGAAAGCCGCCGATAGGGGTACGGCGTTGATAGCTTAAACCAGCTTCTACTGATGACTTACGTTCATCAAGACCTTGTAATGCACCTCTAGCATCATCAGGATCGAAATCGTTGCCAGCGAGCTGAGCATAAGCCGACAGCTGATTGACGCCATCATTGATTGCATAGACACCGGCTTGAGCGCCACGCACATAGAATCTATTGTTGTCATAAAACGCGCCTGGCAACACACGTACATCGAGGCTGTCTTCCATATCGTAGGCTGAGTTGACGGCTATGACGTTGACGCCCACGCTTAATACAGCGTCTTGGTCAGTAGGTAAATTGTCCTTAAAAAGTGCAGCATTGGACATACTGGCGACACTAAATAACGCGGTAGCCGTTAATGCGCTAAGCATGACGCGCGTAGAAATATGAGGTAGCGCTACAGGTTTAAACATAATAGAGTCTCGTGAATGGATGAAATAATTGGGGGCAATCGTGTATAGTCAAGGAATTTTAGAATCGCTACAAGGCGACCGACCGCAGATAGTAAACTGAGTACATCTAGAGCGGGTAACACCGTAGCGGTTTAAAAGTGCTCTGACTTATAGCAAGAAGCGAGTAAGAAAAACCTAACCAGTAAGCTGTTATCATGAACTATTTAGCAATGATAAATAACTATGAAGGTTTACTCAATGGTTTTTAATACTTGTAGTATTTGATCATGAATATCTTGCCACCACCAAATAAAGCCAATGCTAATCAGTAGCATCATTAGCCATGGTAGTAATTGCCAAATAAAGATAGATTTGGTCGCTGTTTCTTGTTCACTAAGGTGGCTGTGATTAGCATGAGTATTTAAGTGTGAGTTTACAGCAGAGTCGGGGTGGAAACTGCTGTTATTGTCAAAATCAACATTATTAAAGTGCTCATTATTAGCAGAAGAATTAGTATCGCTGCTTGCTGGAAAATTAATATAAGTCGTTCGATAACGGTCGTCATAAGTGGCTGGGTTAGGCATATTCTGTAACGCTATTGTCATACGCTGACGGTAGGCGATTGCGAATGCCAGCGCAATCACTAAGCCAGTCACCGCGCCGCCAATATGCCCCGCATTGTCGATACCCGGTACGGCAAAACCATAAACAAGGTTGATGCCCATGATAAATATCAAGCTCTTAAGATTGAGCACCATGCCATTGACCGATATTTTAAACAGTGCGGCTATTAATAGTGCTGCGCCGATACCCATGATGCCCCCTGACGCCCCAGCCGATAGCCCCGGTTGACCAGTTCCTTCTACGATACTGTGCCACGTGACATAGTTATTCAGTAAGTTGCCCCCGATCGCCGCCAGTAAAAACAATGCCAGAAACTTGGCTGAGCCAAACATCGGCTCGGCAATCTGCCCAAAGAAATACATGGCAAATCCATTAAACAATAAATGCATCAAGCCAATGTGTAAAAAGGCACTGCTGACCAAGCGCCACGGCTCATCACCCATGGTAAACGGCAATGCATTGGCACCCCATTTTAAGAGTGCCTCAGTCGATGGATTATTGGCATCGACGCCTGTCAATACCTGCATGATGAATAACCCAATAAAGCTGATTAATAGCAAAGTAGTGACAGGGGCTGTTTTTAATAATTGTTGAATGGTCATAAAGGTGAGATATCATTAGAATGTTATAAATAGAGTATAAAGGGTATGATCAAATAATGTCATACATCTGCATGACATTATGATTTAACGACTAGTACTCTTAAACAATTAGTGCCCTTAATAGTGGATCGTTTTAACGACATGTTTAACGATTAGCAACTTTGAGGTTCTCATAAGTGCCTTTTACCAATATATCAGTGGTGACCTTATTGATATCGGTATGACCACAGAACGCCATCGATAGATCGCATTCTTTATGAATGATTTCCAGCGCACGGCGCACGCCATCTTCGCCATAAGCGCCCAGACCGTAAAGAAAAGCACGACCAATCATCGTGCCTTTTGCACCCAATGCGCGCGCTTTTAGCACATCCTGACCCGAGCGAATGCCGCTGTCTAACCACACCTCGATATCGCTATTTTCAGCCTGCACCGCTTGTACGATATCGGATAGGGCAGAAATGGAGGAGAGGGCGCCATCTAATTGACGCCCACCGTGGTTTGAGACGACCAGTGCATCGGCACCGCTACGAGCAGCCATAATGGCATCTTCAGGTTCCATGATACCTTTAATAATTAATTTGCCGCCCCACATATCTTTGATGCGCGCCACGTCATCCCAGCTCAAGCGCGGATCAAATTGCTCTTCCGTCCAAGCGGTGAGAGAAGATAAGTCATCGACGCCTTTCGCATGACCGACGATATTGCCAAAGCTATGACGTTTGGTGCCCAGCATATTCATACACCACTGAGGCTTGGTCATCAAGTTGACGATATTGGCAAATGTAGGTCTAGGCGGTGCAGACAAGCCATTTTTGATGTCCTTATGGCGCTGTCCCAGCACTTGTAAATCCGCGGTGAGGATCAATGCCGAACAATTGGCATCTTTCGCCCGCTGAATGAGATTGGCCACATAGTCATGATCGCGCATCACATATAGCTGAAACCAAAAGGGCTTGCTGGTATGAGTGGCGATATCTTCGATAGAGCAGATACTCATGGTCGATAGCGAAAACGGCACGCCGAATTTTTCTGCTGCCCGCGCGGCATGAATCTCACCATCCGCCCACATCATACCGGTAAAGCCAGTGGGCGCGATGGCGACGGGCATTTTTACCTCTTCACCAATCATCTGGGTTGCTAAACTGCGATTGTCCATATCTACCAATACCCGCTGGCGTAACTTGATACGGTCAAAATCGGTTTCATTGCTACGATAAGTCGTCTCAGTCCATGAGCCTGAATCGACATAATCATAAAACATACGCGGTACTTTACGTTCGGCAACGCGGCGCAGGTCTTCAATTTCAGTAATTTTGCTCAAATTTTTCATTATGTTCTCACTACATCGTTTTTTATTGTTGGCTTGCTATGATTGTATGAAAAGTTGCTGTAAATCCATGACTGAAAATGGATAGTTTAATCGTGTTGATGGTGTCAAAATCACCGGAATAGTGGTGGCAAATTCCATCATCAATGGTTCATCGAAATGTGCGATATCGACCTGTTGACAGGCAATCGGCTGTACAGCTTGAAATTGAGTCAGCACTTGCTTCGCGATGTCGCACAAATGACAGCCAGACGTTCCAAGTAGCCACCATTTATCATTATTTTCAGCATGACCAAGATCGGGGTTTGCAGCAACCATACGTTCTCGTAAGGCTTTTATATTATTATCATCGTACATATTTATTCTCTTGTCTTAATACTTGTCACAAAGTTTCGGTTTTTAGGACTTCGATTGCCAGTATAAATACGGCCTGATCTTTTTTACGTAGACTCTATGGCATGATAAAGAAGTGGGGTAAGTAATGACAGCGATTGTGAGATTAGGTAAGATGACCTGCTGTTTTTAATTACTGGCTCTTCAGCTCATCTTATCTTATTACCTTTTCAATCACTTGGATATCGCGCATGGCAAGTTTTGGCAAATTTTTCAAACGATTATTGATGGCAATCATGCTATTGGTCGTCGCATTTCATGTATTAGTTGCTGGGCTACTATTAATTTGGAAAACGCAGCCGATTAATAACAGCATGTTTATGCTGACTCATCGTTTGACGGGTGGTACTGTCACCCAGACTTGGGCTGAATACGATGCCATCGCAAAATCTGCCAAACAAGCCGCGATAGTGAGTGAGGATTCGACATTTAGTCAGCACAATGGTTTTGATTTCAAAGGCATTGAGGCGGCACGTAAGAAAAATGAAGAGACGGGTAAGATGTCCGCTGGTGGCTCGACGATTACCCAGCAACTAGCAAAAAACTTGTTTTTGACCTCGCATCGCTCGTATGTGCGTAAAATTGAGGAAGCGATTATTACTGTCATGATTGAAACATTATGGGACAAGCAGCGTATCTTGACCGCTTATCTCAATGTGGCAGAGTTTGGCAATGGTATTTATGGTATCGAAGCAGCAGCTCAGCATTACTTCGATAAATCTGCGGCCAAGCTGAACCGTGATGAATCAGCCTTACTTATCGCTATGTTGACCAATCCAAAATACTACGAAGACAATCAGGGTGATAGACGTTTACGCAATAAACAACGTATTATCAAAAAGCGCATGAGCAATGCGGTGTTACCACAATCAGCTTAATGGATTGTACCTATGACCATTTAATAAATAGCGCCGTGTTTTTGCATGATAGTTTTAATTGATAGTTTTAAGTGACGGTTTTAAGTGACGGTTTTAAGTGATAGTTTTGAATGGCAGTTTCGAGTAATAATGAATGAAGAAAGAACCCTGATAAATTTCTTAGTGGAAAAGCGATTATAAAAGACAATTGGTATTGAAGATGATGGCGTATCGATAACGCAAAGGAGTAGTGACGTGATGGATGTGAATAATAAGCAGGACACTGATAGCAATAATACAGTGATAGCAGTTGATAATAAAAGCCATACAGAGAGCCACAATGACAATTTAACTGAGGTTGCATGGCAGCGTTCAGAAGACGGCAGCTATTCACCCAGCAGTTATATCAATCGCGACTTGTCTTTATTACAGTTTCATTTACGTGTCTTAGCGCAGGCGGCAAGTCCTCGTCATCCGCTACTTGAGCGCTTGTTTTTCTTGATTATTTTCTCATCGAATATCGATGAGTTTTTTGAGATTCGTGTCGCAGGCATTATGCAAAAGCTCAATATTGGTGATGTTTCGACCAGTGTTCATGGCATGCGTCCCAGTGAAGTGCTGAATGAGATATCTACCGTAATGCACGACGCTATCGCTGAGCAATATCGTATTCTCAATGAAGATATCTTACCAGCACTGGCGCTTGAGGATATTCGTTATCTAAAACGCGATGAGCTAAATGCTGAGCAGTCGGCATGGATGAAGCGCTACTTCACTGAGCAAGTATCGCCAGTGTTGACACCGATTAGCATCGATCCGGCGCATCCGTTTCCGCGTTTGGTCAATAAGAGCTTAAACTTTATCGCCACTTTAGAAGGTAAAGATGCCTTTGGTCGTGATATCAATCTAGCGATTGTGCCCGCACCGCGCAGTTTGCCGCGCGTGATTCGCCTGCCTGATGAGCTGACAGGTGGCAAAGAACATCACGTCATGCTCTCAGCTATTATTCATGAGCATATCGGTGAGCTGTTCCCTGGTATGAGTGTGACGGGCTGCCATCAGTTTAGACTGACGCGCAATGCCGATTTAGATTTGGCTGATGATGTTGAAGATATTGCTAAGGCTCTGGAGGGCGAGCTAGAAAACCGCCGCTTCGGTGATAAAGTGCGGCTAGAAGTCACCACCGATTGTCCAACGCCTATCAGCGATTATTTGCTCAATGAGTTTGAGCTGCATGACAATCAGCTGTACCGCGTCAATGGTCCTGTCAACCTAACGCGCTTATTGTTTGATTTCAATATTCCAGCGCTGCGCTATCAGCCCTTTACCCATGTAGTGCCAAAAGAGTTCCGCCGTGAGATGGATAAGCTGGACAAAGCAACCAGTATGTTTGCCGCCATGCGTAAAAGCGATGTGCTGGTGCACCATCCTTTTCATGCATTTTCACCGATTATCAATCTGCTTTGGCAAGCGGCGAGCGATCCTAAAGTGTTAGCGATTAAGCAGACATTGTACCGCTCAGGCACCAATTCAGAAATTGTTAAAGCATTGGCGGCTGCTGCTCGCAATGGCAAAGAAGTCACTGCCGTCATCGAGCTGCGTGCGCGTTTCGATGAAGCCTCTAATATCGCCGTCGCCAATTATTTGCAAGAAGCGGGTGCGGTCGTCGTGTACGGGATTGTCGGCTATAAAACCCACGCCAAGCTGATGCTTATTGTGCGCCGTGAGGATGATCGAATCCGCCGCTATGTGCATTTAGGGACGGGCAACTATCATGCCGCCAATGCCAAAGTTTATACCGATTATGGTTTATTTAGCGCAGATCCTGATATCTCAGAGGATGTACATAATATATTTCAAGAGCTGACGGGAATGGGTAAGCCTGCCAATCTCAAAAAGCTGCTGCATGCGCCTTTTACCTTGCATGATAAGTTGATAAGTTTTATCGATGATGAAATTGCTCATGCGAAAGCCGGCAAGCGCGCTCATATTATCGTTAAGGTTAACGCTTTAACCGAACGTCGATTGATTAGCAAGTTTTATGATGCCTCGCAAGCAGGCGTCAAAATCGAGCTCATCTTACGCTCCATGTGTTGTTTGCGTCCGCAAGTAAAAGGTCTGTCAGAAAACATTACTGTACGCTCTGTTATTGGGCGTTTTTTAGAGCATACGCGTGTTTATTATTTCTATAATAATGGCGACGAACGCTTATATTGTGGTAGTGCAGACTGGATGGATCGTAATTTATTCCATCGCGTCGAAGTGGCGTTTCCAATCGAAGACAAAAAACTGTTTAAACAAGTATATCAAGACGGTTTACTTAACTATCTGAAAGATAATACCCAAGCATGGATACTTAGCGGTGATGGTGCTTGGCAGCAGCTGCAACCAGCCGCAGGTGAAACGCCGCATACCGCTCAAGAGTATTTATTAAAAGTGATTAATGGCGTTGATGCATCAAGCTAGCTTAATATTTCAACGACATCTTCAAAGCGATAAAGACGTCTTTACAATCAATAAATATCAAGCAAAAAACCAAGTGTAGAGTATTCTCTATGCTTGGTTTTTTTTGGATAAACGATTTTTCTAAGTTACAAACTGTCTTGTAACCTCACATTTATTCACATATTGATACGGCAGCACACTGGTGCAGTCCGTTATCTCATCCTTATAATCAAGGTCAGCCCTCACGCTATTATTAAACGGATTTGATGGTTTAATAAACCATTAGCACTCTAGTAATTCATGCAAAATTGATCGTATTACTATCATTGATCGTATTACGAAAAAGAGCAGGGACTGCCTAAATCAACGAATTATAAAAATAGGAAACACCTTATGAGCAATACCGATAATGACACATCAGATATCAAAAAAGCTGCTGAGCAAGCAGACAGTCAGCAAATTGCGCGAAATCTCAAAGACAATAAAGAGGTCGATGCGCCTGAAGCATTAAGTAAAGACGAGCAAACCTCTTTTATTGAAGATGATTTGCGTACGGATAAATGATAAATAAGCTGTGATATAAACATTTGGATTAACTTATTTTATCTATTAATGACATATTGATGCGAGGGATCTGCAATGCCAAATAATACTCATCCAAACTATGAAGAAGCGGTACCAGTTCGTGATCCAGCCGCTTTACACCCAGACAATGCACAAGACAGTTATGAAGGTCGTAAGCACGAACCTAATATCGATGGTCCACAACAAGAGTCGCAAGAAACCGACGAGATATATGTTGACCCTCGTAAAGAAGAGAATTTACCCGCTGGTGGCAAGAACGTCGCAGATTTGAATGCCTATGACCTAAGCCAAGAAGGCAATGAATAGTATAAATTGCTGGCTAGGTTGAGTTGGGCATTAAATCAGGCTCACCATTTGCTAAACCGCCATAAAAACCCTAAGCACATTAAGCAATTGCCAAAACACGAATAACAATAATAAGGATATAGCCATGCAAACCAATGATCCAGCACTCACCAAGACACGCATCAGTGAAAATGATGACTTAATCGATAGTCATGATTCTGCTAATAGCTTCTTTAGTAGTCCTACTTCTAATGACAAGGAGCATAGTGATACTGATAGTGGCATTGAAAAGAACATCACTGAAAATAAAGGAACGGATACTTTCAAAGAAGGCGTCGTCAATTCAGAGCATGTCAATGATAATGACAACCCCGCACGTCAGCCTGATCGTCGAGACCAAGAAGGTAACGCCTTTGATGATGGCGTGAATGAGCATACGATGGTTAGCGAGACATTCAAAAGCGAAGGTATTAACAACATGAATCGTTATGCAAATATTGATAATGCCCAAACACGAGTGTTAAATCCTGACGAAAAGGATTAATAGCTTTTTATAAAAAATCGAATGAATACAAATTTTTTATCTTTATAGAATGATTATGATGATAATAATAAGGAGTAATGATGAATACGCCAGATGACAAGGCTGTCAACCAAGTCCATGAGTTAAGAGATGCGAACGATAACCATGGTATCGTACCTGATGATGCGCTACAAAAAGTCAATCCAGCAGCGGCAGAAAGGGCAACCGATGATCACGATCCTCATCATGTTGCGAAGGATAGTAAACAGTACGACAGCTCATTAATGAAGGATGATAAATAACCATTCATTTTGCTATAACGAAGTTCAAATAAAAGGCTAATAAATGAAGTAACAGATCAAAGCATGAAACTTGGCTAGTTACTTCACTTTTTTGCTGTATAAATTTTACTGTATAAGAGGGTATATAATATAAAGTGATACCTAATCTTACGTATTTAAGCAGGTGTGCCGCTATGAAAGCGTAGCTCATGATCTGGGCTAGAAATCAGTTCTGCTTCTACTTCTTTAAAAAATGCGACACGCTCATCAATATCATCCTCAGACAGTGATTGAGCCAAGGCTAAATAATCCTCAAAGTGACGACTCTCTGACTTAAGTAAGTAGCGATAATACTTTGCCAAGCGTTCGTCGTCGATGACTTCAGCAAGGGCGGCAAAACGTTCACAAGAGCGTGCTTCGATAAATGCGCCAATTATCAATACATCAACCATCGCTGCTGGCTCATAAGTACGTTTGTGTTTTAACATGCCTTTAGCATAACGTCCAGCACTCAGATATTTCCACGCCTGACCACGGTCATTCATAATACCTAAGACCTGCTCATAATGCAGCATTTCTTCACGTATCAATTGCGCCAATTTACGCTGCAAATCATAAGAAAACTCATAGCGGAATATGAGATTCATGGCAGTGCCAGCGGCCTTTTTTTCGCAATTGGCATGATCTTGAATGATCAGCGGCACATTCGCAATCGCCGCATCAACCCAAGCTTGTGTTGTGCGCGCACCCAAAAAATTATAAACAGCAGATAGGTCAACCTTAATCGGGGTGCGTAGCTTTGCGATATCGACATCGTCCTCATCTATCTCGTCTTTTACTATACTAGGTTCTTCTATATTGCTGTCTTTCATAACTTTGTCGTTACTGTTCTTGGTTCTTATATCTTCTTTATTCATAGTTTTTGCCATAATCGAACGTTTAAAAGGTCTTTTTCTAATATTAAATAGATAACAGTTAAGCATAAATCCGTGAGGTAATGATTACTGACAGTTTGTCTATGCGATATCAGGTACTAATCAATGAGTACTAATAAAGCCTCTTAGCGCCTGTGTCACATAGGTTATCATTATAATACAACCCCAGTATTTATTTAATGAATGATGTTTTCTTGTTTATTTCTTTATTTGATAGTAGGATGATATTTTGCTTAAGCGCTATTTTGCCTTACTATTGATGTGTCGCTATATTGTGTTGTCGCAGTGATGATGCTTGCCAATGTTATGCAGTTGAAGCCGTTTACAGTAGGTGCAAGGCAACCGAGCTCAAATCATACACTGAGCACGTTAAGCAAGGTTGATACCATCATCCGTTATAAATGCTTTGACCATGCTAATGGCTAATGGCTAATGCGGCAAGAATATAGGTTAATAGCATAGCATAAATAGTTAATTCGCTATTCACCACAAGCTTGTATGATATATCAGTAGGTTTGCTTAGTATTTCATCTAAATTTGGAATAGATGTCTAAGACCGACAATGTGTAATCATTGCGGTAGCAACTTCGTATTCACACCCCTCACGAACAGATAAGGATAACAACATGAGCCAGTCTTCTAACGCCAATCGTATTCAAAAAGGCATTCTTGCCATCGACCAGCAATTGTATGACTTTATTGAAAACGAAGTGCTGCCGAAAGTCGGTGTTGATTCAGATAGTTATTGGTCAGGTTTTGAAAAAGTCATTAAGGAGTTTACGCCGCGCAATAAAGCATTGCTTGCAACTCGTGACAAGATTCAAGCGCAGATTGACCAGTGGCATCTGCAACATCCTGCCAAAGACGGCAACATTGATTATCCTGCTTACAAAGCATTCTTACAAGAGATTGGCTATCTGTTGCCAGAAGGCGATGATTTTAAAGTTAGCACAGAAAATGTCGATGATGAGATTGCTCATATTGCAGGGCCGCAGCTAGTCGTACCAGTACGTAATGCGCGCTACGCATTGAACGCAACCAACGCTCGTTGGGGCAGCTTGTATGATGCTTTATATGGTACTGACGTTATCAGTGACGAAAATGGTCAAGAAGCAAAAGGTGGTTACAATCCAACTCGTGGCGCTGCTGTCGTTGCTTATGCCAAACAATTCCTAGATGAAAACTTTGCATTGGCGTCAGGTTCATATAACGACGCGACCGGCTTTAAAGTGGTCGATGGTAAGCTTGAAATTGTCCAAGGTGATAGTAGTACTGAGCTAAAAGATGCCGAAAAATTCGTTGGTTTCGTCGGTGATGCAGAAAGCCCAACGGGTATTTTATTAAAAAACAACGGTTTGCATGCAGAAATTCAAATAGATGCCAACCATCCAGTCGGTAAAGACGATCCTGCTCATATCAAAGATGTGCTACTAGAGTCAGCCATTACGGCGATCCAAGATTGTGAAGACTCAATCGCTGCTGTTGATGCAGAAGAAAAAGTGGAAGTGTATCGCAATTGGCTTGGTCTCATGAATGGTGACTTGCAAGAAACCTTTGAAAAAGGTGGCAAAACCCGCACACGTCAGCAAAATCCAGATCGTGAATACACCACCCCAGATGGTGGCAAGCTTATCCTGCCAGGTCGTTCATTATTGCTGATTCGTAACGTCGGTCACCTCATGCAAAACCCTGCAATATTGGTCGACTTGGGTGATGGTCAAGAACAAATATTTGAAGGCTTGATGGATGGTCTGATTACGCCACTATTAACGCTCAATGACCTTAAAGGTAAAAATGAGCTATCGAATTCACGTAAAGGTTCAATGTATATCGTGAAGCCAAAAATGCATGGCCCTGAAGAAGTCAAAATGGCCAACGATTTATTCAATGCAGTAGAAGATTTATTAGGCTTAGAGCGTAATACCATCAAAATCGGTATCATGGATGAAGAGCGCCGTATGACGGTCAACTTAAAAGAAGCCATCCGCCAAGCGAAAGAGCGTGTCATTTTCATCAACACAGGTTTCTTAGATCGTACTGGTGATGAGATGCATACCAGCATGAATGCAGGCCCATTTGTACCTAAGGGTGAGATGAAGTCACAAGCATGGCAGCCAGCCTACGAGCAGTGGAACGTTGATATCGGTTTAGAGACTGGTTTACAAGGTGTTGCTCAGATTGGTAAAGGCATGTGGGCGAAGCCTGACGAGATGAAAGAGATGATGGACACCAAAGCTGCACATCCTAAGTCTGGAGCCAGTACCGCATGGGTACCATCACCAACAGGGGCAACCTTGCACAGCATGCACTATCATCAAGTGAGTGTTGCTGATGTTCAAGACAGCCTAAAATCACGTGAGCGTGCCAGCTTAGACGACATTTTGACCATTCCTTTAGCAAAAAATACCAATTGGACTGATGAAGAGAAACAGCAAGAGCTAGACAATAATGCTCAGGGCATCTTAGGATATGTTGTGCGTTGGGTAAACCAAGGCGTTGGTTGTTCTAAAGTACCGGATATCAATGATGTGGGTCTAATGGAAGACCGTGCGACTTTACGTATCTCAAGTCAACATATTGCCAACTGGTTGCATCACGATGTCGTGAGCGAGCAGCAAGTGATGGATACGATGAAGCGTATGGCAAAAGTGGTAGATGAGCAAAATGCAGGCGATAGCGACTATCAGACGATGGCAGATAGCTTTGACCACTCTTATGCATTCAAAGCGGCCTGTGACTTAGTGTTTAAAGGTCGAGAGCAGCCGAGTGGCTATACTGAGCCATTATTGCATCAGGCACGCCTTGATCTAAAAGCAGGCTGTTAATATTACGCAGGTTAATATTAAAATATGACATACTTGACATTCTATTATGATACTGTCATGACTAAATGAGGCTTGTTGTTGGCTTTTATACTTAATAAGGAGTCTGTAATAGCCATTGACTAAGGTTATAGTCTGGAAACAAGAGCAGTGAAAACGCCTTTTTTACTGTTCTTGTAGCAATTTTCCGATCTCAATTGTGACTGTCAGTATGTCATAAACCACATTTATTATTTTTTATTAGCCGTACTTGTTAATGAACAAGTACGGCTTTATTTTTGTTAATGAAAAGGTATTCATTACGCTAGTTTCAAGTTCTTGGTAATTATATTAATCAATAATATCTTTATCTATTTGAGCAGATAGGGGTTTTTTTACAATGACCCATATTCTATAGTAGATATGGTGTTCAACAAATACTGGGTTTAAAAAGCAAAAAAAAATGTTGCAAATTATGTCAAAGTTGTTATGCTTGTATTCGAAGTATGAGTTTGGTAACGGATGTTACGCAACGGAGCGATAAAGACCTAAGATTACATGGCAGTTACTTTTTAATCCCAGTTATGTAAGTCATTGTTTTTTTCATCTTACTGTAATAGAACTTCGCCACACTTGTTTCTGACTAATCTCGGTAGCCAGTTACACATTATATCTTTGAGGATTTGTGACGATACCATTATGAGCACCAGCTAATCATAGCTAGCTTATTACTAAAATTGTAAAGTGGAGATACCCCATGAAAAAACTACTTTTAGCTACAGCAGTTGCTGCCTTATCTGTATCTGCAGCCAATGCAGCTCCAACTATCTACGGTAAAGCATTCGTAACTGCCGATTATGTCAATGCTGAAATTGACTACCCAAATGGTGCCGATAATGCAGACAGAGATTCTGACTCAGTACAGATTAACTCAAATTCTTCACGTATCGGTCTAAGAGGCTCTGAAGCCATGACTGCTAACACTGATGTTATCTATCAGTTAGAGTATGGCACACGTGTCGATGGCGATAGCGATGGTTTTAGCAATCGTGATACGTATCTTGGTGTTGTAAACAAGCAGTTTGGTGAGTTCCGTGCTGGTAAAAACCAATCTACTTTAGACAAGATTAACAACGTTGTTGTAAACGATGGTTATTGGGATAACTTAGGTGGTAATAAGCTTGAAGAAGACGAAAACTATGGTGGCCTAAATATGGCTGATAGTAGACGTATCAATAGCTCAGTTATTTGGATGGCTCCAAAGTATAACGGTCTTCCATTACAGCTTTCTGTAATGTACAGTGCTGACGAAAGCTTTGTTGAATCAAGCAAAGATCGCGATAGTGGCTTTGGTGCTGCATTAATGTTTGACCAAGGTACTGGCTTCACTGCTGGTGTTGCTTACGACAAAGACCAAAATATTGCTGGTGATATCATCCGTGGTACAGCGACTGTAGATTTAGGTAAATACATGGCAGCTCCTGTGACTCTAGGTGCTTTGTATCAAGTAGCTGATTTTGACTATGATTATTCTACTAAGAAAGAAAAAGGTCTAGTAGTTAGTGGTGCTTTAGGCCTATCTAACTTTGCTCGCCCAGCAACTGTATATGTTCAGTATAATAAAACTGATAACTTGGATGGCATTAACAACTTTGACTCAGATCAAATCGTTGTTGGTGGTAAATACTTCTATCAAGACAATATGATTGTGCACGCTTATGCTGGTAATAACTCAGCTGATATTGGCAATGCTGATGCTGACGTACTAGCTATCGGTGGTGGTCTAGAATACTTATTCTAATCTAAGCATTAGAATCTGATTATAAAAACTCATCCTTCGGGGTGAGTTTTTTTTGTTATGTCCTATTTGAGTGGGTAGTTCGTTATAATAGCTAAGTACTAAAAATTGAATGTTTCAAAGAGTTTATGCTTTTGCCCTATATTTTTTGACGTATTTTTAGTAAAATCCTTCTTTACCAATTACCGACAGAGTACTATGACCAAGTTTATATTTGTGACCGGTGGGGTAGTGTCCTCACTAGGAAAAGGTATCACCGCAGCCTCTCTTGCAGCGGTCTTAGAAGCCCGTGGCGTGACTGTCACGATGACCAAGATGGATCCGTACATCAACGTCGATCCAGGTACGATGAGCCCATTCCAGCATGGCGAAGTATTCGTCACCGAAGATGGTGCAGAGACTGATTTAGATTTGGGTTACTATGAGCGCTTCTTACGCCATTCAAAAATGAGTAAGAGCAATAACTTTACTAGTGGTCGTATCTATCAAAACGTGCTAAATAAAGAACGTCGTGGTGAATATCTTGGTGGTACAGTACAAGTTATTCCGCATATCACTGATGAAATTAAGAGTAAAATTTTAGCCAGTGGTGAAGGTTATGATATCGCCATTATTGAGATTGGCGGTACCGTTGGTGACATCGAATCGTTACCATTTATGGAAGCCGTCCGCCAAATGCAAGTGGAGCTTGGTCGTAATAGAGCCATGTTGATGCATTTAACGCTAGTTCCTTACATTGCTAGTGCAGGCGAGACCAAAACCAAACCAACGCAGCATTCAGTAAAAGAGCTGCGTTCTATCGGTTTGCAGCCTGATATATTGATTTGCCGCTCTGATCACCACATCTCGCAAGACAACCGTCGCAAAATAGCGCTGTTCACCAATGTGGAAGAGCGTGCGGTTATTATGTGTGAAGATGCGCAAAGTATTTATCAAATACCACGCACGCTTCATGAGCAGGATCTTGATGATTTGATCTGTGAGCGTTTTGGTTTAGATGTACCAGAAGCAGATTTGAGTGATTGGGATAAAGTAGTTGAAGCGCAGCTTAATCCTGAAATGAGCCTGACGGTAGCGATGGTTGGTAAATACGTCGAGTTACCTGATGCTTATAAATCGATCAACGAAGCACTGCTGCATGCTGGTATCACTCATAAAGCCGATGTCAAAATTGACTATGTTGATGCTGAGCGTCTAGAAGATGATGACAGCTTATTGGCGCAGCTACACAATGCTGATGCCATCCTAGTACCGGGTGGTTTTGGTGAGCGTGGTACCAATGGTAAGATAAAAGCCATCACTTATGCTCGTGAAAACAACGTGCCATATTTAGGTATTTGCCTTGGTATGCAGTTAGCAGTGATTGAATACGCGCGTAATGTACTCAAAATCGATGCCAATTCTTCTGAGTTTGATCGCAAAACGGCAGAGCCTATCATTGGTCTCATCACTGAGTGGTTAGATGAGCGCGGCGAATTACAGATTCGTAGCGATGACTCTGACCTTGGCGGCACTATGCGTCTAGGCGCGCAGCAAGCCGAACTGGTTGCTGGTAGCAAGCTTAGCCAAATCTATGGCGCCAAAAATATCACTGAGCGTCATCGCCATCGTTATGAGATGAACAATCGCTATATCGAGCCATTAGAGCAAGCAGGCATGACCATATCTGGTTATTCTGCCAAACAGCACTTAGTAGAATCGGTCGAGATTGCTGATCATCCTTGGTTTGTCGCCGTACAGTTCCATCCTGAATTTACCAGCTCGCCGCGCGGTGGTCATCCACTGTTTAACAGCTTTGTAAAAGCGGCTAAGAACTATAACGAAAGCAAATAATCGTTAATGTATAAAAATTTACATGTATAAAAAAGACTGATCTTCGGATTGGTCTTTTTTTTGCGTTTCATTTTATGACTGTGGTTATGAATGAGATTATTTTTAAGTAATACACATGACAATTTTTCTAATGGTTGGTCAGCAATTACGCTTAACCCCTTTTTTTACTGAGTCTATCGGTTACAATATGGGAGAGAAATATTAATAACAATAAAGAGGGTAACGACTTCATGGAACATTTATCAACAGCGCAATCACATATCAAACTTACTACGCCAAATGGCAACACTCTTAATATCGGTAACGACCAACCATTTGTATTATTTGGTGGTATGAATGTTTTAGAATCAAAGGAATTGGCCTTCGAGATTGCAGAGCAATATATCGAAATATGTCAGCGTTTGGGCATTGGCTATGTCTTCAAAGCCAGTTTTGATAAAGCCAACCGTTCAAGCCTGCACTCATATCGAGGTCCTGGATTAGAGCAGGGTATTGATTGGCTGGGGCAAATCAAAGAAAAATTCCAAGTTCCTATTATCACGGATGTACATGAGCCGTATCAAGCGGCACCCGTCGCTGAAGTCGCAGATATCATCCAATTACCAGCATTCTTATCGCGTCAGACAGATTTAGTACATGCGATGGCGAAGACGGATGCGATTATTAACATCAAAAAAGCGCAGTTTTTAGCGCCGCATGAGATGCGTCATATCATTAACAAATGCCTTGAAGGTGGTAACGATAAGTTGATCCTTTGTGAGCGCGGCAGTGCCTTTGGTTACAATAATTTGGTCGTTGATATGCTTGGTTTTGATACCATGAAGCAGATGAATATCCCTGTGTTTTTTGATGTGACGCATAGCTTACAGCAGCCAGGCGGCCGTAGCGATAGTGCGGGTGGACGCCGTGAACAAATTACAACCTTGGCACGAGCAGGGATGGCGACAGGACTGGCAGGGTTGTTTCTAGAAGCGCATCCAAGCCCAGAGACTGCAAAATGCGATGGTCCGTGTGCGCTACGTATGAGCCAGTTAGAGCCGTTTTTGCGTCAGTTGAAGCAAATTGATGACTTGGTCAAAGGCTTTGAGGTGTTAGATACCCATTAATGTATTTACAGACAATAAGAGGCTGAGATTATGGCGATGCAAACAGCAACAGTCAGTATCGAAAATATCGATGATGATGAAGGATTAAAGAGTGTGATGACAGCGCTGAAAAATATCACAGGGGTGACGGCCATCGAGCTTGATCCTGATAATCATGTTGCCACCATACGTTATGAAGATACAGACACCAGTATCCATGCGTTTACGGCGGCAATTAGTACTGTCGATTATGTGACCCAGCCGTTTCCTCTTGATGCACCGCAAAACCCACGTCATGATGATTAGACGTTATTCTAAAATAAGCGCTATTGTCTGTCACTTAGGCATAAATTCACGGTTCTATTAATAAAGTGATAATCAAAGAGCCTTGTTGTTAACCGTGATAGGGTTTAAGCTGGTTAAGTGCTATTTTTATAACGTCTTAAAAGATAGCCGTCTTAAAAAGACAATTATAAAAGCAGTTCTTTAATAAAAGTATTTACCTATAAAACCCAGTTACAAAAATAAGGAGCCTCTCATGGCAAACCAAACACGTATTATTAAAATTGATGGCATGACTTGTGGTGGCTGTGTGGCCAGTGTGCATAACGCCACTGCCGATATCGATGGCTTAGACGATATCAGTATTGAGCTGGCAGATAATCAAGCGACGGTTACTTTTGATGATAGCAAAACCAGTGTAGAGACAATTGCTGCTGCTATCGACGATGCTGGCTTTGATGCCACTGTTGCCAATGCTTAACCTGTTTCATTTGTATTAAAAAACCGGCTATAAAGGCTGGTTTTTTAATGGTTAAAAATTATTGATAGTAGCGTACTCATTATTCAGTTCGACCATACCAATATCAAATTTAAAAGTGTGCTATTTGTTTGACTTAGATATTCCATCCACTGAGTTGCTGTCCTAGCTCAGACGACTTTATAACGCCATAACGCATAAACGCCATACCGAGTTTTATTTATGAATGATACTACCCAAACCGACAATCATGACGCCTACGATGTAAAAACTGATATTCAATCCAATACGCCGCTCGCGCCGCAGCGTGCACATTTGCAGCTGGCCATTGATGGGATGACGTGTCAAGCCTGCGCCTCGCGAATTGAGAAGGTGCTCAACAAAAAGCCGTCGGTATACGAGGTGAGTGTAAACTTCGCTGGCGAGACTGCGAATGTTGATTATGACCCAACGCAGACCACGCCTGAACAAGTGACAGAATGGGTAAATAAAACAGGCTTCGTTGCCAATTTGCAGGCGGCCGATAGTTTGTTCGCAAAAACAGACGAAGATACCGCGACTCAGTACCCATGGCGTTTGATTGGGTTATGGATTTGTTTGGTGCCATTTTTAGTTGGTATGGCAGGTATGCTCGTTGGGCAGGGTATGGCGTGGATGCCGCCGATTTGGATTCAATTTATATTAGCGACCATTGTACAGTTTGGATTTGCCTTGCCATTTTACAAAAGCGCTTGGGCGTCTATCAAAGGTGGTCTTGCCAATATGGACGTGCTAGTCGTCATTGGTACCGTGACTATTTGGGCGTATTCAACATATCTGTGGCTGACCCATGGCGATGGCACTTTAAACAGTTTGCTGCAAAGTGGTCATGCTGGTGGTCACGGTGCGGATGGCAGTCCTGCGGTGTATTTTGAAGCAGGCGTCATGGTCATTGCTTTTGTACGTACGGGTAAGTATCTAGAAGAGCGCACCAAAAAACACAGCCTCAATAGTATCGATTTATTATTGTCCTTAACGCCCGATGAAGTCGAACAGCAGCAGCCTAATGGTGATTTTCATAATGTTGCTCTTAAAGACGTGCAAGTTGGTGATATTTTGCGTGCCAAGCAAGGCAGCCGAGTTGCAACCGATGGGGTGGTTATCGATGGTGCTGGCTGGTGTGTCGAGAGTCATTTAACGGGTGAGTCGGTACCGCTTAAAAAAGAAGTGAGAGATAAATTATTGGCAGGGGCGTTGGTTGAAAATGGCAGCTTATTATACCGCGTCAGTGCTAAAGGTAGTGATACAAAGCTTGGTGATATGGTACAGGCGCTCAGCGATGCCCAAGGCTCAAAAGCCAATTTAGCCCGTCTTGCCGATAGAGTGACGGCAGTATTCGTACCAGTCGTCGTTGCCATTGCGCTTATCACCTTTGGGGTGACGTGGTGGCTGACTGGGATGATGGATACTGCCTTGATGCATGCCGTCTCGGTGTTGGTCATTGCATGTCCTTGTGCTTTAGGTTTGGCAACGCCAGCCGCTATCATGGCTGGTATGGGCGTTGCTGCTCGTCATGGTGTCTGGTTCAAAGACGCACAAAGCCTTGAAGCGGCAGGCAATATCGATACGGTGGTGCTCGATAAAACGGGCACATTAACCATCGGTAAGCCGACTATCGTGGACCATGTGATGGTGGATAAATCGATCGCAGTCGATGATGTGTTACAAATTGCCGCAAGCGTTGAAGCACATGCCAGTCATCCACTAGCAACAGCATTGGTTAACGCGGCTATTGAGCGAAATTTGCCGTTGATGAATGTGACTGATATTAGTGTCATTAAAGGCGCTGGTATACAAGCCAATATTGAAGGTTTGGGTGTGGTAAAAGTTGGTACTGCAGAGTTTGCTAATTTAACACTGCCTAAGCTGATGCCAAAGGTATGGCAAATTGCCAGTACCGTTGCCGTTAGTATTAATGATGAAGCTTTGGGTGCTTTTGCTCTAGCTGACGACTTAAAAGTAGATACTCCGAAGGCTATTACTGCGCTGCAAGACGCAGGTATCAATGTCATTTTGATGAGTGGTGATAAGCAGTCTGTGGTCGATCATGTGGCAGGGCAGCTGGGCATTGAGCAAGCTTATGGTAAAATGAGCCCACGCGATAAGGCCAGTCAAATTGCCTTGTTGCAAACGGCTGGTCATAAAGTTGCAATGGCAGGCGATGGTGTCAACGATGCGCCAGCGATGGCAACTGCCGATGCAAGCTTTGCCATGTTTGAAGGCACAGACGTCGCCCAGCATAGTGCGTCAGCCCGCTTGATGGGTGAGTCGCTGATGCATATTGATGCCGCGCAAAAAATAGCTAATGCAACAGTGCGCAACATCAAGCAAAATCTGTTTTTTGCTTTTATTTATAATTGCCTTGGTATTCCGCTGGCCGCTTTTGGTTTCTTAAACCCTATGATTGCCGCCGCTGCGATGGCGCTTAGCTCTATTTCAGTATTAATGAATGCCTTACGATTGACCCAATTTAAAACAAAGGTTGAGCTGGATAACACAGTATCTGGCTCCCACGCTAAAACAGAACGTCTAACAAAAGCATAAGAGTCATATGGCTCTTAATATTATAGGTGCTGAGACAAATCCATAATTGGTAATTTGTTTATCTAAGTGTGATTTTATCAGCGCCAGTCGGTGCAAGATAAGGGAAGTTTGGCAAAATTTATGCTATGATGCCAAGCACTATAGCTAACGGTTAAAGTATTAAAACTACCTTTAATCCTGCTCAAAACTTGCTGACTATATAGATAAGCAAAGCTGGTTTGAGCATAGCACTATACGATATTTTGCTTTATCTTTTTTGTATTCTAGTTGCCGTTATTTATCCCACAAACTTGGCATGACCAAAGGAATTAACAGACATTATGTACGCTGAAGAAACCACCAACGTCACCGCAATTAAAGACATTCGCGCCCGTGAGATTTTAGACTCGCGTGGTAACCCAACCATCGAAGCTGATGTAATCTTAGCTGATGGCACTATCGGCCGTGCTGCTGCCCCAAGTGGTGCATCAACTGGTTCACGCGAAGCGCTTGAGCTACGTGATGGTGACCAAAGTCGCTATATGGGTAAAGGTGTTAAGAAAGCCGTTGCTAACGTCAATAGCCAAATTCGCAGCGCGTTGATGGATAAAGACGTCACCGAACAGCAAGGCATTGATGATGCAATGATTGCGCTAGATGGCACAGAAAACAAAGACAGCCTTGGTGCTAATGCCATGCTAGCGGTGTCTCTTGCCACTGCAAAAGCCGCTGCCAAGTCACAAAATCTGCCATTACATCAATATATTGCAAACTTGCGCAATCAGACGTCGCTGACGATGCCTGTACCGATGATGAATATCTTAAACGGTGGTGAGCATGCGGATAACACGGTTGATATCCAAGAGTTCATGATTGAGCCTGTTGGTTTCACCAGCTTCTCAGAAGCATTGCGTGCTGGTACAGAAATTTTCCACAGCTTGAAATCTGTGTTGAAATCACAAGGTTTAAATACTGCGGTTGGTGATGAAGGCGGTTTTGCGCCAAACCTGCGTAGCAATGAAGAAGCCATCACCGTTATCATGCAAGCGATTGAGCAAGTCGGCTATAAAGCGGGCGAAGATATTCATTTGGCGCTAGACTGTGCGGCTAGCGAATTTTACAAAGATGGTCAATATATCTTGGCAGGCGAGGGCAACAAAGCCTTTGATAGCCAAGGATTTTCAGATTATCTAGTCGGCTTGGCGCGTCAATATCCTATTATCTCTATCGAAGACGGGCTTGACGAGTCTGATTGGGATGGTTGGAAATATTTGACTGAGCAGATTGGTGATAAAGTTCAGTTGGTTGGTGATGATTTATTTGTGACCAACCCTGCTATCTTGCAAGAGGGTGTTGATAAGCATATTGCCAATGCAATTTTGATTAAGTTTAACCAAATCGGTACCTTGTCAGAAACGCTAGATGCGATCTATCTAGCGAAGAAAAATGGCTATGCAACCATTATCTCACATCGTTCAGGTGAAACTGAAGACAGCACCATTGCAGATTTAGCCGTTGGTACGGCTGCTGGTCAGATTAAAACTGGCTCTCTATGCCGCTCAGACCGTGTGGCAAAATACAATCAGCTGCTACGTATCGAGCAACAAGTACGTGCAAGCTACCGTGGTCGTGAAGAGTTCATCGGTCTACGTGGTTAACAAGCCAGATTTCTTGCTACAGCTAGGCGATATCTCATCATTAATATGGTGATATATCGCTTAGCAAGCTGGTTTTTTATTTTATTATTGTCTCTATGTTGTTCGGCGTTATTATCTTATGAAATACTTTAGCCAATTTATGCTACTTGCTCTAGCCGTTGCCGTCCTTTTGGGATTGCAATATCAGTATTGGCTGGGCGAAAATGGTCGCTTTGAGCATAATAAATTGCTGACTCAAATCGAAGAACAACAACGCTTAAACGAAAACCAAGTGGCAGCAAATAACTTATTGCGTACTGATGTGCATGACTTAAAAACTGGTCTTGAGGCAGTGGAAGAGCACGCTCGTTTAGACTTGGGTTTGATTAAGCCGAACGAGACCTTTGTACAAGTATCTACGGCGCCCACGACGCATAGCCGTTATTAATTGCTCTTAACTGTCTAAAATTATGATCTTCTATTGTCTATAATAGAAATCTTATTCACCTGAAATTCGTTACTTCTCTTATTCCTCGTCTATCCCTAGCAATACTATCATGGGCTCTAACCATGAATACTACTTTATGAATATTGCCTTATGAATATCACACCTAATGTACATGCCATGATCGTTGCTGCGGGTCGCGGTAGTCGTTTTGGTGCCTCTATTGCCAAGCAATATACGATGTTGCAAGGGCAGACCTTGCTACAGCATAGTGTGGCACGGCTTGCTAGTAGTGCTTATATTGATACATGTTTATTAGTCGTCGCAGCAGATGACAGTACAGCACAAACATTGAATTTTGCGCTACCCATACATTATGCCATGGGCGGCGCTGAGCGCTGGCAGTCTGTACAGGCAGGGGTAAAGGCGATTATTGAGGCGGGAGCTGACGATTCAGATTTGGTTATTATTCATGATGCGGCGCGTCCTGCGGTTCCCAGTCATGATATTGAACAAGTCATCGAAGCGGCGATGCTAGAGCCCTATGGTGCTATCTTAGCGACACCGGTGGCTGATACTTTAAAGGAATCCTATCCGCAGTCTACCGCTCAATCTGAGCTTGTAGGTGAGACGCCTGTAGTTAACCTGACAGTGAGTAGCAGCCCACATTCTTACGCTAAACGTACTATCGATCGCCGTCATATGTGGCAAGCACAAACGCCGCAAGTGTTTCGCTTAGGTCAGCTGCAAAAAGTATTAACTTATGTCGCTGAACACGAGCTCACCATTACTGATGAAGCCAGTGCATTTGAATATTTAGACCTACCCATTCGCCTCGTGACTGGCAGTCGCCAGAATATCAAGCTCACCTATCCTGATGATGCTATCTTGCTCGCAGCGATTATTACCGCTCAGTTCTGAGTAGACAAAAAATAATTAAACACTCGCAATAGTCATCAGTCTGTATCAATCTCATTAATGAGCCGGTAGTCTTATCGCTCATTGGTGACGGCTTTTATCATTACTTTCCCCTCCCATATTACCTATTTATCCTATTGCTTCCCAAAAACTACAGTGTAAACTCTCAATATAAATAATTGCGAATTATTGTTTGGTTTTCTCAATTAATGATATAAGATAAACATATATTGCTTTGATGACTAAACTAGCCTATGATGTAACCAACTTAATACAATTAATATAAACATTTATAAAATCAATAATATACCAAGCCTATTTGATATTTTCAAAGATCTTGTTTCTATGTTTTTTCTAAATTTAGTATGGTTGTCTTAGCTACATTTACCTAAAAATAGGGAGAAGCTGATTGTCAACAATCAACGATTCGACAAATCCAGTGACGACAGATCTCTGCCAGCTTATATATATAAGCCAAATTACTTCGACTGGTCTTTCAAGTCCCAGCACGCTTAACGACATCTCAGAGGTCGCGATTGAGCGTAACCAAGCCGATAATGTTACGGGTATTCTTTGCTATGGCAATGGCTACTTTTTTCAATGTGCAGAAGGGTCAGAACAAGATTTAACCAATCTAAAGAATCGCTTATTATTAGACGATCGACATAAAGAATTAAAAATCTTAGATTTTTCAGAAATTACCGAACGCCGTTTTTCGAACTGGTCTCTACGCTCCATTACACTTGAACGTTGGATGACCAAAGAGCCTGAGCTGAAAAAACTCATGCCATTTAAACCCTATGATTGGGGCTCTAACGCATGGCGCGAATTTTTAGATATCTTACAAGGGTATTATGAGGAACAAGCAAGAACTGGCAATATTGACACGCCACCTATCAAGTACAGCACGTTAGGGGTGACGTTAAGTAAGGTTGTTGGTCAGCATCAAGCATTCTTCTTGATTCAAACAGTACTCGGTATCATGATTGTGATGACATTGTTGTGGCTAATGCTATCAGATAAGATTTGGTAGTTTTTGTAAAAATAGACTGTTTGACTTAAAAATCCAGTATTCAATGCTGGATTTTTTTGCTTAAATTTATGATAAAAAATTCAATAAATAAACAAAACATCAAGTTAGGTATAGAAACCATAGATAGCGACACTTAGTAAATATACCTTAATATCTTGAGCGAACTTAATACCGAATCTTATCTATAAAATTAATTATGCTTCATTTATCAAGTAAATCGGCGATGACGAACTGAGTGCTAAGATATCAAGAACCTCATGATATAAAAAACAGGCATACAAAAGCCCAATCACAAGAGTATGTGATTGGGCTTTTTGGTGGTACGCTTATTAGTCTTATCAGATGCTTTGCAGCAAACTTGCTAATAAGTGACGCCAAATAGTGGCGTCCCCAGGGGGATTCGAACCCCCGTTACCGCCGTGAAAGGGCGGTGTCCTAGGCCTCTAGACGATGGGGACTAGTAACACAACACCTCAGCTGCTTTCACCTTTATGCTGAAGTGGTGCGTATTCTAATAGCGTCTGCGCTTGCTGTCAAGCCTTTTTCTTCTTCTTTTTAAAATTAAGTATCTTTTTTTGATCGCACGGCGAGGATGTAAGTCATTACGCTTTAAATGATAGCGAATCCATAGAGAAGTACAAGCACTAATAGTCAATGCGAGCAGCATATAACCGAGGATGGTTCCCCATAACTTAAGCTGTGGATCCATAAGAGAGTCCCTCCTATTACGCCTCGATAGCATGAATCGTACTGGCTATCGAGACAATGTGGGCAACTTAAACCATCTATAGGATATAACGAGACGTTCTAATGTGAGTAATTACAGCAACTTGTCTGGTTTTTGAATTGTTTTACACAATATGATATTCAACGGTTAGACAAGTTGCTGATTTATTGTGATATCAATCATATCCCTATTGATTGTAAAACCAAGATGTCAAAGTCATCAAGTATTACAAATAGCACTATTATGGGTAGTTGGCAATATAGGATATGTGATAAATGGATTATTTGTGACTACTCTCAGTCGAATCCTCTTTATTTTCTTCAGTATGCATCGCATTAGCCAGCATAGGATAATGGTTTAGGATATGACAAAACAGCTCAGCAGTCTTTTGTGTATCGTATAGGGCAGAATGTGCGTCATTACCATCGAAATCAAGCCCTGCTGCCTTACAAGCACGTGCTAGTACTGTCTGACCAAATGCCAGCGCAGATAAGGTCACTGTGTCAAAAACTGAAAAGTTATGAAACGGGTTGTGACTTTTGTTATTGGTACGCAGCACTGCCGCATTCAAAAACGCTAAGTCAAAATGGGCGTTGTGCCCAATTAAGACGCACTGGCGGCAGTCCTCAGTACGGCGTACTTCTTTTAACCCCTTAAAGATACGGCGTAGTGCTGTTTTTTCATCTTCGGCAATGGCTTTACGCATTGGATTGTTGGGATCAATGCCAGTGAAGGCAAGGGCACTTGGCTCAAGATTCGCGCCTTCAAAGGGTTCGATATGAGCATTGAATGCTTCCCCAGGATAAAACACACCTTGCTCATTCAGTAGTACAGGAATGCAGGCAATCTCTAGCAAAGCATCTGTTTGCGCATTAAAGCCGGCAGTTTCCACATCAACGACGACAGGCAGAAACTTACGAAATCGGTCTTTTAGACGCATGGGTGCTAGCTCGTCTGCTGCGGTATCTTCTGTGTGACTATGTGACGCGATCTTAAGGCTATTTTCTACAGGGTTTGATGGGTTTTCGTCAGGTAAGGCGGCATCGTTTGGAGTGGTCATATCTGGTTAAATCGCTTTTATCAGTCGTACTGTTATATTGAATTGAGACATTAAATGAAAAATAAATAACCTATGATACAAATCACACTACTGGTTAGTAGATGTCATTCTTATCATAGGGTTAAACTTCTCAAGTTAAAATAGAATACAGATGGTTTTGCTTAGTGCGTTTTATGCTTTGATAGACCAAGGCAGTGTCTCGCCTGCCATAAGCGGGGTCAATGATGAGCCATCATAGTAGGGATAGGCTGCTGGCACTTGCATAGGCGTATTGACAAGCATAATCGTGCTTTCATTGACTGGCAGTCCATAGAACTGAGCACCAAAACGACTGGCAAAGCCTTCTAACTTGTCTATTTTTCCCACGCTATCGAAAGCGGTGGCATACAATGGCAAGGCAGTTGCAGCGCTATAGCAGCCAGCACAGCCACAAGCGGCTTCTTTTTTATCCGTCGCATGTGGAGCTGAATCAGTGCCTAAGAAAAACTTAGGGTTGCCACTGGTTGCCACATCTAGTAATACTCTTTGATGGCTTTCACGCTTCAAAATAGGCAAGCAATAAAAATGTGGCTTGATACCGCCAACCAATAGATGATTGCGGTTAAACATTAAATGCTGCGGAGTGATAGTGGCGGCAATATGATTGCCTTGTGCTAAGACAAAGTCTGCCGCATCACTGGTAGTAATATGCTCGACGATAATCTTTAATGTAGGGAATTTGACAATGATTTGCGCCAACACTTCGTCTAAAAAGCGCTTTTCACGGTCAAAGATATCCACATGATCTTGCGTCACTTCGCCATGTATCAATAGTGGTAGGTTGTACTTTTCTAATGCTTCAAAAACATCGACACAGGCGTTAATATTGGTGACACCATCAGCCGAATTGGTAGTCGCGCCAGCAGGATAAAGCTTGACCGCTTGGACGATACCTGATTGTGCTGCCATCTCGATATCTTGGGCAGTGGTTTTGTCAGTGAGATATAAAGTCATACGTGGATCGAATGCAGTTTTGCGCTCAGCACTCAGCTCACTGGCTACTAAGTGCGCCATGATACGGTCGCGATAGGCGCGCGCATCGTCAGTGTTCTTAACAGGAGGCACTAAGTTTGGCATACATATGACACGGTTAAAGCTGTTTGCTGCGTGCGATACAGTAGTGCTCAATGCTTTGCCATCACGCAAATGGATATGCCAATCGTCTGGCTGAAGGATGGTCAATTCTCTAATCGAATCAGTCATAATGTCGTCGCGCTCTATATCGTCATATACGGAAATAAAAGGAAGGGATACTGTACCGCTATCATAACAGATTTGCCTACTTGACTAAATATGCGGCTAAATATCTGTACATAATACATGGGTTGTTTTTTAATTTGCGGCAATCAACTGTCACCTATATGTGAATAATTGAAATTTATTGACCCAAAATTTAAATCAAAAGCTTATGCCATGGGGCAGTTGCACTTTTGCCTATAGTAAATATGATGTACACTGAGCAAGTAATTTATCTTTTGATTGAATATTAGCGCTTTTCCTAACACTAAATGCTCACAATAGGAGTTCTTCATGGCTCAACTTGATCCAAAAAATATTAATAAAATCGTCTTGGCCTATTCAGGTGGTCTTGATACCTCCATCATCGCTAAATGGCTGCAAGAGACTTATGATGCAGAAGTGATTACCTTTACTGCTGATATCGGTCAAGGCGAAGAAGTTGAGCCAGCCCGCGCCAAAGCTGAAGCCATGGGCATCAAACATATCCATATTGAAGACTTACGTGAAGAATTTGCCCGTGATTATGTATTCCCGATGTTCCGTGCCAATGCCATCTATGAAGGCGAGTATCTGCTAGGGACTTCTATCGCCCGTCCGTTAATCGCCAAGCGCTTGGTTGAGATTGCTAAAGAACACAATGCCGATGCGATCAGTCATGGCGCGACTGGTAAAGGGAATGACCAAGTCCGTTTTGAGCTTGGCGCCGTTGCTTTATCGCCTGACGTGGTTACCATTGCCCCTTGGCGTGAGTGGGACTTGTCTAGCCGTGAGAGCTTGATGGAATATGCCAAAGAGCATAACATTGCGATTGATTATGCGGGCAATAAGAAAAAATCTCCGTACTCAATGGACGCCAACTTACTACACATCTCTTATGAAGGCGGTATTTTAGAAGACCCTTACGCCGAAGCAGAAGATGATATGTGGCGCTGGTCAGTCAGCCCAGAAGAAGCGCCTGACGAAGCACAATATCTAGAACTAGAATACAAAAAAGGCGACATCGTTGCCATCGATGGTGAAGCACTTAAGCCGTATGAAGTGATGATTAAGCTAAATGAGATTGGCGGTCAGCATGGTATCGGACGCCTAGATATCGTAGAAAACCGTTATGTTGGCATGAAATCACGCGGTTGCTATGAGACGCCAGCGGGTACCATTATGCTAAAAGCGCATCGCGGTATTGAGTCACTTACACTCGATCGTGAAGCGGCGCATTTAAAAGATGAGCTGATGCCACGCTACGCCAAAACGATTTATAACGGTTATTGGTTCAGTCCTGAGCGTATGATGCTACAAGCATTGATTGACAAGTCACAAGAATATGTCAATGGCACAGTACGTGTGAAGTTATACAAAGGTGCTGTGAGCGTTGTTGGTCGTAAGTCAGATGATTCGTTGTTTGACGAAAAAATCGCGACTTTTGAAGATGATGCGGGCGCTTACGATCAAAAAGACGCAGAAGGTTTCATCCGTCTAAATGGTCTACGTTTGGCGATTGAAGCCAGTCGTGGTCGTGATTTATCGAAGTAAGCCGGTCTTAATAGACTGTGCTAGATAAAGCATGAATAAAAAATATGAATAGAAAAGGCGCTATATGAAAAGCGCCTTTTTTTTGTGGATTTTTTGAAGGTTTGTTCGATGATTTTTTGCTAGTCAAAAAGTTCTGTATTCAGAGCTTTTATTTATTATTGAGACGCTTTTGTTTCTTTATCATCAGACTCATCATCGTCCACCATGACAATAGCCACATCCTGCTGTTGACGCTCTTCGATAATATCTTGTTCTATGACCTCTTCTGTCGCCAGTAACACACCGTCAGATTTTTGGCTTTGATACTTGAGCGCTGCAAGCCCGCCAAGTACACTGATAACAGCAATAATAATCAGGATAACCGGATTTTTCCAGAGGGGTATTGATGCCTCGTATTCAATGGGCTTTTCGCTGGTGGTGGTCGGCGTATTGTCGTTATTACCACCAACTAAACCTAAGCTTACCAAAGGCGGTTTGGGTGCGCTGGCAGGTTCGGAGGTAATACGTAGGCGATTACGACTGAGGTAGATATCTGAGATTTTTGCGAGCTGTAATAGCCAGCGTTGGTGTGGCAGAACAATGGCTTGCATTTCTGTAAAGACTAGCATGTCGTTATGGCGACCTTGCTGCAGGTTATCAGGGGAGCGCCCAATGGCTTTTAAATAATTACCAGTTGCCAATTGCATATCTTGCACAGGCTGTTGATTTTCAGGCTTGAATGTTGTCAATTCATGCCAGTAAGGATTGAACGCTGGTGGGGTGTCAGCGAGCTGCTCTGTACTTAATAAGGCACGTTCTGTATTAGGATTGTTTTCGGATTTGGCGGCTGCCTTTGTTTTTACTGTCGAGTCTAAATTGACCTCTGATATTGCGACTAGACTGTTATCTTCATTTACCCCATTGAATTTAACAGAGACAGACGCTGGCTCATTCATGGCAAAGCGAGCAGCTGATAAAAACTGTGGCTGTAAAGCGAACCATTTATCCATCTCGTCGTTATCAAGTTGGCTATAGTCAGCTAAAATAGCCAGTTCACGTAAGACAATCACGCATAGAGACGTGAGGAGTATCTGTACTTGCTGCGTTGTTGCGTCAATCTGCAGAGCAATATAGTCACTCGCTTTAATCACGCGAGCATTATCATAAAATATCGCATCCGCCGCTTCATGGCGATGATATAACGTCGCATTCATCGTCGAAAAATTCATCGAATTATATTGGCGTAGCTCTTTGACAGCGCCGCGACTAAATAGCTTTTTGCTCACAGCTTGTCCGTCGTTATGCTGCTGGTAAGCAAGTAAGGCACTGATAATGGCTTGCAAACTGGCATCCATTGCCAATCGAGCTTGTGGTAATGAAAGCTTGGCGGCATCGGCCAATAAAGATACCATTGGCTTAGTATCTTGATAGAGAAAATCATACATCGACACACGTGTCGGTGAAATAGTCGTCATAATCTGCTAGCATCAAAAAGTGTGCCCCTATATTACGGTGCCAAAAGCCTTGATACAATCCCTTAATAATAGAAAAAATCAATCCACTTACTTATCACGCGGTCAATAATGATATCTATTGGGTAAATGACCGTTGGAAACATTCTATGACAAATAACGAAAGCTATAACGAGAAAAATAACGAAAGTTCTGATGTGCAGTTGGTGGTTAATATTGCTAAGCAAACATTAACGCTCTACCAGCATAATAGAGAATTGGCTCAATATACGGTGTCTACTGCTAAAAATGGCATTGGCAGTCAGCAAGATAGCGGCTGTACACCTCTTGGCAAACACTTTATCGCCAAAAAAATTGGCGCAAATGAACCCATGAATGCCGTGTTTATCGGACGCGTCCCTACGGGCGAGAGATATAGTGCTGAGCTTGGTGAACGACATCCTGAACGCGATTGGATATTAAGCCGTATTCTTTGGCTAAGTGGTGTGGAAGAGGGCTTTAATAAAGGCAGTAACAGTCAAGGTGGCTGTGATACTTATCAGCGTTATATTTACATTCATGGTACGCCAGACAGTGAACCGATGGGCGCGCCACTCTCGCACGGCTGTATACGTATGCGTAATAAGGATATTATTGAATTGTTCGACCAAATTGCAGAGGGCATATTGGTGACGGTTGTCGCTCATTAACCATTTTTAGCCCATTTAGGTACTTTCATTCAGGCTCAGGACATGCCCTAAGTAAAACAGAATAACTTCATAGAGTGATTGATAAATAAATATTTATAGAGTCTAGATATTATTTAGCATATTGCTATAATAGCTTGCTTATGAATGATCGACTTGCCATACTAAACATGGCTCGTTTGACCTATATTTTATGATAATTATAAGGATAATATCGATGTCTAAAGAAAGCCTAGTTACTTTACAACAAGCTTTTGATGAACGCCGGTCAATATATGCTTTGGGCAATGAGCTGCCAGTAGAGCCACAAGCAATTGTCAATATGGCAGAGCGTGTTTTATTACATACCCCTTCTGCTTTTAATTCACAATCTTCGCGTCTGGTCGTACTGTTTGGTGCCGAGCACCAGGAATTGTGGGATATCGCTGAAGAAAAACTGCGTGCAGCCGTCGGCGATGGCGACTTTTCTGGGACTAAGCAAAAACTAGATGGCTTCCGTGCGGCGGCGGGTACGGTGCTGTTTTATGAAGATAAAAACGTGACTGAGTCATTGCAAGAGCAGTTTGCGTTATATGCAGATAGATTTCCAGTTTGGGCGCAGCAAACCTCAGCCATGCATCAGTATGCGATGTGGACAGAGCTACGTACTTTAAATGTTGGTGCCAACCTACAGCACTACAATCCGCTTGTGGATGAAGACGCAGCTAAGGCTTTTGCTATCCCAGATAGTTGGGAATTGGTGGCACAAATGCCATTTGGCAACATTGTTGAGCCTGCTGGCGAGAAAACGTATCAGCCAGTTAGTGAGCGTATGAAAGTGCTAGGTTTATAAAAGCGCTGAGCTGACAAAAGAGCTAGACTTAGAAAACCAATATCAATCTTCGATATTTAATTGGCTGAGTTAAAGCGTTAATTTTTTAATATAGTTTAGTTCACTTATCCAATCGGAAAAAGCCCTTTAAAAAACGCACTTCAAAAAAAGACAGCCCATATAAAGTGCGCTGTCTTTTTTTATTCTAAGCTTAGTTTATTTTAAGCTTGGTTCATGTTGCTATAGTCGATTCAATTTAAAAGTAGTACAAGGCAACCGAGTGTATATGTGATACTTCAAGCGAGGCTAACGCTGTAATGCTTTTATAGTGGAATGACTATAAGAGCATTTTTACCGCAATACAGAGCTGTCTGTCACTTTCGCCAAGCGTTTTTCTGTGCGCTTAAGGTCTCTCACTAGCATGGCTGCAAACCACCCAGCGCCATATAACGCACTGCTATCTGTCTTCGATTTTAATTGATAGCGCTGTTGGTACATTTTATGATTATGATATTTATTCAAAGTCTTTTGCGCTTTTGCTAAGTATTTTAGCCAGCGTTTGCTTTCCTTTTTCGCTTTTTTCTTTTTTGACTTTTTCTTATCTAATAATGGCGTGGCAAACTCACTGATATAAAGTAAGGTGGTTAACTGCTCATGCAGCTCGTGCTCTGCATTATTACCGTCTAGATCAATATTTTCTATATCGTCACTTTTTGACTCTACGTTTTCTAAGTCACTATCGTCTAAGTCAACACTTTGTAAATCATCATCTTTTAAATCATTGCTTTCTATATTAATGTTATTTGAGCCAACGTCTTTTTTACTCTGTAGCTTTTGCACTGCTTCGCCAAGCTTTGCCTGCTGTTTGGATAAGGTTTTTGCCAGTTTATCGATGGCGAGTTGATCAGCCTGCGGTTCAAGGCTTGGGTCGCTCATGGTAAAGGCGATCAGCTCAAGTAAGGCCATCTGAAAATCGTTGGCACTGATGACATCTTTCGGAGTAATCTTCAGCGCATCCATATCTGTTGCCCAATCGACAGTAGGTGCACCTTGTTGTTGCAAATTAGGCTCTATATGTGAGGCAAGATGGGCAAGCTCTCGATATTCATTCAATAACATGGCTGTTTGTTTTAGTATCGGCAGCCAGTCTGGATTGATTTCGTCAGAATAGCTGGCAAATGCTTGTAGGGCAGCTTGTAAGCGGGTAATACCAATGTATAGTTGTAATGCATGGTCGTCCTCTTCGCTGCCAGCGACGATAGCGCTGCTATTGGGCAGTATTTGCAACAGACAGTTATGTACCGCTGCACGCACAAAGGCAGGCATACTGATTTTCTTATCGATATTTAGCTGATCAAGGTCAGCGTGGACAGCTGGACTATGCTGCTGTTCTGTGATGAGTAAACCACCGCGCTCAGCTTTTGTCACCGTAGACAAACAAAGCTTGTAGCGCTTACACCAAGTTTTGGCGGTTGCAAATAAAAAATCGATATCTCCTGATATCAGCTCAAACTCAATCTCTTGAATAGCATCACGCTGAGTATCATCATTACCGTGAATAATTTCTCCATAATCGTACGCCATCTCGACATGGTTATTTGCATCACCATCACTACCACTATCATCCACTAGCAATCGTGTGGTGCGCTCTACATCGGTCACATATAACCGTGTGAGATTTTTAGCCAGTTTTTTTAGCTTAAATTCAGCCAGGGCAGGGGCGACAGAGGTGTTTTTATAAATAGTTAAATCAGGCATGAGCGTATTATTATCGAGCATCGCTTGTACTTGTTCATTATCCAGTACCGCATTATGCTCTAGGCGTGCTGCAATGCCATCGCCGCCCGCTTTGATGGTCTGTACCCAAGCATCGCCTTCTTTACGGATACGCAAGCCAATGCCTGCCTCTGCAAGCTGTTGGTCTGGGGTATCATAATAATGGGCAGCCAGTTGTGTCACCTCAGAAGACTTGACTCGTGCTTGGCGCATCAAACCTTTCAGTCGCGACTCTGGTACCAAAAACTTTAGCTCTATCTCTTGCATGATGGCTCCCGATTATTTTAATAAATTTGAATGACTACCATCGTATGAAAGCTATCGGCGAATAACAAGCAAAATTTTTTCTATAAATAATTTGAGCCAATATTAGAGATATACTTTTAGTAAGTAATCATTATAATTAACGTTAATTATTAAACAAAAGTAGGATAAAGGTGGTTGGCTTTACAATAGAAGCTAAAATATTTTTATCCAATATGTTTACCATATCTCATAAAATGCCGGATTATAAAATAATGACGCAATGCAATCAAAAGAAGTATGACATTCAGCAGTCTCATTCAATATTACTGCCTAAAGCCTTGTTTCCATCAGTTTTATGTCTACCAATAATGCTTGGGTCTGTGTTATTGATAGGCGGCTGCGATAGCTCTTCTGAATATGCAGAGAGTAGTGCTGATATGGAGTCGGTTCAGTCTGCAACGGAGGAGGTTGCTGATAGTGAGATGGTCGGCATCATGTCAGATGCCGCAGTCGACAATGCATCCAATGGCTTAGAGGTTGCAAACCTATCGAGCACTAGTGAACAGACCCTTGGTAGTCAGGCAGCAGACATTAAAATTGCTGGCAAAGCGCTATTGATAACTGCCAGTGCTGATTTTAAAGTTGAAGATGTTGTCAAAACTAGTGATGCTATTGAGAGTTTGACACGGCAACAGGCTGGTTATGTGGCACTTAGCAATATTAGTAATCATCCACGTGATAGTCGAACCTTTGTACAAGGCAATAAAAATATCACGATTACAACCTACACTCGTCAAGCTGACATGACGGTTCGTATTCCTCGCGCCAATGTCAGTAAGTTCCTAGCGCAATTACAACAGCAAGTCGCATTTTTAAATGGGCAGCAGTTTAGTGCTCAAGATGTGACATTAGATATTTATCGTGAACAGCTAGCGAGTCAGCTAAATAGTGATATGGCAAGCGAGCTTAGCCAAGAACGCCTGAGTAGTAAAAATGATAAAGACCAAGGCAGCAATGTTGATGCTATTACCGCGACTTATGCGGCACGTCGTCAGCAAGAGCTTGCCAAGCTTGAGCAACTGGCTATTGCTGATAAAGTTCAATATAGCACCATTAACCTGACCTTTATGCAGCCAGATATCAGTTATAAAGAAACCACACAAAATCTGGATGTGCTATTAGATGCTGAGCAGCCAAGTTTTAGTAGTCAAGTGGGTCAAGCATTTAAAGATGGCTGGGAGATACTTAGATCAGTAGCGCTTGGATTGATACAACTGTGGTGGCTGCTTGTACTTGGCGGTATTTTTTATCTAATTTACAGAATGATAAAGTCAATCTATCGTAAATTTTTTAAACATGATCCCCGTATAAAAAATATGAAGCGTGAGCTGATGGGTGAAAATCCAAAAAGTCACGATTCAGTCGGTATACAGAGTAGTCAGGAAGAGGATAATAGCAATAATATGAAAGAGGCTGATAGTAAGGATAATAACCACACAAATTAAGAATTAACAAGCTCACAATGCTCAAAATCTTACAATAATAGAGTGCAAATAAGCAGACATAAAAAAGCCGCCCTACAAGATAGGACGGCTTTCTCTATAACTGGTACTTACGAGATGTACTTATAAGTGGTCGGTGATTAGAACTGGTTCATCGTGTTCTTGCCGCCGCCAGCTTTAAGGGCGTTTTCACCTGAGAAGATCTCTTTGTGATCATCGCCAAGGTCAGAGCCAGCCATTGCTTGGTGCTTCACACAAGCGATGCCTTCACGGATTTCTTTACGTTGTACGCCAGCAGCATAAGCAAGCATACCATCTTCACCGAAGTAGCCTTTAGCAAGCTCATGCACGCTAAGCGCAGTGGTGTGATAAGTAGGTAGCGTGATTAAGTGATGGAATACACCTGCTTCACGTGATGCATCACGTTGGAAGTTTCTAGCCGCTTCGTCAGCTGCGGTATCAAGTTCAGTACCATCGTAATCCGCACTCATCAAGTCATCTTTATTGTAGGCAGATAGGTCTTTGCCTTCTTCTTCCCACTGAGCGATGATTTGCTTACGGAAGTTAAGCGTCCAGTTGAATGATGGGCTGTTGTTGTATACAAGCTTGGCTTTTGGCTGTTGCTCTTTAATACGATCAACCATCATTTTGATGTGTGCGACGTCTGGAGTCGGTGTTTCGATCCATAGTAGATCAGCGCCATTTTCTAGAGCCGTTACACAGTCAAGTACGACACGGTCGATGTTCGTTTCTTCACGGAACTGATATAGACCGTTTGGTAAACGAACTGGACGTACTAGTTTGCCGTTATGCTTAAGCAAGCTGTCGTTCTCTTTGGCGTTTTCTAGCGTGACTTCTTCCATCTCGATAAAATCGATGTACTGAGAAGCAAGATCGCCTGGCTCATTTGATACTGGAATTTTTTGCGTTAGTGACGCGCCTTCAGAGTCAGTACGAGCAACGATAACGCCGTCTTCAACACCAAGCTCTAAGAATGCATAACGAATAGCGTTGATTTTTGCGATATAGTCTTCATGCGGTACAGTGACTTTACCCGCTTGGTGACCACATTGCTTAGCGTCAGATACTTGGTTTTCAACCTGAATGGCACAAGCACCAGCTTCGATCATTTGCTTGGTTAGCAAGTAAGTGGCTTCTTCGTTACCGAAACCTGCATCGATATCAGCAATGATTGGCACAACATGTGAATCAAAGTTTTCGATTTTGGCTTGGATTTCAGTCGTGTCTTGACCCGCTTCTTCAGCAGCGTTTAGCTCACGGAAGTAGTCGTTCAATACTTTAGCATCTGCTTGACGCAAGAACGTGTAGATTTCTTCGATTAGCTTAGGTACTGAGGTTTTTTCATGCATTGATTGGTCAGGTAGAGGACCAAACTCAGAGCGAAGGGCTGCAACCATCCAACCTGATAGGTAGATGTAAGTTTTAGACGTAGTACCGAAATATTTTTTCTTAGCGTACATAGTTTGTTGTGCCACAAAACCATGCCATGCACCTAAAGACTGCGTGTACTGAGACGTATCATTGTCATAGTCTTCCATGTCTTGACGCATGATTTTTGCAGTATATTTGGCGATATCTAAGCCCGTCTTAAAACGGTTTTGTGACATCATACGTGCCGCATCGGTTTCGCTGATATTCTGCCAGTTACCGTGCTTTTGCTTTAATTCACGTACTAAGTCGATCGCTGATTTATATGCAGTTGACATCTATGTCTCCTTGGGGTGGTGAAAATTAGTAACTTAGAAAATTACAAGTATTGAGGTAATTTTGATATATGTAGAAAGATGCTGGCAGAAGTAAAAATCTAAAATATAAACCTTGTGCGTTAGCAATCTCTACTAAACTATAAGAAAATTATGATAAAAGCAAATAAAACCTGTCGAATTGGTCAGCTTTTATTATTGGGTCTTTCGTTTTAGGTTGAATGCGCTTTTTTATAAGTCTTTTTAACTGTTAAAGTGCTTATTGCCCTAAAAAGTGCCAACTACTCATTCAAGCTTAAAAACAAATGAGAGCAAAAAATTAAGTTTGCGTAATAAATGTTATGTCCGTATTTCCGCATGAAAATGCGATAAAATACCTGTGGTAGTCAATCCATCAAAACGCACGGCGACAGCCTAACATTAAACAAGGACTAATTAAGCGCTTGCTAGCCACTATAGCTAGGTTGCCTTGATTTATCTAGTTTATGATTATTATCTTGGGTATTTAGTTTTATGATAGTATATATAAAACAATGACTTATAATTAATGATTTCAGTTATAATAAGCGTATATCAAAATAATTAATATAAAATTGTCCTTATTTCATGCTGTTATAGATGATTTATACTAAATAACAGGGCAAAAAACGCCGCGTTTGTAGTGGTATTTATTTTAAGGTAAAGAGACATATATGAATTTGCAGCGGGTAGATTTAAATTTATTGGTACATCTAGATGTGTTGTTACGAGAAAAAAACGTCACTCGTGCAGCTGAGCAGCTTGGCATTACCCAACCTGCGATGAGTAATATTTTGCGCCGGCTGCGTAAGCTATTTAATGATCCGTTGCTGGTACGCTCATCCGAAGGCATGACGCCGACTGAACGCGCTTTGGAGTTACAGCCTCGTATCCGTGAAATACTGGCAGATTTGACACAAGTATTAGAGCCACGCACAGAGTTTCGTCCTTATAGTACCTCGCGCGTTTTTCGTATCATGACCTCAGACTATGCTGAAGCGACATTGGTACCAAAATTGGTCAAAGCATTGCGCTCAGAGGCACCAAATGTCATCTTGGATTTCCTAACGCCATCGGACGTCTCATATCGTGATATGGAGCAGGGGCGAGTGGATTTGGCGATCAACCGCTTTAATGAAATTCCGCAAAGTTTCCACCAAGTTTTGGTCTGGCGTGATACCTTTAGCTGCCTATTGTCCTCTGACAGTCCTTATGCTCATCGCTTTAATCTCAAAAATTATCTTAAGGCGCAGCACGTTTGGGTCTCTAAAACTGGTATGGGTGTGGGATTTGGTGTCAATCCAGAAAAATCTGGTGGCCTAGGTTCAATTGATCAAGCACTGCAACGTTTAGGTCAAAAACGTCAAATCAGTGTTTTTACCCGCCACTATCAAATGCCAGCCATGCTTGCAGCCAATAAAGATTTGGTTGCAACTTTGCCTACGCGTGTGGCAAAAATGCAGGCTAATAACGATAGTATCATGATGGTCGAGCCACCATTTTTTATCCCTGAATTTGAGCTAACAATGGCGTGGTCGCCTTTGTTGCAGCATCATCCCGCCCATCGTTGGTTGCGTCAGCTTATCATGCATGTGGCTCGTCAAATTGTTGACGAAGAAGAGAATCCACCACAAGAAATTCCTGTGATGAATCATTTGTTTTAAGCCATTTATTTTTGGTTATCGATTGCTTATTTATTAAACCAGCCCAAGCGCTGGTTTTTTTATTGGCGTAATTTTACTGAAAAATCTCGTCCAAGATTTTGACCCAATAAATCAGTCAGTCACATTCTTAACATCTTACGAACACTTCTTTATAACTTGTAAAACTACTCGTTGCACATTTTGCTATGATAAATCCCACTTAAGAAAAAAGACAAATACATAGCCTATTGTTAAGTTATACGACAGTATCGGATTTCATAAAATCGTTGATGAAGTTGTTCAATTTAATCATATGCGTTCACAAAAATGACCATTCTTGGCTTATGTGTTTCTAAGGTTTATGTGTTTCTAAGATTTCAGATATTGAAGCGATCAATTTTAAACCAATAAAATAGTTGAATAAATAAGGATAATAATCATGGCAGATATTACTACTATAAACCCAGCAACGGGTGAAGCGATCAAAGAATACGATTACATGAGTAATGACGAGGTGAACAAGATTGTTGAATCCTCGCACCAAGCATTTACTGAGTGGCGTAAAACCAGCCATGAGGCGCGTGCAAAAGTCATCATTTCCATCGGTGAGACATTGCTTAAGTACAAAGAAGAGTTGTCTAAACTTATGACTGAGGAGCGTGGTAAGCTCTATAGTCAGAGTTTGCAAGAAATAGATTTGTGTAAAGCAATTTGCGACTATACCGCAGAAAAAGGGGTGGCTGCACTTGCTGACGATGAACGTGATATTGAAGGCTTGAAGAAAGGTATTGTGACTTATCAGCCTATCGGTGTCATCTATGGCATGCAGCCATGGAATTTTCCTGCTTACCAAGTATTCCGTTATACCATCGCAAATCTGATGGCAGGTAATAGTATTTTACTCAAGCACGCGTCAAACGTGACTGGTTCAGGCTTGTTAATCGAAAAAATCTTCCATGAGTCAGAGTTACCAAACGATTTGTTCCGTACGATTTTAATCGATCACGACCAATCAGAAGCATTAATCGGTCATGACAAAGTGCGCGGTGTCACACTGACAGGTAGCGACGGCGCTGGTAGCATTGTGGGTCAGCAAGCAGCAAAAGCCATTAAAAAGGTGGTGCTAGAATTAGGCTCAAACGATGCCTTTATTGTCTTAGAAGATGCTGATGTAGAGTTAGCGGTCGAAACTTGTACCCAAGCGCGTCTCATTAATAATGGTGAAACTTGTGTCGCCGCTAAGCGCTTTATCGTCGTTGATAGTTTATACGATGATTTCCGTGAACGCATTGTCAAAAAGTTTGCAGATGCTAAATCTGGCGATCCGATGGATGATGCCTCTGATCTTGGTCCATTAGCCCGCAAAGATTTACAAGAAAAGTTGCATGAGCAAGTAGAAGACAGTGTGGCAAAAGGTGCAACGATTGCTGTTGGTGGTCAATTGCCAGAAGGAAAAGGCAGTTTTTATCCAGCAACTATCTTGGAGAATGTCGAAAAAGGCCAACCTGCCTATGACGACGAATTATTTGGTCCTGTCGCCTCATTAATACGAGCCAAAGACCAAGATGATGCATTACGCATTGCCAATGACAGTCGCTACGGTTTGGGCGGTGCTATCTTCTCTAAAGACGAAGACAAAGCCATTCGCCTAGCGCGTGAAGAGTTTGATACGGGCATGGTCTATATCAATGGTTACGGTCTTGCAAATCCAGCGTTGCCATTTGGTGGAGTAAAAAACTCAGGTCATGGTCGCGAGCATGGCGGTTTTGGTATCAAAGAATTTGTAAATATTAAAGGGTTACATGTTCATAAAAGTCAATAATAGCTGACGTCTTCGGGATTAATATGCTTTAGAAGATTTTAAAGGTAGCTATTAGAAAGCCCAGTCATTCATTGAGTGACTGGGCTTTTTTATGCGAAGAGTTTAAGTTTGACAATTGGTGCCTGATAATTTGTGACTGTCGCTATTTACTCAGTCGTTCAAATATAGTTTTAACGGTAGCGTTGGTAAAGACATACTTTGTTGATTGGATGCTTGAGCATGGTCTAGCGAGAGTGCGCCTTTGGCCAATAATAAAATCGTCCAAGGGAGCAATTGATGCTCAAGCTTTTGCACGCGTACTTGCAAGCTATCGGCAGTGTCTTTTTGATGTATCTCTAACAGCGCTTGGGTCAAAACAGTACCCGCGTCGAGCTCAGCGGTGACGACATGAATACTACAGCCATGATGTCGCTCACCTGCTTGTATCGCACGCTGATGGGTATCAAGGCCTTTATAGACAGGTAGCAAAGAGGGATGTAGATTAATCATCGGTGCGGGCGCACTATCGATAAATGAGCCACTCAAGACACGCATAAAACCAGCTAACACAATGAGATCTGGCTGCCATGCGCTTAATTGCTCGCTGGCATGACTCTCAAAAGTCTTGATTCCCATGCGTTTGCCGCTAGCAACATGTGACAATACTGCCACAGGAATGTCAGCGTCTTTTGCACGGGTAATGGCATAAGCATCCTCACGGTTACTAATGACGCCAACAATCTCAATCGGCAGTGCGCCAGCTTGCATCGCATCTATCAGTACTTGCAAGTTGCTACCACTACCAGATACCAAGACAGCAATGCGCAAAGGCTTGCTGTCTTGGCGTGTATTGGTTGATATTAACGATATTTCTGACATTAACGGTACACCACAGCATCCGCTTCGCGCTTCACCATTTCACCTAATTGCCAAGCTTTTTCACCAGCATCATTCAAAGTTTGAATAGCCGCATCTGCTTTATCTTTAGGCACGACAATGACAAAACCAACGCCGCAGTTAAAAGTGCGGTACATCTCGCTTTGTTCAATATTTCCTTGGGTTTGTAACCAAGTGAATAGCTCTGAGAACTGCCAGCTAGTTGTATCAATGCTAGCAGCTAAACTCTCTGGTAATACACGTGGTAAATTATCGGTTAAGCCGCCACCAGTGATATGTGACATTGCATGCAGCGCTGAGCTACCAAGAGTATCTTGTAGCGCTTTAATCGCTTTAACATAGATGCGAGTAGGGGCCATTAACGCATCTTGGATAGGCTGACCGTCTAATTGCTCATCACTGCTAGTCACATCAATGCCGCTGACTTCGATGACTTTACGTACCAATGAATAACCGTTTGAGTGTGCACCACTTGAGGCAAGAGCGATCAATACATCGCCTTCCGCGACGTTTTCGCCAGTGATGACTTCCGCTTCTTCAACCACACCGACACAAAAGCCTGCCAAGTCATAATCGTCGTCTTGATACATGCCTGGCATCTCAGCCGTTTCACCGCCGATCAGAGCACAGTTTGATAGCTTACAGCCTTCACCAATACCAGTGACCACAGTCGCTGCTACATCAATATCAAGCTTGCCAGTTGCATAATAGTCTAAGAAAAATAATGGTTCTGCACCGCACACCAATAAATCGTTGACGCACATGGCGACCAAGTCGATACCGATCGTGTCGTGACGGTTTAGCTGTAATGCCAGCTTGAGCTTAGTACCGACGCCGTCAGTGCCCGACACGAGGAGAGGAGAGGTGTAACCAGTTGGTATACGACAAAGCGCTCCAAAGCCGCCAAGTCCGCCCACAACCTCAGGACGAGAGGTGGCTTTTGCCACTGATTTAATACGCTGTACCAACGCATCGCCAGCATCAATATCAACACCAGCATCTTTGTAGCTTAAAGAAGGCTTGTTACTCATGGTCATCTCACAAATTTTATAGGGAATGAAGGTCTGTCAGTAGAAAATCGAGTTGGTCGTGTTAATTCTGAATATAGTGGGCGCATTATACCCAAAAATGACCCTTACTCGCAAAGCAACTTACGGATATTTGGCGGATATTTCACGAAGACTGACTTTAAGTGGGAAATAAAAAGTTAAGAAACAAAAAATGACGGATTTTTTGCTGTACTCTGCGATAATGGAACGCTAAATTTATTGTCGATAACAGTTCGCTATTACACCGTTGTTGTACGATAAGACGTATCATTTCTTTCAATTATGCTCCCATCTTAAATCAGCCTATCATAGGATTCCTTGTCATGATGAACCAACCAATAGATCCTTTTTTTCGGCGCTTATTTATTGTCGTTGCGATGGTGGTGGGTATATTATTACTGTATTTGATGATGCCAGTCATTATACCGTTTGTCTTTGCTTTCGTACTGGCTTACTTGTTCAATCCGCTGGTCAAACGCTTATCGAAGTATATCAAGCGCTGGGTGGCGATTATCATTGTCTACTCCACCATCACTCTAGGAATGGTGCTACTGCTTTGGTGGTTGATACCGACCTTGTGGCATCAGTTGCAAGCGGCGTGGGAGTACCTGCCTAAGGTCTTAACTTGGTATAATGAAGTCGTACGTGAATGGTTCGTTAACAACAGTCGTATTAATCTGCCAGAGTTGGAGTCTAAGGGGTTTTCTGAGACATTGGTTGAATACATGCAGACCAATTATAAGTTTGAAGATGCCAGTACCATGATGAACCAAATATTGGTGTCGAGCATGAACTTTATCAATAATGCTGGACTCATTGTGCTGGTGCCGATTCTTACCTTTTATTTCTTATTTAATTGGGATCAGCGTCTGCAAACATGGAAGCTGGCGATTCCCGCTGCGTATAGCAAAAAAGTCATTCAAATTGCTCGAGAGTGTGACCTTGCGTTGATGGCATTTATCAAAGGTCAGCTATTGGTGATGGTATTATTGGGTGCTATTTATGCGGTGCAATTACAGCTTATTGGGCTTGAGCTTGGGCTGATTATTGGTATGGTTGCCGGTATTGCTAGCTTTGTTCCTTATTTGGGTTTTGGCATTGGTTTTATCGCTGCCATTATAGCCTGCCTGTTCCAGTTTGGGCTAAATTGGACGTATTTGTCGCTGATCGTCGGAGCTTTTTTAGTTGGGCAAGCCGCAGAAGGTTATATTCTACAGCCGTTATTATTGGGTGATAAGATAGGTCTATCGCCGCTGTGGGTGATTTTTGCCGTATTGGCAGGCGCAAGCTTATTGGGTTTTGTTGGTATGCTAATTGCTTTGCCAGTTTCTGCCGTGCTTAATGTACTGTTTCGCCATTTATACATCTACTATCGTTCGACAGATTTTTATAAAGGTCGTAAGCAATTGGCTTTATTCGAGAAGAGATAAGTATTTTATCGTTACATTGATAGAGTCATGGGGAATTAATAGTAAATGGTGTGAGAGGTAAACAGTGATGGATAAGGCTTAATAGGTAAAAGACTTGTCAGTCATTTTGCAAATATGTTATATATAGGCGCAGTATTGACAGTATCAGCCGTTATCCAGTTGGTCGTTAACAAGATGACTTTTGATTAGGTGATTCTCAGATATACTCTCGATTAAAACAACGAGATGCTAACGCAGCAAGTTTATATCAGGTAGTATAAGAGCATCTCAAAGACAGTTATTAATAATTTATCCTTTTATTTATTGCATTACGCAAAACGAGTTGATGATTCATGGCAGAAGCACAGCTAAGTCTCAATCTGGACATTAAGCATGATGCAAGTCTAAGTGACTTTGCCGGTCCTGGTTGGATGTCGATTATTGATGCAGTGCGGCAACTACATGTCGGCCTGATCGGTCAGCTGTACCTATTTGGCAGTCCTGCTACGGGCAAGTCGCACTTATTATCTGCTATCTGTGAGTCATTTATTGAGATGGACAAGTCAGCGATTTGTTTGTCACTCAATGAGTTGATTCATACCGATGTGCACGTCCTCTCCTCTCTAGAAAACTTCGATCTAATCGCGATCGATGATTTAGAGGTGCTAGAGCAGAGCAGTCAATGGCAAGAAGCCTTATTTCATTTGATTAACCGCAGTCGTGAAGGTCAGCGTCAATTGTTGTTTGCAGCCAATAAGCCTGCTGGTGATTTGCCCTTTCAATTGAGGGATTTGCTGACTCGTTTGGCACAAGCACCTACGTTTAAAGTACCCAATGGTCATGACTTAGCCGACCGTCAGGCGTTATTACAATCTATCTTGCGTCGACGTGGTTGGCAGTTTGATGATCGAATTATTGATTATTTGCTTACTGAAGGACCACATCGCATCGGTGCGATGATGGAAGTACTCAATTATATTCAGCCAATGTTCTCGAACCTTGGGCGTAGCAATATATCCAAAGCCGTCATCACTGACGCATTGCGTACCATTGATGAGCAGACACTAGCAGCAGAGCTTGCTGATATTGCGCAAGAGACACAAGTAGATAACGATTCAGCGGAACAAGATCAACATACGATGCCACTCGATTTTTAGCATTAAAAACTAAAGTCTTTTATCCAAAGCGCTTTTACTATTGCCAAAACGTTTTCACTATTAATGGAATCACTTATGAAATCCAATGCTTCTTTGCTAAAAAAACTGACCATCAGCACGTTGCTTATTGGAGCAGGCTCGGTCTCTATGCTGTCGCATGCTGAAGTAACGCTACTGGTTGATGACCATATCAAAGTCACGGCTATCAATGGGCAAGAAGTGCAGCAGAGCGCTTTTCAACCATTGACTAAAAAGTTCACGCTTCAGCCGGGTCAACATGCGATTACTGCGAAGTATGATCGCTTATACGACTTGCGCCGTGATGAGCATGATTATTTACGTTCGGGTAATGTGAGCGTGACGGCAGAATTGGCGGACAATCAAACCTATCGTCTGACCATGCCGAATCAGCCAGAAGAGTATGCAGCAGCTAAAGAATATGCCAAGCGTCCGATACTGGCAGTAGAGAAAAACAATACTGTGGTTGCAAGTCAGCAAGGTATCGCTGGTAATCAAGGTGGCTTGTTGTCAGGTTTAGGCAAGGCGTTCGGCGGTGTATTTGGTGGGGCAGATGATGCAGAGCTACAGAATCAGCGTGCGATTGCCGCATTAGATCAACCAAATGTGAATACGGGTACGGTAGCGACTACTAAGCAAACCACTAGCGTTAATTCATCTGCTAATACCTTAGATCAATTTATGCAAATTTGGTTACAAGCCACGCCTGCCGAGCGCGAAAAAATGCGTCAATGGATGCAAAAGTAAGGTTTCATTAGCAACAGCAAGCACAAAAAAAGCACCTAAAGTAGGTGCTTTTTTATGATCTAGATTTTAGGGCGTGTCCTCAATTCAATCAATTACTCTCTAAATGGGCTAAAAATGGCTAAATTTTGTTAAACATCGTCAAATAGCTTATCAATATCTCGATATTAACAGCGCTATTTTCCTTGGTTAACTGCAATTTATCTCATTTTTATCACCATTTTTAAAATGAGGACACGCCCTAGTGATGTACTGTTTTTTTAGCAATGATTAACCCAAAAAGGCATTATACATCCAGATGAGCTTTTCTTGCTCTTGTACATAGGCATCTACCAGGTCAGCTGTCCCTTGATCTTCGCTGTCTGCTGCTAGAGCCGATACTTTACGCTGCTCTGCAATTAAAGCTTGTAAACCCGTTACCACGCCTTTCACACAAGCATTGCCATCTTTGACGTTTTTATCTTCTTGAATGCTAGTATGCTGAGTAAAATCGCTATAAGCGTGCAGCGGTGTGCCGCCCAAAGTTAAGATACGTTCAGCGATTTCATCAATTTGTAACTGTAGCGCAGTATACAGTTCTTCAAATTTTGGATGCAAGGTGAAAAAATGCTCGCCTTTTACATTCCAGTGATAGCCACGGACGTTTAAATAAAAGACGTGATAAGTTGATAATAAATTGTTTAGTTGTGCAATGACTTCGCTCATGTCAGCTTTTTCTAGACCGATTTGATTAGTAGCGTTACTCATAATATTATCCTTATAGTTTGAGTGTTGAGATAAAACATTAAATGAAGAAGATGAGAAGTGTAGCAACTCGTGTGCTGCATTACTATGCTCGTTAATATATTAACGCTTTTCAGCCTTAAAAAGTAACAATCTTAGAAAATAGTATGATAAAACTGCCATATAGAATGGCGTCAGCTTAAGCTAAAATCATAACTATACATTCATGTAATTTAGAGCAATTATCACCTTTCTTTCTTTTGATAACTATTATAATAGCAGAGCACCATCGATAATTTAATTTCAATAAATTTATAATTACGATTGGTTTTGTAAAAAGTATTTTTTATTGATCATTTCTTTATTGATCATTTCTTTATTGATCACTTCTTTATCGCTCATATAATAAGCGATAAAGAAGTTTTCTACTATTTTATGCTGGCGGCTGTAAGTTTTCAGGGTTTAAACCTTTAACGGGGATAACTTCTTGCAAATGCTGACGTACCGTATCGATTGGGAACTTCTGTGCTTCTAAGCGCTTTGGCACAATTTGGCTGCCTTGTTGACCTTTCATCTCAAACATCATAAAGATATAGTCGTCCGTCTCATCCCAGCTTTTGACAGCTGACCATGGAATGACGGCTTGCTGGGTCGTGCCTGCTCGCATTTGCATGCCGCGCATTTGGTTGTTATTAAATGTGTCAGGCTGATTCACTGGCATCGCCATGACGAGGCCATGCTTTTGTACGCCCAATTTCATCTGACGCATCTCATCCGGCATTTCTTGATCGGCCACTTGCTTGTCAAACTCTCTTTTGACATACCATTTAAAGCCAAGGGTACGAACCAGTAAATAAATGACGACTGAAACTAGCATCAGCCAAAAGATAATGGTTGAGTAGCCTGTCACAAAAACCAACCCTGCGATCGCTAGTACCACGGTTACCGCCATAATGATCCATTCTTTCGTTTTGATACTTTTTAGACCGAAAGAAGGGCTGGCACTGGCAAATAGCTCGTATTGTGCTTGGTGAAATTCTGCCTCAGTTAGGTTTAAGGCGACAGGTTGTAGCGTATAGGGGTACAAGGCCATAAAGGTTTCTCAAATACTTGTATTGAAAGTGTTGGGTTTAAATCGACAAAACGTAGCAGCTACGTCGTACTAGGCTAGAAGTCGAATAAAAGGTATGCGCTTATCTTACCGAAAAGTACCCCTAAATGAAACATATAAGCCGCTCTGTTCGTTGATAGAGGTGATATTAATGGTTTTAACAAAGATGGGCGAGGCTTATTGAGGTAAGCTGAACTTTGAGAGATGCATTTAAAGCAAATATAACTGGCTACAGATAATGAAAGTAATAAATGAAAATTCAATCAGCAGAGGTCAAAACATGGTCAAATCTGCTGTGTCTTGGTATTATAGCGGCTATCACTTATTTTGATAAAATCAGCACCTTTAAAAACAGTATCTTTAAAAATAACACTTTCGAACCTCTTCCTCACTTCTAGCGTTACAGGCAACTATTATGATTGATCCAAAACTCTTACGCGGCGATTTAAGCGATTTACAACAGCAACTGGCCACTCGTGGTTATGCACTTGACATAGATTTTTGGCAAACGGTTGAGTCAGAACGTAAATCTTTGCAGATCAAAACCGAAGAGTTGCAGTCGAGCCGTAACGCTGGTGCTAAGCAAGTGGGTGCTTTGAAAAAATCAGGCGAAGATGCCAGTGCGCTATTGGCTGAGATGCAGAATGTCAGCGGTGAGATTAAAACAGCCGAAGACGAGCTGCGCACTCTACAAGAGCGTATCAACAAAGCTGCTATGCAAATTCCAAATATTCCAGCAGCCGATGTGCCAGTGGGTACGTCAGAAGAGGATAACGTAGAAGTGCGCAAGTGGGGCACGCCACGTACTTTTGACTTCGAGATTCAAGATCACACTTATATTGGCGAGACACTTGGTATGCTCGACTTTGAAGCCGCGACTAAGCTGACTGGCAGCCGCTTTAATGTGCTAAAAGGACAGTTGGCGCAAATGCATCGCGCCCTGATTCAATTTATGCTCAATACCCATACTATGAAGTACGGCTATCTTGAGACCTATGTGCCTTATATTGTGAATTCAGACAGCCTCAAAGGTACAGGACAGCTGCCTAAGTTTGAAGATGATTTATTTAAGCTGAAAAATCATACAAACAACGAAGACATGGATTTTTATCTCATTCCTACTGCCGAAGTGCCAATGACCAACTTGGTACGTGGCGAGCGTTTAGACATTAGCGAGCTGCCACTTAAATTTACCGCGCACACGCCTTGTTTCCGTAGTGAGGCGGGCTCTCATGGTCGTGATACTCGTGGTTTGATCCGTCAGCATCAGTTTGAAAAAGTTGAGATGGTCAATATTGCCACGGCTGAGCAATCTGATGACTTATTAGAAGCAATGACTGGACAAGCAGAATATATCTTGCAGCAGTTGAACCTACCATACCGCACCGTTCAGTTATGTACGGGTGATATGGGCTTTGCAGCACAAAAGACCTATGACATCGAAGTATGGTTACCGAGCCAAGATACCTATCGTGAAATCTCAAGCTGCTCTAACTGCGGTGATTTCCAAGCGCGCCGTATGGGAACACGTGTCAAAGATGGCAAACAAACCAGCTTGGCACACACGCTAAATGGTTCAGGCTTGGCAGTGGGTCGTACACTATTGGCAGTGATGGAAAATCATCAAAACGCTGACGGTAGTATCACGATTCCAGAAGTATTGCGTCCGTTTATGGGCGGTGCTGAGACTATTTCAGTTTAATATCTATATTGCTTGTACTAGCTGTGAGTTACTAAGATGACTCACAGCTTTTTAATATAGGGTAGTTTGATAAAACTGATATGAATAATTATTAAACACAAACGATTCTGTCATACCATTTCTTGGCTAGCCTCATAGCAAATATGTTAATATTACACTTTGATTTTATAGTCTATAACTTAGGGACGCATTTGGCGTCCTTATGCTTATACTCCTTTGAGTAAACTCTCCTCTTAGCCCAATACTAGGACACTCTATGCCAGCTCCAATTAGCGAACGTAAATTAGCCAATGCCATCCGTGTACTGTCGTTTGATGCGGTTCAAAAAGCCAACTCTGGACATCCAGGCGCGCCAATGGGTATGGCCGATATTGCCGAAGTTTTGTGGCGCAAGTTTTTGAAGCACAACCCAACCGATCCACAGTGGCACAACCGTGATCGCTTTGTCTTATCGAACGGTCATGGCTCAATGCTTATTTACTCATTGCTGCATTTATCTGGTTATGATGTCAGCGTTGATGATCTGAAAGGGTTCCGTCAATTGCATTCGAAAACCCCAGGTCACCCTGAGCTTGGCTATACACCTGGTGTCGAAACGACCACTGGTCCACTAGGACAAGGTATTGCTAATGCCGTTGGTTTTGCTATCGCTGAAAAAACCTTAGCCGCACAGTTCAATCGTGATGGCCACAACATCGTTGACCACAATACCTATGCATTCTTAGGCGATGGTTGCTTGATGGAAGGTATCAGTCATGAAGTGTGCTCACTGGCTGGCACGTTAGGTCTTGGCAAGCTTGTCTTCTTCTACGACGACAACGGCATTTCTATCGATGGTAATGTCGAAGGTTGGTTCACTGATGATACCGAAGCGCGTTTTGAGTCTTACGGCTGGCAAGTGATCAAAGTTGACGGTCACGATACTGATGCAATCACTCAAGCAACTGAACAAGCGCTAAAAGAGACTACTAAACCAAGTCTTCTGATTTGTAAAACGACGATCGGCGCGGGTAGCCCGAACAAGCAAGGTCTAGCGGCCAGTCATGGCGCACCGCTAGGTGATGACGAAATCGCTTTAACTCGTGATGCGTTGTCTTGGAAGCATGCTCCATTTGAATTAGATGATGAAATCTATGAAGCATGGGATGCTAAAGCTAAAGGTGATGTACAGCAGAAAAATTGGGATGCAGACTTTGACGCTTATAAAAAAGTCTATCCTGAATTGGCGTCTGAATTGTTACGCCGTTTAAATGGTGACTTGCCTGCTGACTTTGATAATCAAGCACAAGCCTATATTCAGCAAACTCAAGAAGCGGGCGGCGATGTTGCCAGCCGTAAAGCCAGTCAAAACGCTATCAATACCTTACAGCCATTATTACCAGAATTGCTAGGCGGTTCAGCGGATTTAGCTGGCTCAAACCTGACGCTATTCAAAGGCGCTAAGGGCATCGAAAAAGACGCTGACGGCAACTATATCTATTATGGCGTACGTGAGTTCGGTATGACCGCGATTGCCAATGGTATCGCATTGCATGGCGGCTTTATCCCTTACGTAGCAACCTTCCTGATGTTTATGGAATACGCACGTAACGCGGTACGCATGGGCGCATTGATGAAGCAGCGCGTCATCCATGTCTATACGCATGACTCTATCGGTCTGGGTGAAGATGGCCCAACGCATCAGCCAGTTGAGCAATTGACTAGCCTACGTACCACGCCAAATCTACGTACATGGCGTCCGTGTGATGCGACTGAGTCTGCAAGCGCTTGGGTAGAAGCAATCAAATCAGAAAACAATCCATCAGCATTGATCTTTAGCCGTCAAAGCTTGCCACATCAAGCACGTGACAGTGAGCAAGTAGCGAACATTACCAAAGGTGGTTATGTACTGGCAAAAGAACAAGGCGAGCTAAAAGCCATCATCATTGCAACTGGTTCAGAAGTTGGCCTTGCGATGGAAGCGTACGAAACATTGAACGCAAATGGTGTTGGCGTCCGTGTGGTCTCTATGCCATGTGCTGAGATTTTCGTTGAGCAAGATGCTAGCTATCGTGAAGCCGTATTGCCTGCCAATATCCGTGCTCGCGTCGCTGTAGAAGCGGCTCATGTAGATTACTGGTATAAATTCGTTGGTCTAGATGGTAAAGTCATTGGCATGACTACCTATGGCGAATCTGCTCCTGCAGACCAGTTATACAAAGAGTTTGGTATCACTACCGACGCTGTGGTTGAAGCGGTAAATAGTTTGGTTTAGCAAACTATTTGAATAACTTTAAAGCCCTAAGCTAATTAGATTAGCTTAGGGCTTTTTCAATTCTATACAGTAGGAAAAATTACGATTTGTGTTCAACGATAAATTTGGCTCTTTCATATAACTCATCATAGGTAATGATTTCAACGTTTCGAGAGTCTCTACGAAATAATTCAAAAGTTTTCAGTTTTATCTTTTTTTCTTTGTCAGAGCTTTTACTCTCTTCTAAATTTGTTAACGAACCAATAATTAAGAAAGTTTTAGAGTCGCACGCACTTTGTGTAATTGTTTTTCCATCCTCGTCAAACAGTTCTTTTTGTTCTACCTTTATTTCACCACAAGCTTTTTGCTCAAGAATTTGTGAGTAAGAGTCAAGTAACTCAGGAGATAATTTCCAGCAACCAGCTCGATTTTGAGAGTTCTTGAACAAAGTAGTAGTAGGAAGTTTGATTTCTACGAAGGATGTAAATCTCTTATCACCAAGTAAAAAATCTGATATTACCCCGTCTTTACCCGCGGCATCTGTATCAGAAGCATGAAATTCTTTCTGCAATATACCTTGGAATCGGTAGTCTAGTCCGTAACCAAATATCCATTGGTTTAAAGTGAAAAATTCCTGCCAAGCTGTTTCATCTTTTGTGTTTGGTTTGTCTAAAACCTCTCTTTTATATTCAGACATATAGTCTTCATCTAATAGCATTCTAAATATTTCTAATTGGGATTTTCTATATCCAGTGCTAACAATGTCATGAGATGTGATGTTATCAGATGCTAATATTTGCTTCAAAATATCTTCACCTTCTCCATTTTCCATTATTTTCATAAAATTTTTGAATATTTCTGCATTATCGTTATTTGAAGAAAGAGTTGTTTGCTTTTCATTAAAGCTACTAACATCGATATCAATTAGAAAAGATAAAAAGGCTTTAAGTTGATTAGTACAAATTTTATTTAAACGCAAAGTCTCTTTTTCTTTTCCTCCAACAAATTTTGCTATTTCCAGTGTTCGAGCTTCACTACTATTTTTGCTAAATATGATTTTTATCTGAGTTCTTGAAGCGAGTTTGATCAAGTAAGTTGATCCATTTTCAATAATTTCCTCAGAAATTATTGAAAAGAACTTTCCCCCTTCAAATTCATGTTGATAGATTGTATCCAGTTTTGAGTTGAAAATAATTTCTTCTTCATTGGGCTTTGTTAAATCAAACATGATTGGTTTATCTCTTTTTTATAGACTATTGTTTATAATAGAATGTATCATAAGTATGCTCGATAGTATTAAGTATTTTTCTAGTTTAAGGAAAGAGATGTCCCTAAAATCCAGCTTCAAAGGTTTCCTAGGCGAGACCGTTATCAACGTCGCCATGTGGTTAAAACTAGAAAAAGACGTCTACCACCGATTAAATGGTATTACCTTGCCAAGAGCTAATGGTGGTAGTACCCAAATCGACCATATTATCGTCTCCGTATACGGCATCTTTGTCATCGAAACCAAAAACTACAAAGGCTGGATATACGGTAGCGAAAACCAAAGACAGTGGACACAAGCTTTCCCAAATGGCAGTAAATTCAAATTCCAGAACCCATTGCGCCAAAATTATCTGCACATTAAGACGCTCGCGGATCTATTAGGGTTGGAGCTGTGCTACTTTCATTCAATGATTGCTTTCATCGGTGAGTGTGAGCTGAAAACCCGTGATGAGTTGCCTGAACACGTATTGACAGGTGGTATGGTCTCTTATGTGAAGAAGAAACAAGATGAGATACTGACTGAAGACGAGGTTAAGTCCATCGTTGAGCAGATTAATAGCAAAAGATTTAGCAAGTCTTGGCGCACTAACAGAGAGCATAAAGCCTATCTAAAAGACAAGCATAGCCCGTTTAATCAGCAGTCTAGCGGTAACGCTACTGATAAACCAATTGCTAAAGTGGCTAATCAGCCTAAACCAGAGCCGATAGTAAAAGAAACCACTAAACGAGCCGCGCTGAAAAGTAGAGAAGTGCTGCAATGGTCTGGTCAGACTGAGATTGAATCTAGCGAATTAATAACTGACAGTCTGAATATTCAGCAGACAAATACACCATATGATATGGACAATAAAGTGTTCCTTACACCGTTTGAAATTGTAGAGCCTGAGCCACAGGTGGAAGCACCTACAATATTTGAGGCGACAAACCCTACTGTTAATCTCGTCCAAGCGCCAACTTGCCCGAAATGCAACGGCGAGATGGTCAAACGCACTGCAAAAAAAGGCGCACGCCAAGGACAATCCTTTTATGGGTGCGCGCAGTTTCCTAAGTGCCGATCCGTAGTAAATATTGCTTAGCCTTTAATCCTCTTAACCATATATTTCTTCTAAACGTAAACAAGCCACCAATCGACCATCCCATTCGCGCAGTTGTGGCTCTACTTCGCTGCATTGTGGTTTGGCATATGGGCAGCGTTTATGCAAGGCGCAGCCACTCGGTGGATTCAGCGGGCTTGGTAGCTCACCTTGTAGCGTTAAGTCGTTCTTATGGCCGTTCACAGTTGGTGCAGCCGCTAATAAAGCGATGGTATACGGATGTTTTGGTGCGTTATAAATCGCCTCTTTGGGTCCGTGTTCGACCGCTTGACCTAAGTACATCACCATCACATCATCTGCCACATGGCGCACGACAGATAAGTTGTGCGAGATAAAGACGTAAGCAGTATGATATTCGTCCTGTAAATCCATAAATAGATTCAATACTTGTGCTTGAATCGATACATCGAGCGCGGAAGTCGGCTCATCAGCGACGACAATCTTTGGATTCAGCATCATAGCGCGGGCGAGGGCAATACGCTGGCGCTGACCCCCTGAAAACATGTGTGGATAACGGCCAGCATGCTCTGGACGCAGACCAACATTTCTCATCATCTCATTAATCTTGTCGCGCTTTTCTTCCTTTGACAGTTTAGTATGAATATCTAATGGTTCAGTCAATTGATAACCGACAGTATGGCGCGGGTTTAAGCTACCATAAGGGTTTTGAAAGACCATTTGAATTTCGGTACGCAAGTCTTTTAGTGCTTTTCTGCTGTAGTCGGTCGTCCCTTCATCATTGATAAACAGCTGACCATCAGTAGGAGATTCGATGAGCGTTAGCTGGCGGGCAAGCGTGGACTTACCACAGCCTGACTCACCAACGACGGCCAGTGTCTTGCCAGCCTCAAGCTCAAACGACACACCATTCAATGCTTTAACGTAAGCTTTTGCTTTACCCAACCCTTGAGATACAGGGTAGTGCTTGTGTAGGTTGTCTGCTTTTAGGACCACTTTATTACTCATACTTGTGACTCCAAGGTAGCAGCGTGAGAGGTAGATAGGTGAGAAGGCAAGCTGGGTAATTCTGAGTGAATACAGCGCACTTTGCCATTGGGCGTATCTAAAATGGGCGGTGGCACTTCACAGGCAGGCTCTTTGTACGGGCAGCGAGGAGACAACAAGCAACCACTCGGACGATCGTATTGGCTGGGCACGACTCCGGGTAAGCTGTTCAGACGGTCTTGACCGATAGCCAGCTCTGGGATAGCTTGCAGCAATGCTTCCGTATAAGGGTGTGCAGGTTTTTGAAAAATCTCCGGCACGGTACTGGTTTCGACCACTTGTCCAGCATACATGACCGCGACATCACGCGAGTTTTGCGCGACCAAACCCAAGTCGTGGGTAATCAGTATCATTGCCATCTGTTTTTCGCGTTGTAATCGGTTGAGCAAATCCATGATTTGTGCTTGTACCGTGACATCGAGCGCGGTGGTAGGTTCATCAGCGATGAGTAGTTTGGGCTCACAAGCAATTGCCATCGCAATCATGACCCGCTGACTCATACCGCCTGATAACTGATGCGGATAAACCTTGAGTCGGTTTTTGGCATCGGGCATCTCGACCAGCTCTAACAGCTCTAAGATACGCGCCTGTACGGCTGAACCACGCAAACCAAGATGCTTACGTAAGACTTCGCCCAGTTGCATCTCAACCGTGAAGCTTGGATTTAAGCAAGACATGGCATTTTGAAAGATCATAGAGATGTCTTTGCCAATGATACCGCGTTTTTCTTTTGCTGACATACTGAGCATGTCTTTATCATCGAACATAACGCGCTTGGAACGGACAGTTGCAGAGGGTGGTAGTAGCCCCATCAGTGCCATCATAGTGACCGACTTACCCGAGCCAGATTCACCCACGACAGCGATGACCTCACCTTGTGTAATCTTTAACGACACATCATCGACTGCACGAAAAGCGCGCACACCTTGCCCGAAAGTCACTGAAAGATTTTCAATATCTAACAGCAATGGTGATTCTTTTTTTGATGCGTCATTCATAGAAGTGTGAGTGATAGGCGTTTTAATTAATGGTTCAGTCATCTTAGGTCACCTGCTTTAATTTGGGATCTAGCGCATCGCGTAGGCCATCACCAGTCAAGTTAATCGACAATGCGGCTAAGAAAATAGCGACACCGGGCCAAATCGCTAGCCAAACATTACTTTGAATATATTGACGCGCCGTACCAAGCATTGCACCCCATTCAGCATCGGGTGGCTGAACACCAAAGCCTAAGAAACCAATCGCACCTGCTTCTAAAATAGCAGAAGAGAAAATCATCGTCGCCTGCACGATGAGCGGTGCCATACAGTTGGGCAAAATGGTGATAAATAACAATCTAAGCACACCAGCGCCCATCACTTGTGAAGCGATAAAATACTCACGCTGTAGCTCTACCATCGCGGTAGCACGAGTCAAACGAATAAAAGGTGGTGTACAGACCAAGGCGATCGTAATAATCGTATTGGTCATAGAAGGCCCTAAGATAGCGGCAATGATGATGGCCAATAGTAAGCTCGGGTAAGACATCAAGATGTCATTGACCAGCATGACGGCTTTGCCCCAAACCTTGGGCCAAAATGCAGCACTAAGTCCCAATGAAACACCGACTAACATGGCAAGAGTCGTCGCGCTCAGACCGATAAATAGAGAATAACGCGCGCCATACATCACCCGAGACAAGGTGTCTCGTCCAGCATCATCCGTGCCCAGCCAAAACATGGTATTGCCGCCATCCAGAAAGGCAGGCGGCAACTGCTCTTGACCAGTAAATAACTCGTAAGGGTCATGGGGCGCAATGGCAGGCGCAAGGATGGCAATAATGACCATCAATGCCAGTACAATAAAACCAAGCACCGCGCCTTTATTTCGGCAAAACGTCGATAAAAATAGCTGCCAAGATGACGGCGGTGTGGCGGCCATAAGATTGACATCAGAGGGAAGAACAGAAGGCTTCATGAGCAGTTCCTATAGTGGCTAGCGCGTTGAAAGTATGTAGAGTTCCATTTCTAGCAATCATTTAAAATGTGCTAAAACTTACTCAAGACCATACAAACACCAATAACCACTATTTATAATATGAGTATTTATCAATGTTAAATTAAGAAGTATGTCGAATACGCGGATTGATCAGACCATACAAAATATCAATAAATAAACTAACCAAAATCAGGGCAGTGGCGACCAATAAAATACCGTTTTGCACGATAGGATAATCACGAGTGAAAAACCCATCAAGCAGCCAATTACCAACACCTGGCCAACTAAAGATAGTCTCAGTGATAATAGCCCCCGCGAGCAAGGTCGCCATCTGTAAACCAATCACAGTCACCACAGTAATCAAGGCATTGCGCATGACGTGTACCAATATCACGCGGCGCGGCGATAGGCCTTTGGCGCGCGCTGTACGCACGTAGTCCTCATCTAACACCTCTAGCATCGCCGAGCGTGTCATGCGTGCAATCATTGCGAGTGGTATGGTCGATAAGGCAATAGACGGTAGGATAAAGTGTTTGACCACGTCCCAAAACGCGCCAGGTTCTCCTGATGTTAACGAGCCCAATAACCATGATCCATATAAAGGTTTGACGTCTAAAAACTGCGCGACAGATATGACACCAGCAACGGGCAACAGGCCGAGATAATGGGCGAATATACCCGTGAGGATAGGTCCCAATAAATAGATGGGCATAGAGTAGCCAGCCAGCGCCCCTGACATTAGAGTGTAGTCAATCCATGTACCACGTCGTAGCGCGGCAAAGATACCTAAGCTCACACCGACAACACTGGCAATGACAATGGCACACAAAGCCAGCTCTAAGGTTGGTACAAAATGCGCAAAGAAATCTTGTAATACCGGAGTACGAGTACGAAAGGATTGACCAAAATCACCGGTCAATATTCCGGTTAAGTAATCCCAATATTGGACAATGAGGGGTTTGTCTAAGCCAAGTCTTTCTAACGCGCGAGCATGTAGCTCTGGATCTACCATACGCTCACCCATCATAATCTCGACAGCATCTCCAGGGACGAGCCGAATTAAGGTGAATGTCGATAGCGTTAAGCCAAGATAGACAGGAATTAGAATGGCAATGCGACGCAAAATGTAAAGTAGCATGGGCTGCTCAATTCAATAGTTGTGGTTCAATCGTTTGAGATCGATGAGTAGAATGTTGGCAGAGATGAGAGAGTCGGTGACAAAATGCTTAAAAAATGCTTAATAAGGCGCTTAACTCATATAAATACGGCTGGAGCAGAGTGTCTGACCCAGCCGAATATAAATTAAACAATCATGCATGTCTTACCGGACGTCATCAGATCAGGTTATTCAACCTTTACACCATCGAAGCGTATTGAGCCAAGCGGACTAATTTTATAATCGACGACGTTTGGTGCGGTGAATACCGTGACCACCGAATGCGCCATTGTCGTCCAAGGCAATTGCTCTTTGAATATCTTCTGAGCTTGTACATAGTCGTTGACGCGCTCATCTTGATTGGTAATCTGACGGGCGTTAGTCACCAAAGTGTCAAAGTCTTTATTACACCAACGTGAGTAGTTATTGCCACCGACCGCATCACAAGATAATAGCGTACCAAGCCAGTTATCAGGATCCCCATTGTCACCAGTCCAGCCCGCTAGAATGACATCAGGCTCACCTTTAGCAGCGCGGTTTAGATACTCGCCCCATTCATAAGTCACAAGCTTGGTATCGACACCAATTTTTGCCCAATCTGCTTGTAGCATTTCAGCCATGAGTTTGGCATTAGGATTGTATGGGCGTTGAACGGGCATATACCATAGATTAATGGCAAGTTTGTCCGCGCCTGCTTCTTTGATAAGGGACTTGGCTTTTTCCACATCATAAGGCGCATCTTTGATAGATTTGTCGTAACCCCATTGTGTGGGCGGCATTGGATTGGTGGCTTTTAATCCTTCGCTTTGATAAACCGCATTGATAATAGCGTCTTTATTAATTGCCATGTCTAATGCTTGGCGAACCTTAAGGTCGCTAAGCTTCGGTTTTTCAACGTTATATCCGACATAACCGACGTTAAAGCCGGGTTGATCGAGAACGGTGGCCTTACCAGATTTTTTAACAGAGTCAATTTCGGCAGGTTTTGGATAAGCGGACACATGACATTCGCCTGCTTGCACTTTTTGGGCACGAACTGCTGAATCTTTGGTGATGACAAAGACTAGATTATCAATATGAATATCATCTTTGTTCCAGTAGTCTGGATTTTTGGTATAACGAATTTGCGCGTCTTTTTGATAAGAAGTAAAGACGAAAGGTCCTGTACCAACGGGCTTGGTGTTGATATCAGCAGCATTACCAGAAGCCATTAACTTTTCTGCATACTCAGCAGAATCGATATAAGCGAAGGGCATCGCTAGGTTCTGTAAAAATGGCGCATTGGTTTCGCTGAGCGTGATTTTGACGGTAGAGTCATCAACCTTTTCGATATTGGAGATAATATCAGGTAGCCCCATACCGACCGAATAGGGGAACTCAGCAGGATAGGCTTTATTAAATTCAAACTCTGGATTGGTGATACGCTCTAGCGTAAAGACAATGTCATCTGCGTTGAAATCACGGGTTGGGGTAAAGTAATCGGTCTTACCATATTTAACCCCTTTACGTAGGTTAAAGGTATAAGTCTTGCCGTCTTCACTAATATCCCAGCTTTCGGCTAAGGCTGGCTGAATCTCAGTACCATCTCTTTTGAACTCCACTAAGCCGTTGTAGATGGGAAAGGCGCTCGCATCAAAATCTGTACCTGCAGTGTACTGTGCTGGATCGAATCCAGCCGGACTACCTTCTGAGCAATAAAGTAAGGTTTTGGCTGCTTTAGCATCTGAGCTGGCAGCAGATTCATCGGTGGTTTTGTTGTCGCCGCTACAGGCACTGATGCCTAGAATAACTGTCGCCAACATCGTCAATTTGAAGAGTGATTTTTGCATTATTACATCCTATGTAATGATAAATAGTCGCCAATATATTTATAAGATCGTTTTTGACCTATAAATATAATGAGCGTGCTTTTAATTCCCTTTAAAGCAATTGTTTATATCGTGTTTTTGATATGCAAAATAAAAAATATTTCAGGTTGTATTAACCATTATTCAGATTTGCAAAAAATACCGATATAAATAAGTGGTTTAAATATACTCTGTTCAACAGTGGTAATGCAAGACATCCGTAAGGTAATTTGATAGAAAACGTTCTGTTTTACTATCTTTATTGCCGAATTTGTTAGAGTTTCTCCTTATTTTAGAAATGCTGATAAAAATAACCACGAAAAAATATGGGTTGAATTTTTATACAATCTGCTTATTTTCATTTTATTGAATATAAAGTTTTAGTAGATAAGCTTCTTAAATAAAAATACTAATTATAAGACGCATATCTTCCCATGTTTTATGGCGTGATTCGTTCGATATGACCGTGACTTGCTTTGATAATATCTGCTAGTTTTTCAGCAATCATAATCGTTGGCGCATTGGTATTACCGCTGATTAGAGTCGGCATGATTGAGGCATCAATGACCCTTAATCCATTTACACCGCGTACTTTTAATTGCAAATCGACCACTGAATTGCTGTCTGAGCCCATACGGCAAGTGCCGACAGGATGATAAATGGTATCTGACTTGTTGCGAATATAGCCGAGCATACCGTCTTTTTCGATATAGGGGGCAGGGTAGTCTTCAGTAATATATTTGGCAATGGGTGATTCTTGCATGATGGCGCGCGTACGCTCCGCGCCTGCAATCATATATTCCACATCTTTTGGGTGCGAGAGGTAGTTTGGATCAATCAATACCGCGTCTGAGGGGTCGGCGGAGTCCAGTCTGACCGTACCGCGGCTTTCAGGGCGTAGGTAGCAACTGTGACAAGAGACCGCAAAGCCACGTCTGAGATCACGACCGTGCTCAATCACGCGGGATATGACAAAGTGCAGTTGGGTATTTGGCCACTCTTTTGGATCATCACCGACACTAAAGAACGCGCCCGCTTCAGCATAGTTGGTAGACAAAAGGCCTGTACCATCCTTTCTCCACTGCCGAATACTTTTGGTCAATGTCGAAATCGTCGCCATACCAATACCGATGACGTCAGTGGTATTGACCTCGTAATCAAAAACGACATCCAAATGATCTTGTAGATTACCACCAACATCGGGCGCATCTACCACGACGTCGATGCCATGCGATTGTAGATGCTCAGCAGGTCCAATACCTGACAACATCAGGACTTTGGGTGAGCCAAAAGTGCCCCCAGATAATATCACTTCATGACGCGCCATAACCGCATGCTCGACGCCATCTTTTTCATAAGCGACACCAACGGCTTGTTTGTCTTCAAAAATGACGCGGTTGGCTTGGGCGTGGGTGATGACGGTCAGATTTGATCGGTTTTGTACTGGATGTAGATAAGCCGCTGCCGCAGAGCAGCGTTGACCTTGTTTTTCGCCATGAAAATGGGTGACTTGATATAGCCCTGTACCGTCTTGCTTTTCGCCATTAAAATCTTGATTATGCTCTAAACCATTGGTGATGGCGGCTTCTACGAATGCTTTGGAGATATCACGCGGACTTAGTAAGTCGCTGACATGCAGTGGTCCGCTATCACCATGCAGCTCGCCGCTACCATGAATATTATTTTCCGCTTTGATAAAATAGGGCAGTACATCATCAAATCCCCAGCCAGTACAGCCTTGTTCTACCCAACGTTCATAATCGAGCGCACTACCACGCGTATAAATCATGGCATTAATAGCCGATGAGCCACCCAAGCATTGACCACGTGGTTGGAAGCCACGACGGTTGTTCAGGTGCGCTTGCGGCGTAGTTTGAAAGCACCAATTATTCAGTTTCAGCGGCTTGCCTGGTACCATCAAAATCAGTCCGGCAGGGACACGGACAGCAAGGTCTTTACCTTCACCGCCATATTCTAATAAGCAGACACTAATGTCTGAGTTTTCTGTTAATCGGCTAGCAAGTACGCAGCCAGCTGAACCACCACCAACGATGACGTAATCAAATTTTTTATCAAACTCCATTTTATATTCCTTCTAGCATCCATGCTGAGTAAAACGTGCTCGTTAAAACGCGTTTATTGAAATAGGGTACGCATTACAGTATCTATTATTTTGCTGGAATAATAAAATAAAAATGACTAAGGGGTGTTTGTCGATCAACATATTGCATGGCAAAACAATACTAGGTCGTTAAAACGCTGGTATATGCTATTTAAACTTATATAGCACATATCTCTGAACGTACGATAAAGCGCTTACCTTCTGGTATTTCAAGCGAAAAACTGGCTCCGCGCCCATCGACCACATCTATCGTTAGGTCGGTATGTTGCCAGAGCTTATGCTGAGCTTTACCCATATAAAATGGACAGCCAACCAGCTCGCCGATGAGTACGTCTTGTCCGCCTACTTTAAATTCGTCCAATGGATAACACATGGGTGAACTGCCATCGCAGCAGCCGCCTGATTGATGAAACATCAGCTCGCCGTGCTTAGATTTTAGTAAGTCGATTAATGCTTTACAGGACTCTGTCGCTGTGACGTTCATAATGATTTCCTTATCGTTAGACCCGAACGAATGTCTTTCATAATCATACTGAATAGAAAATAAAGGGTCGCATCATATTCACTCACATCATTTATCATATGTGGTTGAAAGTGATACGACCCTTTACTGATGGTTACTCTAGCCAGTCATTGAGACGGTATTACGAGTCTCAAAATATCATAAAGCATGTGGCTAGATAATGGTTGCTACAGACTATAGTCAATGACAATGCGACCTTCGATTTTGCCATCACGCATACGATCAAAGATATCATTGATATTTTCTAGTGGCTCAGCGGCAACGGTGGCTTTTACTTTGCCTGCTGCTGCCATGTCTAGTGACTCTTGCAAGTCGAGACGCGTACCAACGATTGAGCCACGAATGGTAATACCATTTAAAACAGTATCAAAAATGGATACTGGGAATTCGCCCGTTGGTAGACCATTACAGACCAAAGTACCACCGCGTCGTAACATGCCTAATGCTTGATCAAAGGCTTTTGAAGATACTGCTGTCACGAGCGCACCGTGAGCACCGCCGATTTCTTTTTGTAGATATTTAGCAGGGTCAGTATTTTTCGCATTGACAGTGACTTTGGCACCCAGTTTTTTAGCGAATGCCAGTTTTTCATCATCAATATCCACAGCAGCAACGTTCAATCCCATTGCAATGGCATACTGAACTGCCATATGTCCAAGTCCACCGATACCTGAAATGACAACCCAATCGCCTGGCTTGGTGTCGGTCATTTTAAGACCTTTGTAAACCGTGACGCCTGCACATAACACTGGTGCAATTTCAATAGAGTCAACGCTTTCAGGAATGATACCGACATAGTTGGCATCTGCTAGCACGTATTCTGCAAAGCTGCCGTTTACAGAATAACCAGAGTTTTGTTGGCTTTCGCATAAAGTTTCCCAACCACCTAAGCAATGAGTACAGTGGCCACAAGCAGAGTAGAGCCAAGGGATACCGACTCGGTCGCCTTCTTTGACATGATGCACATTGTCACCAACGGCAGTGATAAGACCAACGCCTTCGTGCCCTGGGATAAACGGTGGGCTAGGTTTGACTGGCCAATCGCCCTCAATGGCATGCAAATCGGTATGACAGACACCTGATGCCTGCATTTTTACGACGATTTGACCAGCACCTGCGGTTGGAATATCTACTTCTTCAATTTCTAAGGGTTGTCCGAATTCATGCAGTACGGCCGCTTTCATTTTATTACTCACGTTGTAACTCCTTGTCATCGTTCTTTACATTAAGATGCTCGGCGAGCATCGAGGTCGCACTTTACGGTTTTGCCATAAAGTGCTTTGAAAAACAGAATTAAAAGAAGCCCATTGCTTTAGGACTATAAGAGACCAGCATATTTTTGGTCTGCTGATAATGGTCTAGCATCATTAAATGGTTTTCGCGGCCGATGCCTGATTGCTTGTAGCCACCAAATGCTGAGTGTGCAGGGTAGAGGTGATAGCAATTCGTCCATACTCGACCAGCTTTGATGCCACGACCGAAACGATAAGCACGAGTACCATTACGCGTCCAGACACCAGCACCAAGACCATATAAAGTGTCATTGGCTAGCGCCATCGCTTCTTCATCGTCTTTAAAAGTGGTGACAGCAAGTACAGGGCCAAAGATTTCTTCTTGGAACACACGCATATCATTCGTGCCTTCAAAGATAGTCGGCTGCACATAATAACCGTTTGCCATATCGCCATCATGCTTGGCAAGTTCACCGCCAACAAGGACTTTTGCCCCTTCTTTTTTACCAATATCAAGATAAGATAGGATTTTTTCTAACTGATCTGAGCTGGCTTGCGCGCCAATCATGGTGTCAGTATCGAGCGGGTTGCCCATTTTGATGGCTTTCACGCGAGCGATACAGCGTTTCATGAATTCATCATAGATGCTTTCGTGGACGAGGGCGCGTGATGGGCAAGTACAAACTTCACCTTGGTTTAGCGCAAACATGACCAAACCTTCAACCGCTTTATCTAAGAAGTCATCGTCTTCATCCATGATATCAGCAAAGAAGATATTTGGGCTTTTACCGCCCAGCTCTAGCGTGACTGGAATGATATTTTCACTGGCGTATTGCATAATTAAGCGACCAGTGGTGGTCTCACCAGTAAAGGACACTTTATCGATACGCGGGTTGGAAGCGATTGGTTTACCAGCTTCTACACCAAAGCCGTTAATGACGTTTAGTACGCCTTTAGGTAAAATATCCGCCGCGCCTATGACGTCAAGCATGTATAAAACAGAAGCTGGAGTTTGCTCGGCAGGCTTGAGGACGATACAGTTACCCGCAGCAAGGGCGGGGGCAATTTTCCAAATCGCCATTAAAATAGGGAAGTTCCAAGGAATAATTTGACCAACGACGCCTAGAGGCTCATGGAAATGATAGGCAACGGTATCTTCATCAATTTGACTAATGCCGCCTTCTTGTGCGCGGATAACGCCCGCAAAATAACGCAAATGGTCGATGGCGATTGGGATATCAGCGGCGAGAGTTTCGCGAACTGGTTTACCGTTTTCATAGCTTTCAGCGATAGCGATTGCCTCTAAATTGGCTTCGATACCATCAGCAAGTTTGAGCAACATATTAGAGCGATCAGTGACACTGGTTTTGCCCCATGCGTCTTTTGCGGCATGAGCCGCATCTAGCGCCGCTTCAACATCGGCAGCTTTAGAGCGCGCAATCTGACAGAAAGTTTTACCATCGATTGGACTTGAGTTGTCAAAGTATTCACCATCGATTGGTGCGACCCACTCACCATTGATGAAGTTGTCATATTTTTTGCGGAATTGAACAGGACTATTTTCAGTATTGGGATAGGCGTATAACATTAACGACTCCTTGTTGTGTATTATGGCTAGTTAAGAACAAACGACTTAAGCATAAATATTTGGCCATCCTGACCAAGCTATGACCCTATCGTACTGAGCTTTAGCGATGAGCGATAATGACTTTTTATAATGATATATTTCGTATCGTATAACTTTAAGTTATGTGGCTTATCAGGGTTAAAGTCGTCCGCGAAACGGATGTAGCTGCTATAATTGTTGGCAGCTTTTTCTCTTATTGTTTGCTCTTAAGCTGTTTTTCTTATTACTATTAACTTAATTGGTTTAGATATATGCGTCAATCTTCTGCTCTTGATATCTTAAAAACGGGTCAAAATGTCTTTTTGACTGGCTCAGCAGGTTCAGGTAAGACTTATACGCTCAATCAATATATCGACTATCTGCGTGCGCGCCGTGTGCCTGTCGCCGTCACTGCGAGTACCGGTATTGCTGCCACACACATGAATGGCACAACGATTCATAGCTGGTCCGGCATCGGTATCAAAGATGAGATAAGCGACCGCGACTTGACTACGTTATCACGCAAGCAGTTTTTGGCAGACCGACTAAAAGACACCGCGGTATTGGTCATTGATGAGATATCGATGTTGCATGCTAAGCAGCTCAATTTGGTCAGCCAAGTACTCAAGCATATCCGCAAAAATGACAAAGCCTTTGGTGGTATCCAAGTGGTCGTAGCTGGCGATTTTTTCCAGCTGCCGCCGATTGGTAGTAAGGGTGAAACCAACCGTGAAAAATTTGCCTTTATGTCTGAAGCGTGGCTTGATGCCAAGTTCCATATTTGCTATCTGTCTGAGCAACACAGGCAGGTTAGTGAAGCGGCCAATGGCGGGCTTGATTTGGACGATATTCTCAACCAAATTCGTCGTCAGGAAGTCACTTTTGAATCGATTGCCGCGCTGGAGGCAACCTTTGATCAAAATGTCGATATCAAACGTACTCGTCTTTATACGCACAATCTCAACGTTAATAGCATCAATGATAAAGAGCTTGCCGCGTTAGAGGGCGAGATGATGCGCTTTACCGCCACGTCTACGGGCGACAGTAAATTGGTTGAGACCCTTAAAAAAACGGTACGTACCCAAGACGATTTGGTACTAAAAGTCGGTGCTAAGGTGATGTTTATCAAAAACAATACCGAACTTGGTGTGTCCAACGGTACGATGGGTGAATTGATTGGTTTTGCCGCTGTTAAAATCGATGATGATAGCAAAGACAGCAGTGATGATTTAATCGAAGACGATGACGACAGTGCTGAAAGTGAGACTGATAAGAATGTAAAAGGCAAAAGTAAAAAAGCCATAAAAGAGAAATCCAAAGCCAAAAAGCCAACGACGCAAAAAATGCCCGTGGTTCGGCTCAATTCAGGGCGTGAAGTTGTTGCTGAACCTGAAGAATGGATCATCGAAGATGAGACAGGAGATGTGCTGGCAAGCTATGAGCAAGTACCGCTTTGTTTAGCATGGGCGATTACCATTCATAAGTCACAAGGCATGACCCTCGATGCTGCTGAGATTGATTTATCGCGTACTTTTGAGCTGGGGCAAGGTTATGTGGCATTGTCACGATTAAAATCGCTGGCAGGTCTGCAGTTGCTGGGTATGAACGACATGAGTTTACAGCTTGATCCGCTAGCACGCGGCGCGGACAAACGGTTTTTGGTGCTGTCCGATGAGGCTGATGCCAATTATTCGATGCTTGATGAAGAGAGCATGACGCAGGCACATGAGAAATTTATTTTAAAATCGGGCGGTACGCTGAGTAAGTCAGTGATTGACGCTTACTCCACTTTGCAAAAAAAGCGCCGCGAGCAACAACAGGCGCAAATAGACAAAAAACAGAAACTGGGCAATCAAGTTTCAGATAAGTCGGACAGTACCTTGCTTGCGACGCGATTATTATTAGAGGAAAGCTTGTCGATTGCAGAAATCTCGCAAGCCCGTCAGCTTTCACAATCAACGATTATGCGTCATATTGCTGATCTAAAATCACAAGATCAAAGTCTTGCCTGCGATCACTTGCGTCCAGAGGATGAGGTGATGACTGCTGTTGGTAATGCTTATGTCGCCATCAAGGTTGCCAATAATCCAAACGACTTTAATGATGATGGTAGTATCAAACTGCGCCCGATATTTGATTATCTTAAACAAAGTATCGACTACAACACCATTCGCTTAGCACTGATTTTTATAACGCCTTAATGCCGAATGGCGTCTTGATACTGAGTATGACAATTCAGGGTTCAAGCATTCACCAAAGCCATTTAGCTTTTATATAACAATTCTTAGAGCCGATTAACAACTTGTTGGTTTTGTTTCATTGTAGCGCTGACTTTGTAGTGCTCAATTTTTTATCCCTTTATAGCGATATCTTTTTATGCCTGATTTTTCGAGCGCCACTTATCAATTAACGTCTGACCCAGTAGCAGCAGCGGCGTTTTATGCATCTAGTGATGACACACAGCCACTGAGGGTTGTTATCAATGGTTTTGGACGTATAGGGCGCAACGTTTTGCGGGCATTGCTAGAGCGCTTTGAGGTATTAGGCCGTGCGATCCATGTCGTGGCAATCAATGATTTAGCCCCTGCTGACATTCTGTTGCACTTATTAAAGTTTGACAGCACGCATGGTCGCCTAAGTCGCCTTGGGGTCAGTGCTGATATTGTGGCGAGTAGCAACGATGAAGCGAGCGATGACGGTAACAATGACAGCGCCACACAGCTTTGTCTGACAAAAAACAATTATACCTATTGTATCAATTTATTCTCAGAACGTAACCCTGCGCAGTTGCCTTGGCAGGCGCTGGGTGTCGATGTGGTACTAGAGTGTACCGGACATTTTCGCTCTTATGAGCAAGCACAACTGCACATAGTGGCTGGGGCGCAGCAGGTGATTATCGGTGCGGCACCATTCGATGATGTCGATGCTTGTATCGTTATGGGCGTTAATACTGATGAGCTAACACGTGAGCTGCCGATTATATCGAGCGTTTCTTGTACCACGCAGGCCTTGGTTCCCTTGATTGCGACGCTTGATACCGCATTTGGGGTAAAGTCAGCGATGATGACGGAGATTCATGCGGTCACCGCTGATCAGACAGTGCTTGATCAAGCGCACCGTGACCCAAGACGCGCGCGCGCGTCTGGTTATAATATTATCCCAACCACCTCTAGCAGTATCGCGGCGACAGAGCGTGTGCTACCTGCTATGGTAGGCAAGATAAATGGGCATTCGATACGAGTGCCTACCATTGATGTCGCAGCTATTGATGTGACCTTTGTTTTTGATACGCCCGATGTGTCTGTCGAGGCAGTCCGCGAGGCACTCAAATCTGCCAGTCAGGCACATTTGCGTGACATCATGGCTTATACGGATGAGCCATTGGTATCCAGTGATTTTATCCATCAGACTGAGTCTTTGATCATTGATGGTCAGCAACTCATGCAAGTGGGTAGTCAATACAAGGTTTTTGCATGGTATGACAACGAATGGGGTTATGCCAATAGACTACTAGATATGTGTCTACATCTGGCTTCTTATGAAAAACCTATCGTCAATCCTCTATAAAAGAGTGACCGTGTTAACCTTGCTTGAAGTATTACATATACCTCTGCATGCAGTTGCCTTGACTCTCTTTTAAACGGAATCAACGATAGCATCAAAATAATTTAAATTCGTGCAATTAATTGCTTGCATTCTTACGTTATATCGCTATAATAACGCACAAATGGAGACGTGGCAGAGTGGTTGAATGCACCGGTCTTGAAAACCGACAAGGGTTTGTAGCCCTTCGAGAGTTCGAATCTCTCCGTCTCCTCCAAATTCGAAAGCCGCAATCATTATTAATGATTGCGGCTTTTTTTGTTGCATTTTTATTTTATATCGTTATAATAATGCACAAATGGAGACGTGGCAGAGTGGTTGAATGCACCGGTCTTGAAAACCGACAAGGGTTTGTAGCCCTTCGAGAGTTCGAATCTCTCCGTCTCCTCCAAATTCGAAAAAAGCCCTAATCAGTGATGATTGGGGCTTTTTTTATGTTCAAAAAGCAATTTTTATATAGTTTCTGTATTGATTATCGTTGGATTATCATCTTTTTAATTAGTGGATTATATTGATAGACATACTCTGTGGTTACAAAATTGTGAAAAGCATCAGTTAAAAAATATAGTATATATTCTAATAAGTAAATATAATAAAGTTGTATTTAATATGCCTAATATCGCCTTGTAGCTAAATAACCTGAGGATAATCTAATGAATAAAATAGCATTATACTTATTGGCTAGCACTCTACTTTTAGGTTGCGGCGGTGATGATTCTGAGTTTAACTCTAATCCGACACCGACACCGACACCGACACCGACACCGACACCGACACCGACACCGACACCGACACCGACACCGACACCGACACCGACACCGACACCGACACCGACACCGACACCGACACCGACACCGACACCGAGCGTTAAGTTAATACCAGGCTTTTATGCAGGTAGTAACAATGAAGGTGAGCTTTTAGACGCTCTCGTAGATGACGATAGTAACTTGTGGCTTACATATATAGAAATTGATGATTCAAATGGAGACGAGAATCCTATAGGTTTTATTAAAAGTAATAACTCAGTATTAATTAGTAATAGTAAATTTAATGTTCCAGCAAAAAATTATTCTTTTGATAGTCGTCCTTCCCGTGATATTAACGTTAGTGGAGATTATAAGTTAGGTGTTATCGACGGCAAATTAATAGAATTACCTTCAAACTCAATAGCGTATAATTTAAATTTTAATCAAGCATCATTTAAAAAGCATAACTTTAACCAGATTGATAATAAAACATTCGCAGGTCCTTTATATGTGACTAGTGGAACGAATATAATTTCTGCAACCATTAAATTTACTACTAATGGTAATTTTAATGGTGTGGATAGCAAAGGTTGTAATATGATAGGAAAGTTCACACCAGCTGCTTCAGGAAGATACTATATAAGCACTATAACTTTTGGCCAAATCAACTGTGCTGCTGCTGGAGAAACTCTAACAGGTAATTCAATATTGGATGATAATGACAACAATCTACTGCTTCGTGCTACCAATGGTAGTGGAGATATAGGTATGTCCTTTGGGAGCTAATATCAGTAAAAAAAACAATACTCTTTGATCGTATTTAAAAAATCCTAATCAGTGATGATTGGGGCTTTTTTTATGCTGGATATTTATCCTATTATTTTATAAATATTCTGCAGCACTTTTTTATCTCATTAGCGACTCATCAAACTTAATTTCCTGCCCATTCTCCAATATCAATGTGCCTTTACTGATCATGATGGTCAAGTCTTTGGTATTTTTAATAGCACGCATAACATTGATGTCTTCAATACTGCTCTCGATGATGATCTTACCAGACTGCTCTGGTTTAATAGGCGGGTCAAACTGTGTTAGTGGTACGTTAAAGCTTTTGCCCTGCGCCAAGTTAGCATCTTGCATGGTCAGTGTGCCCTTAAAGCTTTGAATGGCGACCTTGCCGTGATTAGAGAGCATAAACTGTAGTTTTACTTGATTTAAGCTGTCACTATCGCTGGTTTTGACTGGTAGTAGAGCGACAGGATAGTTCTGCGCATTGGCACTATAAGCTGGCTGACTGCTGACGATGGGGCTTTTTTTACCTGTTGGATTGTTTGGATGTAGTCGTTCGTATTCACGCTGTTGCACAAGGGCTTGCTTGATAGTGGTACGCGGCATCGCCCCCGACTCATAGGCACCGCTGAGTTTCATTCGCAACATGTAGCGGCTGAGTAATTGCTGCTCAGATTCAGGTAACTGCTCAAAAGTGGTGCCGAGTTTTTTCTGCCACTGATCTGAGTTGGTCGGTATGGTTTTTTTGGTTGGATCCGCGGTTGGCTGTGAGCAACCAGAAACGATTGGTAGTATCGCTAAGGCAATCGTCAATAACAAAGCTTTATTCAAGCGTTGATGTAAACTCGCCATCGTACACCTCCTTAAAAATCTTTATGGATAATAAAGAATGACAACAAAATAATGAGCGTTTTCTTAATATACCTCGTTTGATGAAAGGTTGTGTTTAATTATCGCTAAATGCTGTATCGCAAGCAAAATAGGCATATTTTTGTTATATGACAGCAAAAAAGGGCAGGAGACGTACTATTTATAATAAGTTCTGACAAGCAATCATGATCGGTATTTTTATTCACAATAGATATTTTTATTACGCCCACAAAAAAAAGACTGAGTGCCGTTAAGCAAACTCAGTCTTTTTTATTAACAGCAGTAACAGCTAACGACTGTTTGAATAGTTAGTCATGAGCTTGGTCATTTTCTTGCAGCTCAGATAGTGAGTGAGTAATATTATTATTGTGGGTCACGACAATAGCCTCATCAATAATACGCTGGCTGACCCCGCGTTTACGCAGGCTTTCGATGAACACCTCGTCATGGGCTAGGGTGTAGTCTTGATGATCGCGGTCAAGCCCTTGGCGAATATATAAACGAATAAGCCCTTGGATGCGTTTAAACCCCAACTCTTTTGAAGTGGCTTCTAATAGCGAAATCATCTCTTCAGACAAACGAATACTGATCGGGCGCATGATTTTTTGCGGATGATCAGAAAACTTATTTTTCACACGTACAGGTATCATAATAAACCATTATTTTTAGTGAGTAGGAGTAAAGCACTCAGACAAAAACTAACCCAATCAAAACTATCCTTACCATACAACAAAAACGCCTAAAAGAACACCGTAGCCATGCCAATCGTACTAGGGCGTGTCCTCAATTCAATCTATTAACCTCTAAATGGGCTAAAAATGGCTAAATTTTGCCAAACATCGTCAAATAGCTTATTAATATCTCGACATTATTTGTGCTACTGTCCTTGTTTGACGGCAATTTATCTCATTCTTGTCACCACTTTTAAAATGAGGACACGCCCTAAGATTGCGACTATCTTCTTAATTGAAAACGGCAACCATAAAAAAACCTTCATCAAATAATGATGAAGGTTTTTAGTATATGGCTCTCCAACCTGGGCTCGAACCAGGGACACACGGATTAACAGTCCGTTGCTCTACCAACTGAGCTATTGGAGAATAAGTTGGTATAACGATATGTTAGATAAGCGCTATTGCTTGTCTTGTTTGCGTTATGTGGGGCACATTTTAGCCAAGTTGTTATAGGCTGTCAACCTTATTATGCCATTAATTATAAATATTGTTGTTATCTATCAAAAATAACCAGCAATCCCTTATAAAGCGGGCTGTTTTGGCAAATTTTGACCGCTAAAATATTATTTTTTGACTAGGGCGTGTCTTCAATTCAATCGATAAATCTCTAAATGGGCTAAAAATGGCTAAATGAGTTAAAGAATGAGCTAAAAGTGGTCAAAACCCTTATTTATGTAAGTTGGATATAAAATCTAGCGCTAATTTGATTAGACAAGTCGCCTATCTTTTTGAATAGTAAAACAATCTGTACCTCCCTCGAAACAAAAAAATCAGAAACAGCCCTTCACATTGCTAGAATATTTCTATAGAATACCGACCGTATGGTTTCTTTAATGTATATACATTATTAATATGTGATCAATCTGAGACAGGTAACCTAATTATGAGTCCCACCACTATTGCCTACGGTTATCTAGCCATCGCCATTATTTGCGAAGTGGTTGGCACGACCTTTTTAGTCAAGTCAGAGCAGTTTACGCGTTTGGTGCCGACCCTGATTATGGGTGTGCTTTATGCCATCTCGTTTTACTTATTAACTCAAACCATCAAAACCATACCGCTTGGTATTGCTTATGCACTATGGGGCGGGTTGGGGATTGTGCTGACATCGCTCGTAGGCTTGATGTTTTTTAAGCAAAGTCTTGATACAGCAGCTGTGGTTGGTATCGCTATGATTGTGGGCGGTGTCGTGGTGATGAACTTATTCTCTAATTCTGTGGTGCACTGATATGGAAATGGAAAACGCTTACAAACGTAAAAAACAGCCCGAAGTTGTCCGTCGTGCGCTACTAGATCAGGCAGCGCGAATCACGTTAGAGCAGGGCTTATCAAAAGTGACCTTTCAGGCGGTCGCTGATGCGGTCGGGGTGACCAAAGGCGGGGTGATGCATCATTTCACCACTAAAAATGCACTCATCCTTGAAGTGTTTCATGATGCGATGGCAAAATTTGAGGCAGAAGTCAATCAAGCCATGGCAGAAGACCCTGTGCGTTATGGCTCTTTTACTCGTGCCTATATCAATGCCACGATTAGCTTAGGCGAAAAAGGGCAGGAAGAGCTCGATAGTCAAGCAACCTTATATGCATTGATGCTAGGCGATAGCGAGTTACGTGAGTTGTGGGCCAAGTGGGCAAATGCGCAATTAAAGAAACATCAAGCAACCGACAATACCGAAACCTTATGTATGGTACGTCTGGTGGCTGATGGTATTTGGCTCTCTGATTTTTCGGGGATTAGTATCTCAGATAAAACCTCTATTCATAAGCGTTTGATAAAAATGACGCAACCTGAGAATGAATAAAATACTGTTCTTAAATGATTGATCAAAGCAGCTTTTTTATTAAAAAAGCATTGAAAGTCAGGCTTGTAGTAATAGCCACTATAAATTTATTTTAAACATTTAACCCATGACGACATTATTTAGCATTAGCTTGTTTATAAGGCTTTTGCCAGTCGTTAATAGGAGCACCGCATGACAGATTCAAAAACACACCTAAGCAACTTAACAGACATCATTGATTTAGAGAAGGTTCAAACTGCTTATATTAATGGTCGTTACTTAGCAATCGACGAATCGCTTGCTACTTTTGAAGACATCAATCCAGCCACGGGTGAAGTGTTAACTACCGTTCAGCAAACGACCAGTGAACAGATTAATGAAGCGGTAAAAGCGGCACAAAAAGGTCAAAAGGTTTGGGCGGCGATGACGGCGGTTGAGCGCAGTCGTATTTTGCTAAAGGCGGTTGCGATATTACGTGAGCGCAACGATGTACTCGCGTTACTTGAAACTAAAGACACGGGCAAAGCGCTCTCTGAAACCAAATATGTCGATATCGTGACTGGTGCTGATGTCGTTGAGTATTACGCAGGGCTTGCGCCGATGATTGAAGGTCGTCAGATTCCATTGCGTGATACTAGCTTTGTCTATACTCGCCGCGAGCCGCTCGGCGTCGTCGCAGGTATCGGCGCGTGGAACTATCCGATTCAAATCGCGATGTGGAAAGCAGCACCAGCTTTAGCCACTGGGAATGCGATGATTTTTAAACCTTCTGAAGTCACGCCATTGACTGCATTAAAGTTAGCGGAAATATTGACAGAAGCGGGTCTGCCAGATGGCGTCTTTAACGTTGTGCAAGGCGATTATAAAGTCGGCGAAGCGTTAACACAGCATCCTGATATCGCCAAAGTCTCATTTACCGGTGGTGTACCAACGGGTAAAAAAGTGATGGCGAGTGCCGCATCTTCGTCGCTGAAAGACGTAACCTTGGAGCTTGGCGGTAAGTCGCCCTTGATTATATTTGATGATGCGGATATCGATACCGCCGCTGATATCGCGATGATGGCGAACTTCTATAGCAGTGGTCAGGTCTGTACCAATGGCACGCGTGTGTTTATCCCTAAAGCCTTACAAGCTAAGTTTGAAGAAGCCATATTATTGCGTGTCGAGCGTATTAAATTGGGCGATCCGATGGATGAGAACATCAACATGGGTCCATTGGTCAGCTTCCCACATATGGAAAGAGTGCTTAGCTATATCGAGCAAGGTAAAGCGAGTGGTGCACGACTGCTAACAGGCGGCGACCGTATCACGTCAGGCACACTTGCCAATGGCGCCTTTGTCGCACCAACCGTATTTACCGATTGCAGCGACGATATGACTATAGTACGTGAGGAAATCTTTGGTCCCGTGATGTCGATATTGACTTATGAGACTGAAGAAGAAGTGATTCGCCGTGCCAATGATACCGAGTATGGTTTGGCTGCAGGAGTCGTGACTGCTGACTTGACCCGAGCGCATCGCGTGATTGCACAGATTGAAGCGGGTATTTGCTGGTTAAATACGTGGGGCGAGTCGGCTGCACAAATGCCAGTGGGCGGTTATAAGCACTCAGGTATCGGCCGCGAAAACGGCATTGAAGCCCTTGAGCATTATACGCAGACCAAGTCTATCCAAGTAGAGCTTGGTAAGTTTGAATCGGTATTTTAATCACTTTTGCTGTGAAATTTTTAAAACGGTAAGGCTGAATTATTAGGACTAATTTGTCCTTTTGGCACCGCCTTACTGATATGAAATGATGGATTTTTTAATATTATGGAGCGTTTTATGACATCAACCACACCTGAATATGACTACATCATCGTCGGCGCAGGTTCAGCAGGAAATGTGCTGGCCACCCGCTTGACCGAAGATGCCAACATTAAGGTGTTGCTGTTAGAAGCGGGTCGCCCAGACCACCGCTTAGACTTTCGCACGCAGATGCCAGCAGCGCTCGCTATGCCGTTGCAAGGTACTACTTATAACTGGGGTTATAAAACCGATCCTGAACCCTATATGAATAACCGCGTCATGGATTGTGGTCGCGGTAAAGGGTTAGGTGGCTCATCACTGATTAATGGGATGTGTTATATCCGTGGTAATGCCTTGGATTTTGACGATTGGGCGAAAATCAAAGGTTTAGAAGATTGGACCTATTTGGACTGCTTGCCGTATTTCAAAAAGCTAGAGAATCGCGATGCTGGTGAAAATGACTATCATGGCGTCGGTGGTCCTGTCGAGATGACCACTTCAAAACCAGGGGTCAATCCGCTGTTCCAAGCGATGATCGAAGCAGGCGTGCAAGCAGGCTATCCAAGTACCGATGATTTAAACGGCTATCAGCAAGAAGGTTTTGGGCCGATGGACCGCTTTGTCACGCCTAATGGTCGCCGCGCTTCGACTGCTCGCGGTTATCTCGACCGTGCCAAACCGCGTAGCAATATCACCATTTTAACGGGTGCATTGACTGACGTGATTTTGTTCGATGGCAAGCGCGCTGTCGGCGTTAAGGTAGAACATCAAGGTCAAACCAAGAATTTCTACGCGTCTCGTGAGGTGATTGTTTCATCAGGTGCGATTGCCTCGCCGCAATTATTGCAGCGCTCTGGTATTGGTTCTGGTCAATGGCTCAAAGATTTGGGTGTCAATGAGATTTTAGATTTACCGGGTGTTGGTAATAATCTACAAGACCATTTAGAGCTGTATATGCAGTACGAATGTAAGCTGCCAGTGTCGATTGCGCCTGCCAATAAATGGTGGAATAAGCCAGCCATTGGTGCCGAATGGTTATTTAATGGCACAGGACTTGGCGCCTCAAATCAGTTTGAAGGTGGCGGTTTTATTCGTACCGATGAGAAGTTTACCCATCCTAATATCCAGTACCACTTCTTGCCATTAGCAGTGCGCTACGATGGTCGTAGTGCAGTGAAGTCGCACAGTTTCCAAGCGCACGTGGGCTCATTGCGCTCGCCAAGTCGTGGTCGCGTCAAGCTGACCTCAAAAGACCCAAGCGTGCATCCGAGCATCTTGTTTAACTATATGTCTCACGACCAAGACTGGCACGAGTTCCGTGCGGCAATGCGTATCACCCGTGAAATTATGCATCAGCCAGCGCTCGATCCTTATCGTGGTCGCGCCATTGCGCCAACGGATGATCTAGTGACCGACGCACAGCTAGACGAATATGTCCGTAATCATAGCGAAACGGCTTATCATCCGTCGTGTACCTGTGCGATGGGTGAAGGTAATGATTCAGTCGTCAATGGCGAAGGACTCGTACACGGCATCGATGGCTTGCGCGTCGTTGATGCATCGATTATGCCAAATATCATCAGTGGTAATTTAAACGCCACCACCATTATGCTTGCCGAAAAAATCGTCGATAAGATGCGCGGCAAGCAGTTGCCACGCTCGACGGTAGACTATTACGTTGCCAATGGTGCACCGCTTAGAACTGAGCCGATGCGCGCTTACCGCTCTACTGTCTAAAGAGCTATATGAGCTATTAGGCAATGAAATATATAAGCAATTTCAATAAGAAGACCTTTCCACGCAAAGGTCTTTTTCATCAGCGCTAACGTATTAAATATTTTTAATACTGTTGTGGCTGCCTTTGATTGTCATTTAAATTTTTATTTACATCGCAATTTTCATTTATTGGTACTGCTTTGTGCGTCATACAGTCATCAAGTTATGACGGACAAATCAATATCAGACCCTGTTTAATTTACCTATTGAGGTCTTTTATGTACAGCTCGCCATCAAAAGATGCGACGAAACCCCTGACTCTAAACAAGACGGTTTTTTTAGGTTCAGCTATTATTTCTATTTTATTAATTATCTGGACGATTGCGTTTCCAGATTATAGTGAGACATTGTTAAGCTCAAGCATGGCATGGGTATCAGAGAGTTTTGGCTGGTATTACATGCTGGTGGTTGCCGCTTATAGTATATTTGCACTATTTGTTGGTTTTTCTAAATACGGCGATATCAAGCTTGGGCAAGATCACGAAAAAGCCCAGTTTCCTTTCCTAGCATGGGCCGCGATGCTGTTCTCTGCGGGTATCGGTATTGATTTACTGTTTTTTGGTGCCTCTGAGCCATTGATGCATTATTTAACGCCGCATACGGGGCTGGAGCCTGCCAGTGCAGAAGCCATGCGCGAAGCACTTGCGCAAACCTTTTTACATTGGGGTCTACACGGTTGGGGTATTTATGCCTTAATCGGTATGGCACTGGCGTATTTTGCGTATCGTAAAAACATGCCATTGGCACTGCGTTCACCACTGACGCCTATCTTTGGTGAGCGTTTAATTAAGGGCTGGCTTGGCGATGGCATTGATACCTTTGGTGTTGTTTGCACCTTAATGGGTATCGCCACCAGCTTAGGCATTGGGGTATTGCAGGCCAATGCGGGTTTGACTCATGTTTTCGGTATCGAGTCTAGCAAAATGGTACAGAGCCTGATTATCTTAGGGGTGGTTGTTGCTGCGGCTATCTCTGCGATGACGGGTGTTGAAAAAGGCGTACGCCGTTTATCTGAATTTAATATGCTATCGTCGATATTGCTATTAATCGCCATATTGGTGATGGGTAATACAGTGTATTTGCTGAATACCTTTACCCAAAATATTGGTCAATATTTCCAAACCATTCTCTTTAAAACTTTCGATGTATATGCCTATGACGGTACTGCTGGTGCCGATTGGAAATCAGGCTGGACGATATTTTTCTGGGCATGGTGGGTCGCTTGGGCACCATTTGTTGGTCTATTTATCGCGCGTATTAGCCGTGGTCGTACCTTACGTGAGTTTGTCTTTGGCGTGATGTTTATTCCGCTGGGTTTCATTTTTGCCTGGTTCTCTATCTTTGGTAATTCGGCGATAGACTTGGTTGCTAATGGGGCAACTGAGCTTGGCGAAATCGCCGTCAATGATGCCGCGATGGGTATGTTTGCCTTGTTTGAGTATTTTCCTTACAGTGACGTTTTATCATTCGCTGGTGTGGTCATTGGTTTAGTATTCTTTGTGACTTCAGCGGACTCAGGCGCTTTAGTATTAGCGAATTTGAGCTCACGTGGCATGACTAATGACACCGATGCCCCGGTTTGGTTGCGTCTGTTTTGGGCAGCAGCAACAGGTCTTATCACTTTGGGATTATTATTCGCTGGTGGCTTTGCCTCATTGCAGTCAGTATCTGTGATTGCTGGTTTGCCATTCTCGCTTATCCTTGTGCTCTATATGATGTCAATGTGGAAGTCGCTAAAAGAGGAAGGTAATAAACGTAAGGCCAGTACGATTGGTACGGCTAATGTGCTGGATAGTGGTAAGAGCTGGAAAGCACGCTTGCAACGCATTGTCAGTTTCCCTAGACATGCACAAGTTGAACGCTTTTTACAAAATGTGGTTAGACCTGCCATGACGGAAGTTGAAAAAGAATTTGCTGCAGGCGGTCTAAAAACCTCTTTGGACATCCGTAACCCTGAACATATCGGACAAGATATAGATGAAGGCATGGATGAAAGTAGCGGTCAAATAGATGGTCTAAAATTGCGAGTTGGACATGGCGATGAAGATGACTTTATTTATGAAGTGAATTTGATTAAAGCGGAGCGTCCTAACTTTACTTTGAGCACGTCAACTAAGAATGCAGAGTACTATTATCGTGCCGAAGTGTTCTTGAGCGAAGGCTCACAAGAGTATGACTTGGTAGGTTACTCCAAAGAGCAAGTGTTGGTCGATATCTTAAATCAGTACGAGCGCCATTTGCAGTATCTACATTTAGAGCGTTAATTGATTTATCAACACGTCCTGAATATTTAAGTAAAAACACTTAAGTAAAAATATGGTAAGAAATAACCCCATAAGTTGAATGCAGCTTATGGGGTTGTTTTATGAAAAATAAAATAAGTAGATATAGGGTAAAATATATAAAGATGCGTTTCGGATTATCAGTTTCGAAATATTAGCAAAGGATAAGTTTGTGACCACATTAAAGTACATCGCTCATTATTCTGAGCAAGTTCAAACCCAAGCGGCATTGCTGATTAGCGATGGTAAATTGGGCGCATATCTAGAAAAAAAGTATCCCACTCAGCACCAAATAAAAAGTGATAAGGCGCTTTATCAGTATATCAATGAGATAAAAAACCAATATATGCGCAAAGTGGGACAGCTATCGAATGTCAGCTATAGCAGTAAATTAACGGTCCTCAAACATGCGCTAGGTATTCATACCACCCAGTCTCGCATACAGGGCAGTAAGCTAAAATCCCACAACAGCATCACCGTGGCGAGTTTGTTTCAAGAAGCGCCGCCTGAGTTTTTGCGCATGATTGTCGTGCATGAATTGGCGCATTTTAAAGAGCATGAGCATAATAAAGCTTTTTATCAATTATGCTGTCATATGGAGCCTGAGTATCATCAGTTTGAGCTTGATACGCGGTTGTGGCTGCACTGGCGCGAACTGAGTTGATCGCAGTGCTGTATTCTTTTCTTCTCAAAATGAGGACACGCCACAGATTGTATTTCTTATCATAACTTTCTTATCATAAATAATATTATACCTTTTATTAATATATTTTAGTGTATAGTTTAATAACGATGATTTTAATGATTGTTGATAAATGGAGAAGATGATGAAACGGATAGTTGCTACTGCACTTGCTATAAGCGCCGCCTCACTGATGGTTGGCTGTACAGCGACCAATGCCATGTCACAAAAGAGTGACGTCATTCCAGAGAATAAAAAACCGACGCCATCGGTGTTGATAAATGTGACATCAGACGATGCTCAAGTGCAGCTCATGTCGATGGTGCTAACTATGCAATCCGCGCAGCAAGGTGCCAATACTCGAGTATTGCTCTGCGGTCCAGCCGGTGATATGGCGCTCCGTGACGCACCCAAAAGTGTGACCACAGCACAACCGCCTAAAAATATGAGTCCACAGGGTTTGATGCAAATGGTCATGAAGAATACCAATACTAAGGTTGAGGTTTGTGCACTTTATCTACCGAGTAAGGGTATTGACCAGTCGGCACTGATTGACGGCGTGAGTGCTGCTGATCCTGCTGCCATCGGGGCGTTAATGGTCGATCAAACCACCAAGATAATGAGCTTTTAGGCAGATAAAAAACAATTAGTAGTTTGATGAATAAAAAGGGTGTGATATCGACTATCGCATCCTTTTTTTGTGCCAATCCTCTTAGCTGGTGGAATTGCGTTATAATCCCAGCTAAGCACTGTTTACCAAGTAATATTCGCCAAGTACTCTTGGCTGAAAAACAAGTACCATAGATCCTAATTCATAAAAGGTTATGAGCAATGATTAATACCAAAATTTATAAAGCAATTTATACCTTAGCTGAAGAGTTATTGGAAGCTGATCGTATAGGCAATCAAGCAGCATTTGATGGATTTTATGCCGAATTAGAAGCCATTTGTAATGATAATGAAAATACCGATAAAGACCATCCAGAACAGTGGGAAACATTGGCTGACTTTACCGAAGATTTAGACGAAGCCTTAGTTATTTATGACAAGGCCTTAGCCAAAGCGACTGCGATCAATTCAAAAGATCATCTGTCGTCGATTGCTTTTTCTATGGCGGTACTACAGCTTGAGACAGGTAACAAAGAAGCGGCTATCCTAAACCTACAGAATGCCAAAATTACGGCTAATAAGATTGAGGATAAAGAGTTTAAGGTTGAGATAGACGAGCTGCTGACCAAGTTGTTGGCTGAAGAATCTCAACTATAATCAATCCTCTATAAATTGAGTACGGTGTTAGTCTCGCTTAGCCTACTAATTGTAGTACTTTCACTCGGCTTCCTTGTATCCAAATTATATTGAACCGACTATAAATAGGGTGATCCGATATGCAATACAAACCTGTGGTGATAGTTGGCGGTGGTTTGAGTGGGTTGTATGCGGCGTTTTTATTGGAACAAAAAGGCATCGATTATATCCTGTTAGAGGCTCGCGATAGATTGGGCGGGCGCATCGCTGTTGCGAAATCATCAGTAGATCAGAATGCTAGTAGACAAAGTGTCGATAATGAAAAATCAAACGATGGCTTCGACTTAGGGCCATCGTGGTTTTGGCCAGAGTATCAGCCGCAGTTGAGCAGCCTTATTGAAATGTTGAGTTTACCACGTTTTGCGCAGTTCGAGGACGGTGATATGATGGTTGAACGTGCCGCCGATAAGTTACCTATCCGTACCCAAGGCTATCAAAGCTCGCCACCGTCTATGCGTCTCGTCGGTGGTATGGCAGCGCTCATTGATGCTCTGTATGCGCGCTTAAATCCTGCGCGCATTATCACGGGGCAAATTGTAAAGCATGTAACCAAGACTGAGCGCTGTATCAGCATAGAGAGCGAATGCAGCGCTGAACAGATGACAGCTGGTCAAATAACTACTTATCAAGCGCAACATGTGCTCCTTGCGCTACCGCCTCGTTTGGCGGCGAATAACATCAAGTTTGAACCTGCTTTACCACAGCCATTGATAAAAGAATGGCAAGAGACCGCGACATGGATGGCGCCACATGCCAAATATGTGGCGGTTTATGATTCGCCATTTTGGCGCAATCAAGGATTATCAGGGTCAGCGAGAAGTGCAATAGGGCCACTTACTGAGATTCATGATGCGTCCTTGGTAGAGGGCGAAGGTGCATTGTTTGGCTTCTTTGGCGTTCCTGCTTACGTCCGTCAAAGCGTCTCAGAAATGGAGCTAAAAGCCCATTCCCGAGCGCAGTTGGTACGTTTATTTGGTGCACAGGCAGAGACGCCAACGGCTGAGTATCTGAAAGACTGGGCGCAAGATTCATTGACCGCGACGCCTGCTGATGCCAGTGGCGCAGGTCAACATGCCGTAGCACCTACCGCTAAGCCGAATACAGGTGCATGGCAAAACTGCCTAACGGGTAGCGCAAGCGAATGGTCAGAGGCGTTTCCTGGTTATATTGCTGGTGCTATCGACGCAGCAAATAAGGCAGTACAAGGTTTAGATTTAGGTTTGTCTGATGAGCTATCGTCATCAGCGTCGCTACCAATAGGATAGTTGATGAGTGAGTCTTTAGAACAGCAAGCTTCTCGCAACACCAGCACATGGCTCCTCCCTTTTGCTTGCTTGTTAGGCGGAGGAGGTCTGATTGGTATTTCTACCAATTTGGCAAAATATGCTAGTGAGATAGGTATTACACCACTGGCATTTCTCTTTTGGTCCATCACGGGCGCTGCTGCTATTTTATTGATCGTTGCCTTCATACGGCACGAATTACCTCCCTTAAATGCGCGTAGCTTTGAATACTATTTTGTGGCCGCGCTCATCAGTGTTGCAGGTTCTAATTTACTACTGTTTTCGGCTATCCCACATGTGGGTGCAGGTTTCGTCGCGCTCATTATCTCGCTTCCACCATTGTTGACTTATCTTGGCGCATTGGCACTGCGGATGGAGCGATTTAATATCGTCCGCGCTTTGGGTGTGGCCGCGGCGCTTCTTGGCGCAGGAGTATTGGCAGCGCGTAAGTTTACAGCACCCGATGCCAGTGTTTTTTGGATTTTGATCGCGCTTTGCGGGCCAGTATTACTGGCTATTGGTAATATATATCGTACCTTACGCTGGCCTGATAAAGCGTCGCCTAGTGCACTCGCGCCAGGTATGCTAATAGCGGCTTCGCTGTTGCTGCTGTCATTTAGTGTATTGCCTAATTTTTCAGTGAATATGCCACTAGACTGGGTGCTGCTAGGTTTGATTGGCATACAAGCCGCCGTATTTGCAGGTCAATTCTTATTGTTGTTTTTACTACAAAAAACTGGCGGTCCTGTTTTATTAAGTTTATTAGGATCGGTCGGCGCAGTTGTCGGTGTGCCAGTGGCCATTTTTCTGCAGGGTGAGGTGCCGCCAGAAGGGTTGTTTCTGGGTGCTTCATTGATCGCACTGGGCGTTGGTTTGGTGACATGGGGCGGGGTGAAAATGGCGACCACATCGACAGAAACTACGTAAATATGATTATTGGGATATAGCGCTCATAAATACGCCAACCTATAGACTAATGAACCTACTAGAGCATATGTTTGCACTGCAACTATCCAAAAATGTAGCCATGTAAAAATGTCGCTATATAGAAATGCTACTATTTAAAAATGTCATTAAGCGACCCTCACAGTGATCATTTTTTATCTAATCCAACCTCACAAAACCTCGTTAAAACGTAAATATTACCGTCACTGCCAATCTATAATTTATCTACAGCCATCTTAGCAATCAGTATGGCTAGGTATGAGCGTTCAACAGGGCATCATAATTGGTTACGATTATCTAAAATCAGTTTTTGTGAGTAACACAAAAAAGGAGTATAAATATCGTGGTTATTCCTATCATGGATTAGGGCGATGCATGCAGCCAAGCGTTATCGATTGTTAAATAATGTCACGATTGTCATTAGTATTATCGGCGTAGCCATTGCTTTATTAGACAGTGGTTTCACGCTGCCGATGTGGCTACAACAGGTTTTCCATATTTTTTATCTGGCGATTATTTTTTTAGGCTTTGTTGTGACGGCAGGGCGTTACCTCTATAGCAAAAAGCCGCTGACTCTAAATAAAGTTGCGGTCTTTGACTTACTGACCAGTATCGCGATTGTCATTTTACTGGTAGCGCATTTCACTGATTTGGTGCGTTCTGGGATGTCGGTCGCTGTTGATGGCTTCGTTGCCATCAAAATTGCTGTCTTTGTGACCTTTATTCGTGAAATATCTGACCACGATTTTAATCTCAATCGTACCTTTCTAAACCCTGCACAGTTTTTTATCTTAAGCTTCCTGTCATTGGTATTGGTCGGTGCATTGCTACTGATGATGCCCAATGCAACGACGCAGCCGCTGTCTTTCATTGATGCGCTCTTTACCGCGACCAGTGCTGTCTGTGTGACTGGTCTCATCGTGGTAGATACGGCGACTTATTTCACGACTTTTGGGCAAGTCATTATCATGGGGCTGATACAGATCGGCGGCTTGGGTATTTTGACTTTTGTGACGTATTTTAGTTATTTCTTTAAGGGCGGTGTCAGTTATGAGACGCAGGCGAGCATCAGTGAGATGTCTTACATGCGCGGCATGGGTGATGTGGTATCGACCCTCAAGTCCATCCTATATGTGACATTTGCCGTTGAGGCAGTGGCTGCGGCACTCATTTATATCAGTATTTATGACATACCAGATATGGATTGGTCTGAGCAGTTATTCTTCTCTGTTTTCCATGCGATTTCTGCGTTCTGTAATGCTGGATTTTCTACATTTAGCGCTGGCATGTATGATGACGCGCTACGTTTTAATTACCCATTACAACTGATTATCGCTACGACCTTTATCTTTGGCGGCATGGGTTTTGTCATTGTGGTCAATGTGCTGCGTTATTTACGTGATCGTGCCGAGCGCCTGATCTATCGCCATGATCAGCGTTATATTTATCGACCATGGTTGCTTAATATTAATAGCCGCATAACCTTGATTACGACGGGCGCTTTATTGTTGGTAGGTCTCATCGGTGTGATGATATTTGAATATAACAATGTGCTGGCAGACCATCGCAGTTTTTTCGGTAAGCTTGTCACAGGGCTGTTTACTGCTGCCACGCCGCGAACCGCAGGATTTAATACCATCGACATGGGTGAACTCGCGTTTCCCACGATTATGTTGACGATATTTTTGATGTGGATTGGTGCCTCGCCAAACTCGACGGGCGGTGGTATCAAAACCAGTACGTTTGCGATTGCCTTGTTAAACACTTTGAGTTTGGCACGTGGTCAGACCAATGTTGAGGTCTTTAAGCGGCAGATTGCTGACATCTCGATTCGCCGTGCATTTTCTATTATGTGGCTGTCTTTATTGGTCATCGGTATGGGCGTGACGCTCATCAGCTATGATCAACCAGAGCTTGATTTAATCAAGGTGGTTTTTGAGTGTTTTTCAGCTTACAGCACGGTGGGATTAAGTTTGAATTTGACGACAGAGTTATCAGATTTTAGCAAAATAGTGGTGTCAGTCATTATGTTTGTTGGGCGTGTCAGCATGTTGACCATCTTTATTGCCCTACTTAAAAATAGACGCCAGCGCAATTATCGCTATCCAACTGAAGAAATCACGATCAATTAAATGGTCGTAAATAAGCCATTTCATCATTAAAAAATACTGAAAAAGGTTAATAAGGTTATGAAATATATCATCGTAGGGTTAGGGAACTTTGGCTCATCGCTAGGCATGGCGTTGACCCGTCAGGGGCACGAAGTGATTGCCATTGACAGCAGCATGCAAAAGGTTGAGGCGTATAAGGAAGTCATCTCTCATACCATCTGTATGGATGCCACGGATGAATATACCGTCAATGGTTTACCGATTGTCGACACCGATATCGTTATTGTCGCAATCGGTGAAGACCAAGGCGCAAACGTCATGGCGACTGCATTATTTAAAACCCTAAAAGCAAAACGTTTGATCAGCCGTAGTATTAATCCACTGCACGAAAAAGTGTTGCAAGCTATCGGCGTTGATGATTTGATTCATCCTGAAAAAGAGGCGGCCAATCGCTGGGCCAAACGGCTGTCGCTACGTTATTTCGTCGACTCGTTTGAGCTGAGTGATCATTTCAGTATGGTAGAGATTAGCATTCCTAAGTCGTTGATTGGTCAGACCGTTGATGACTTGCAATTGGAGCAAAAGTTCAATATTCGATTGCTTAGTACCCTGCGCTATGAGTATTATGAAGACAGCTTTGGTCGTACGCAAAGTAAGCCTAGTATTAAAGGTTTGGCTGCGCCTGAGCAAGTATTGCAAGATAAAGACGTATTGGTCATCTACGGTGCTAACAAGCATATCAACGAGTTTCTGCGTAGTGTCGGTGTAAACATCAAATAAACATTTGCAACAGCCATGACATGAAAAGGCAAAGGGGAAACTTATGAGTAAGCGCACTATATCCATCTTGTTGCTTGCGACGATGGCATTGTTGTCAGGCTGTGACCCGACGCCGCAAGACCCGAACGTGTTGTATTCAGAAAAACATCAAGACCCCATTCAAGAGCTGGAGATGACAACAGCGGTTGATCGTAGCCAGTTTGCCTATAAACAAACCTTTTATGTGCCCATTTATTCTGACATTTATACCGATAGAGACAATCGTAAAGTCTTGCTATCAGCGACTTTGAGTGTACGCAATACCACGCTAAAAAAATCACTGTATATCAATAAAATTGACTACTATGGCACTGATGGAACCTTTATAAAATCCTATTTAAACAAACCGATTGAGCTTCCAGCAATGGCCACGCTCAATTATATCGTCGAAAAAGAAGAGGATAAAGGCGGATCGGGCGCCAACTTTATCATCGAAGTCGAAGGGATAGACGAGACGGTCAAGCCTGTCATTGAGGCGGTGATGATTGGTAATTTTAGCAATAAAGGCTTTGCATTTAGTACAGAAGGTACGCCAGTGGTGCATTGATTAAGGATAATAAAATCCAAGGAAGAGATATGTCTGCAACCAAAGAAGAAATTGTCGCCTTTATGGCGTTGGAATTTCCACAAACCAAATGTGTCATCGAGGCAGTCGGCGACAATCGCTCGATCTTATCACACGATATTGGGATCAATGAATTGCGTCCCGGTGGTACGGTCTCTGGACCAGTATTGATGAGCATCGCTGATGTGGCTCTCTATGTGGCGATACTTGGTAAAATAGGTATTGTGCCATTAACGGTGACGACGAGTTTGACCATTAACTTTTTGCGCAAACCCTCAGCAGAAGCACGTATTATCGCTGAGTGTACGTTGATAAAAGTAGGTCGCACGCTAATCGTTGGCGAGGTTGCGCTTTATTCTGAAGGCTCTCGCGACATGGTGGCTCACGTAGTTGGCACGTATTCCGTACCGCCTCAGCCTGTTTAGCTATTTTTAGCCCATTTGTAAAATGAGGACAGGCCCTAAAAAAGCAGTGCTATAAAAATTAATGTCATAAAATTAATGCTGATAAGGACTGCTACTGTTTGGTTGCCTCGACCTGAATGTTTAAATGAAGGTTTTTAGTGACGCCAAACCACGCATATTTATCGATATTCCATTTGGTGCGATCAATCATCGCCGTAAAATCCCCACCACAAATATCTTTTTTGAGCGTGGGATGTAGATAACAGTCAAACTTAGTCGCTGTTAAGCTAATAGGGTGGGTTTCGCCATGCAGCGTTAGATGACCGTCTACTTTTGTGACCATTGGGCGTGATTTGTCTTGGCTAAAATACCATTTGTTAGAATCAAAACGTGCCAATGGAAAGCGCTGCATATCAAAGAAGCTAGGGCCTGTCAAAGTCTGGTTAAATGCTTTATTCCCCGTATTTAGAGAGCGGATCGGAATGACCAAGGAGATATTGCCAGTTTTTAAACTTGAGTCATATTGCAGTTGACCTTGGACATTATAAAAGCCGCCCGCAGTGGCAGGGGATTGGAAGCGTTCAATGGCAAAGCGCACATGGGTGCCAGCAGGATTGATGGTATAACTGGCGGCATGGCTGCTATGTGCAGCGCTTATTATTAATAATGTCAGTGTCAGTAAAGGGTAGATAGGTGATCTTTGTAGAACAAAAGATAGGATGCTCATAGCTACATTCCTTTGCGGGCTATTGATAAATAAAGAACGTCGTCGATGAGCGCAATCCATGCTGTTACTCAATGTTAAGTCAGTCAGCAATAACTATTTATACATTATTTATCAAATGCTTAGTAGCTTTATTTTCATAAGGGTATCATTGTTAATTTGGCTATTATTCAACAGTTAAGATTGGGTTTTCGACGATTTTTGAAAGCTTGCCGCATCAGGTTTTTTGCCATTAGCATTGATACTGTTGGCTTTATTCGCTACTGGGTATTTAAAAAATAGCGTTGCAAGCGCGCAGGTTATGGTCAATGATAGAAGCATCGATACTAATGTATGACTAAAAAAATGATCACCAAACAGCATCTTATACAGTCCCATCGTCCATCCTACGACCGTGACTATTTCAAATATTCTATAGCGATACTGATGTAGAGTGGGTAAAAATGCCAAGCCATATAGAGAAAATCCGGCACTGGCATGAGCCGCTGGGAAGCACTTGGCAGGCGTGTTAGCGACTATATTTTGCCAAATATTTAGATAAGGCAAGTCGCCACCAAACAGTATTAAATGATTGGGGCAACTGACATGAGTCACACCTTTGAGTAGCGCAATCATACTGGGAACGGCAATTAAAACAAGCAGTAGATAACTTATTTCACGCGTGGATAAAGGCGTGAGCAATTTATCGTACTTAGTATTTTTTATTACCAGATTGATGTCTGAATTCTGTTTATGTCTCAGAATTAGAATGGTTATGAGATAAATGCCAAGTAAGATGAGTAGCAATTTAGGCAAGTCATAAAAAATAAAGGCGAAAGGTTGTGTGCCTTTTTCTAGTAGCCAGTGTCCATTAGTGTAAAAAATCTCACTAATATGAATGTCTAATTGGCTGTGCTCAAACAACAGTGTCGCTATGATGGTCAAGCATAGGAGTTTAAGCCAGACTCCATTGGCTGAATATGTTTTCAAAATACAACACTCAATAATGCCATCATCCACAAGATAAATAGCAGCATTAATGCCAGAAATTGCGCCGCAGAGCCAACATCTTTGGCTATCTTTGCCAGTGGATGCTTGGCGGTCGATGTGTGATCGACACTGGCTTCGATTCCAGTGTTAATGAGTTCGACAATTAATGATAAGAAAGAAGCGACGACCAGCAGCATTTTGATGCTGATAGTGAAAGGGCACAATATAATAGCCATGAATAATATGAGATTAAGCCAAAATACTTGTCGAAAAGCCGCCTCAAATTTGTAAGCTGCTTTAAAGCCATCTAGAGAGTAACCAACGGCTTTTATAATACGGTAAAATCCTGTTTTACCCTTGGCGTCACTAGCATAGCTATGAGGTAGCAGTTGTTTTTTGCCTGTTATTGGGCTTAAAACCCCACGACTGGCAGACTGGTCTTCAAGATTAATAGGATTTGCTTTATTCATGTCAAATGCTTCACAGTCTATTAATATCAAGGTATGCGATAAGTTTCAATCATTCAATCATTCAATCATTCAATCATTCAATCATTCAATCATTCAATCATTCAATCATTCAATCATTCAATCATTTAACTATTTAATCGTGGAAAAAATAAATGGACAAAATAAATCAGCAGATATTAAGTATAAGCGGGCAGGCATTAAGAAAACGTTAAGCTTTTTTAAAATAGAGATCTTCTCTAATGATAATTGATGATAAAGGTACTGCCACCTAACGGGTTGACTTGATGGGTAAGCTGCCAGCCCATATGTGTCATGATGCGCTGTATGATACTGAGTCCCAAGCCTGTGCCTTCTGCTGGATAATGGGCGTCAGCTGCCGATGACGATTCTGTATCCAATGAGATGTCTTTATACTGCTGCTCTAGACGCTCAAATCTCTCATATAGCAGCGGCATCATCACCTCAGGAATACCTAGACCAGTATCAGTGACGGTGATTTTTTCAGCATCGATAGTGATGATGACCTCACCCTCATCGGTGTACTGAAACGCATTTTTTATCAAATTACCCAGTGCCATTTTTAGTAGTTCAGGTCGTACGTGTGCGACATACAGCTGTTCTGCCACTACTTTACAGGTGACTGACTTATGGCGAAGCAAGTAATTTAAGCGCTGTACTTCATTTAACGCGATGTCATTGATAGACGTTGGCGGTGCATCCAGTTTTTCAGGAGCACGAGACAGCAATAATAAGGCGCTGATAATCTCCGAGGTTTCTTTGGCGGTCGTACTGATACGAGTGGCAAATGCGCTCAAGTGAGGGTCGTTTTCTAGTTGTGAGGACAATACTTCTGATGCCCCCATGATAATCGTCAAAGGCGTGCGCAGCTCGTGACTGACATCACCAGTAAATAGCTGCTCGCGTTTGAGGTACTGCTCAAGTTTGTGGTTTTTTTCATCGATTGCGCGTGCTAACACGCCAACCTCGGAGGGCAGATGCGTCAATTCCGTCAAGTTGCGATGATCTGTTTCTACGGCTTGCTTTAAGTCTAATAAAGGTTTAATGATTTGCTTGGAGGACAGCGATGAAAATATCGCTGCAATCAATAAGCTCAAAATGACTGCTACTTTTAGGGCGTTGGCAAATATGTCTTCTAAATGCTCAAATATGGCCAAAACAGGGTAATTCCCCATCACCATTTCAGTGTTTTCTAAGTAGGTTAAAATGTAGTTTTCTTTGTCTTTTTTATAATTAAAAAAATGTAACTCTGTTGTCGATTGACCATTTTTAGTGGTGACAGTGACGGGCATTTCTTGTACGGTTTGGGTGGTCAGTTTTTGCAGATTGCTCGGTGCGTTATCGAAGCGATAAATTTTAATACCCGGTTCAGCGCTATAAATAGGCTGATCGCCTTCTTTTTCTTGGCTAAGCTCTAACTGTTGCAATAAGCGAGCTTTGACCAGCTGTTGCTCCATTCTGACTTCGGCATACATGAAAATACTGACGAAAGTGGCACACAGTAATAGGGCAAATAACAAGTAGGAGAGTCGAAACTTATTGGCAATGGAGTCGATATTAAACATGGTATTTACTTCGTTGTGAAAGACAATATGAAAGACAGTGAAAGTCAAATAAGGACATCAGCCGATGATTTTTTAGGCTTTATCAGGATCAATAATCTGATAACCGACACCGGGCAACGTGACTATCATGATTTTATCGAACGGCTTATCTACCTGCGCACGAACCCCGTGCATGTGAGTGCGCAGTGCATCACTGCTTGGTATGTCTTCGCCCCATACCTTTTCTTCCAGCTCGGTTTTGCTAACTACGCGTGGCGCGGCGCTCATTAAGGTATGCAGTATTTTGAAGCCTGTTGGTGTGAGTTTTAGCGACTTACCTTCACGTGTAATCGTATGCTCACTATGATTTAAAGACAACGTGCCAACGGTTAAACCATGCTCAAAATGATCATCTTTATGTCGGCGTATGAGAGCCTTAATACGAGATTCTAATTCCACCAATGAGAAAGGCTTAACCAGATAATCGTCAGCGCCACTATCGAATCCTGCCACTTTATCTAAAATCGTATCGCGAGCGGTCAGCATCAATACTGGCGTTTTGTCATGCAGCTCTTCCCTGAGCTTTTTGCACAGTTTAGTGCCATCCATACCTGGCAGCATGACATCTAACAAGATGACGTCATATCGATTATTCGATGCGAGCGTTAAGCCACTAATGCCATTATGGGCATTGTCTAGCTCAAAGCCTTTCGGCTCAAAAAAAGCATAAATATTGGCGACGATATCGGGATTGTCTTCAATGATGAGTATCTTGTGCATGAGTATTATTACCTAAAAAGGCGGAGCGATGATAAAGAATTCAATTAGTCACTTTAAAAAAGGTGGGTGCTGCTTTGGTTTCGTCAGTGGTGATACCAAAAAACTGAAGCAAGGTTGGCGTAATAAAATCATGTGATACGGGCTGATCAATCATGTTAGCAAGGCTACTGTTAGCAATAGTGCTGCTAGCAATGCCGTTGCCAGTCGGTGACCAAATAATCACTGGCACGTGCTTTTGTGCATTTGGCGCAATAGCGTATGGCAGACCATGCAAGTAAATATTGTTTTCGCCCAAACTTTCTCCATGATCACTAATATATACCATCACCACCTCATAATCTTGCTCATAGGGTTTTAATGTGTCGATCACGCTATTTAAAAAATAATCTGTATAACGAATGGCATTGTCATAACCATTGATAACTGATTGGTTGTCGCATTTTGATAGCTCATTGGTCATACAGACGGGCTGATATTCTGCAAAATCTTTAGGGTAGCGCTTAAAATAGGCGGGTCCATGATTGCCCATTTGATGCAGCAAAATAAGTGTGTTTTTAGGTGTCTCTTTCTGTGAGCTGCCTGACTTAACCAGTTTATCAAAACCATCAAGCATGCCTATATCTCGACACTCAATATCACAATCTGGATTGAGCGCGGCTGTTTTATAATCCTCAAAAGTTACGCGGTCAGCCACCCCTTTGGCACTAGAGTTATTGTCTCGCCAAACGACATTGACGCCTTGCTTGTGTAGCGTATCAAGCACGTTTTCATTGTAGTTAGCGCTATCAGGGTCATAATTTTTTCTATTGGCGTAGCTAAACATGCAGGGTACTGAATAGGCGGTGGATGTGCCGCATGACGAGGCGTCTTTAAAGCTGTAAATGTCTGATTGTTTTGAAAGCAAAGGCGTGGTGTTGCGCTCGTAACCATTTAAGCCAATATGGTCAGCTCGAACGGTTTCTCCTACTACAAATACCATCAACTTAGGTTTTACAGCGCTGTTGCTAGTGTTGCTGCGTTTTGCATCTGTGGCATGAGGGATTAGCGTATCGGGACGACGGCGCTCAGCGATATAATCAGTACCCAGTTTGATAACAGAGTAAACAGGGGTAATAGGATTGACATAACTACGGACTATTTTGTGCTGGCGAAAAAAGCTGGCGTATTGGTCACCAAATGGTACCAGACACACCGCTACCAATACGATAGGTAATAATAGGGTGACTGATTTTTGAAGGGTTGCTTGTTGCCAAGACAATCGCTTTAGACGAATGTTACCAATCATGAAAGCAGGCACTATACCTAATAGAAACAGGCGAATAAATAGACTGGGTGCCATTAATCCCATGGCTTCTGCTTGATCGGTTTGTAAGCCGTTAATGAGCATATCACGATTAAATATCGTCCCGTAGGCGTCGGTAAAGTAACCACAGATGGCTGCAATCAGCACCATTATGATGAGCACTACTTTTGCCGTTGAGCGATAACACAGCAGTGACAACACCAACCACATCAGCCCAAATAATAAGCCTATGATGGAAAAAATAAAGCCCGTGTTTGTGCTCAATGGATAAACGCTGAGTACTTGCTCAAAAAAGCCAATATTCGCCGTCGCTACTAAGTACAGAGCAACGGCTATGATCAGATGATTGAGATTGATCTCACGATCATATAGCTTGCTCAGGGAGCGGCTTTTTTTATTAGCTTTGGGCGCATCGATTTTGGCGGCTTGAGATATTGACATACAAGTACTTCTCAACAGGATGGTAAGGAGTGTAATGCCTTACAGTAACAAGTACGCTGTTAAGAAGATGTTAAGGTAGTTAAATTCAATGAGATATTAGGACATATCCACAACCTAAACGATGACACATCCTAATTTAAACCTGTGCGAAAGAGCGTGCCAACGACAACAAAGGCGACAGAAAATAAAGTGACCAATATGATATTGATTGAAAATCCTTTCAGGGTCTGAATAGACAATCTGGGTATTCGATAGAAACGAGCGTGCAGGGCAACCAAAACAGTCATTAGCAATAATAGTAATTTGAGACTAATAAGAATACTAAAATCATTATCAAGTTTAAACCATGCAGCAATGTTGGGTAATAGCTGGTAGGCCATCCAAAGTCCAGTGATTATTTGCAGCACCAAAGCTGGGATCCCAACCCTCTCAAACAGCTGCTCAAACTGCATCAGACCATCAATATTTCGGGATGATAGCGCTTTTGGTAAGACCACCAAGGTCAAAATCAGATGACCACCTGTCCAGACAGTAGCGCCTAACAAGTGTAGTATGAGTATATAGTTAAGCATAGATAACAATCCTTAAATGCCACTGACATAGGGCTTTATGTCGATTAACTGAGGTACTTAATCATGAAACGCGCCGCACAATTACAACCATTATCTCGTCAACATCATCTAGGTCTAAATCTATCTCGCCATGCTAAAGAGTGTGCTGATGAACCTAACGCAATTGCCGAGCATTGGCTAAATATCACGTCTTATATTAACGAGATGCAACAGCATTTTCAGATTGAAGACAATCTAATTGCTCATGCCCTACAGCCTCATAGCAGCTCCAAACCTGAGGTGGCATCGGTACTAAATACACTTGATGCGCAGCACAAGTCCCTGCATGCACTCATGGCAGAGGTTCAAGGTTTGCCGCACTCTCAAAGCAATCACGTCACCGTTGGACAAGTCAAAAAACTCGCCACCTTGCTATATGATCATATTCGTTTTGAAGAACGAGAATTGTTTCCTATCGTTGAGCGCTATCTGACAACAGAAGAATTAGAGGCTATTTATGATGCCAGTCCAGACAGTATCAAACGCTCCGATGAGAACCGTTAGAGCACGTTTTTTATCAAAGTTGTCTTACTCTATAGCGAGATAACCTGCGTCAGAAAAATACTGTTGTCCAGCAGGCGAGCGCAGATAGTTTGAAAAATCTGTCGCGGCAGTAGTCTCACTAATCACCAACCCGTCTTGCAAAATAGGGGGATAAGTGTCTGGCGCTAACGTATAGAACTGCTCAGGCGTGGCTTTAATCGCTGTCAGTTGTGATTGAGCGATAAAGCCATAATCGACATTACCAGTGTGCGCATATTGAAACGCTTGCCCGATATTTTCAGCTTGAATAATGCGACTTTGCTCAGTGAGCGTGTCAAAGATTTTTTGTGTTTGTAGATAGGCTTGTGCCGACTTGCCATAAGGGGCAAGTTCTGGATTGGCAATGGTGATTTTGCTATCAGATTCAGACATCAATAATGCATTTAAAGTAGTAGTATTGAGTCCTTTAAGGGATTTGTTAACACTATAAAGTGCCAGCTGACCTTGGGTATAAGTAAAGGGCTCGTGGGTTGCTTCGTCAGCAGATTTTGCGTTATCTAGTTTTTCTTTGGCAAGTTTGGCAGGGAATTCTTGATTGGCGGATAAAAATATATCGTAAGGTGCGCCAGAGGTAATCTGCGCATATAACTTACCTGAAGAGGCATACGTCACGTCAATCGCTTGTGCAGGCAAGTTCTTATCCATTTTATAACCCGCAATAATCTCAGGCAATACATCTGATAAGTTGGCAGCCGCTGCGATGCGCAGTGTTTGACTTTGCTCAGTGGTGTTTTCGACATCTGATTGGAATGGCTGAGTGGTTTGCTCTTTGCTACAAGCAGTTAGCATTAACGCTAAGCAAGCTGATGATATCGTTATTATTTTAATCATTATTATAAAACCTTCTTATTATTGCTCTCCAGTGTCGCTCACTGTTATTGCTAAAGGTTAGCTATCGCTTTGAGTAGTCATTTGAAGCGCATTATTACCCATTATTACTAAGCCATTTAGAGGAATCATCTTGGTAATATTCTTGCTTCCAAACTGGAATGTCGGCTTTAATAGTATCCAATATCCAGCGACAAGCATCAAAGGCAGGATAGCGATGCGCTGAGACGACGCCAACCCAAATAGCGACATCACCAATCTCTAATGCACCGATACGATGGATGGCAATGGCATGGGTAATCTCAAAGCGCTTTTTGGCTTCTTCAATAATGGCGCGACCTTGATTGATGGCAAGGTCTTCATAACCATAATAGGTCAAACGATTGACGCTACTGGCATTATTGTGATTGCGTACCCGTCCTTCAAAGCAGACAAACGCGCCGCAGCTGTCATTATCAAGTATGCTTTTAAGCCGACTTTCATCAATATCGGTATCTAAAAGTGCAAAACCATCACGTTCAGCGATGAGATACGCCTCATCGATGCTACGCTTGATGCTCATCGACTGCCCATGTACATTGTCTGTCATAACCATTTTCTCGTATTATTTTTAAGATTCTTAGTGATACAAATGATATTTAAATGGTTTTAACCACCAGCCACTGGGGTGATAAAAACCACGCTATCGCCGTCATAAATCTCATCGGTCCACTTGGCAAAATAGTCATTTACCGCCACGCGCAGCTCTGACTGCGGGCGACTAAAGCGATGCTTTTGGCGTAGTTGTTCGTACAATTCGGTCAATGAAGTCGACTGTGGCACCTTGATTTTTTCTTCATGGCAATTGGCTTCATCGGCTAAGCTGGCAAAATATAAGACGTTAATATTCATCAAGGCATCTATCTCTGAATTTGTATTGCTTTCTACTAAAGTGCTCATAGAAATCTCCATTATTTATTCATTACTAAGCTTTTTGTAGATGGTATTCATAAAGCCAATTTAAGCATGTTGATAGTCGGACTTACCGCCGGTTTTTTTCATGAGATGGATATTATCAATCACAATGTCATGCGAGATGGCTTTGGTCATATCATAAATGGTTAAGCAAGCGACACTGACGGCGGTTAATGCTTCCATTTCTACCCCAGTTTTATGAGTAACTTTGACGGTAGCAGTCACAGTGAGACTGTTTTGGTCATCATCGTATGCAAAGCTTAAGCTAATTTTATCTAAGGGCAAAGGATGGCAAAGTGGAATCAAGTCGTGGGTGCGTTTGGCTGCCATGATACCGGCAATATGAGCAGTCTGAGTGATGCTACCTTTTTTGGTCATGCCGTCAGCGGCTTTGATTTGCGTATAAATGTCTGCAGGAAAAACCACTTGTCCGCTTGCATGTGCTTCTCTGGTGCTAGCCGTTTTGCCACTCACATCGACCATGGTAATATCACCGTCGCTGTCTAAATGGGATAAGCCAGATTGATTGTTTTTATTATTGTTGTTCACTTGGTCGCTATTCATTTTTATTTCTCTTAAATGGTCAGTTTTTCTGAAAGCTAGTTTCTCTCAATAAACCTTTTTATAAGTCGTTTAGTTTGTAAGTCGTTTAAAGCTAAATAGGCATGCTCAAAATCTTTAGGCGTATTGAAATTGGTCAAATACTGCCAGTTTTTTGCAAAAGGGACGGGCTGCACAATCGGTTTAATAAACTTCATCACTTGCCGCTGTCCATCGTCAATATAATCCTTTAAATCAGGCTCAATACTTAAACGATATAAACCTAACAATGGATATAAATGACTGTCATCGGTCAGGCAAATAACAGTTTTATCAGGATTTTTCGTCATATAAGGTTGCAGTTTTTGCCATAAATCGGTGACAGGAATTAAGCTGTCACAGCTGATAACCATCAACCAAGATTGCTGCCAGCTTGCGTCTTTTGTTAATTGGTTTGAACTTACCAAACTCTTTAATGATTGCAGCGCTGCTTCAATCGCTACCAACGCGCCACCTGTTTCAATCGGCTTATCATCTTTTTTAGAAACACTTTTACTAGAAAGAGTGTTAGTAGAAAGATAATCAGTAATATGGAAAATTGGCGACGGCAGTTTTTTCTTAGACAAATCTGCATTGACGCTAAAACCACGTCCGTTATCAGCAATCATAATAGGTAGATTGCTCATCATCGCAGCGCTTAATTCAAGCGCTTGTCTGACATGATAATCAAGCAAACGCTCACCTGTTGGCAAGATAAGCTCAGCTTTTGGCGATCCCATACGTTTGGAGGCGCCGCCTGCTAAGATAACGATACCGGCTAAGCGGCTGAGTTCATCAGCTTTGATTAAGCTGTCTGCAACTTCCAGCATCAATCAATCGTGACCTGGATTGGTGCGCATAAAGTGCGGCACAAAGTTACAAGGGCGCGTGCGGCTATCGAGCTGCTCTTGTAAGATACCTTCCCACGCAGTGCGGCAAGCACCTGACGAACCGGGCAGGCAAAAAATGCCCGTACCGTTTGCCATACCAGCAACGGCGCGAGATTGGATGGTAGACATGCCGATATCGTCTTTTGAGATTAAGCGGAACATTTCGCCAAAGCCATCGACTGATTTATCAAATAATACGCCAACCGCTTCTGGCATACTGTCGCGGATATAAAAACCAGTACCGCCCGTGGTGATAATAGCGTGCACATCTGGGTCGGCAATCCAGTTACTGATGACGGCTCTGATTTTATAAATGTCATCAATTATCAGTTGACGATCTGCCAGCTGATGCCCTGCTGCGGACACTTGGTCGACCAAATACTGCCCTGAGGTGTCTTCTGCAAGAGTACGGCTGTCAGAAACCGTCAAGATGGCGATATTAAGCGGGGTAAAAGGGGCTTGCAGCTTACTCATGAATAATCCTTAATAAATAGGCTTGTTATAAAAAATGAGAAATTTAATTATTGGTATATTTTTGATTCTAACCACCAATCATCGACAAGTTATTCATCATGCCGCTATTGGATTCATGAAGATGATGATGTTCAGGTTTGATTGGCATAAAGCTATGGAGGGTATTAACAAGCCCTGCCACATCGTCTTGTTCCAGATGCTGACGAATATCGTAATTACCTTGGTCAAATAGGCATAAATGTACTTTGCCTTGACTGCTAACCCGTAAGCGATTGCAGCTATCACAAAAATGGGCAGCGTAAGGGGCAATCATACCGATACGACCTTTATAATCTGGATGGCTGTATTCTATCGCTGGTCCATCGTTGCTGCCACGTATATGAGTTTGCCAGCCATTTTTTAATAAGTAATTGGTAATAATATCGGACTGTGCATGCTGCGCAAAAAATAAATCGCTATTATCACTGGTCTGCATAAATTCAATAAAGCGATAAGTGACCGCTCTGTTTTTAACATAGTCGATGGCATTCATCAGATTTTCAAAGGCAGTTTCTGCCATTAAAATACTGTTAATCTTTAGCTTAATATCTGTGGTTGCCAGTAAGGTATCCATATCAGCTAAGAGCTGCGGCAACATATCAAAGCCAGTCATCTTATGAAAAGTCGCGGCATCAAAGCTGTCCATACTGATATTCAGCTGATTCAGCCCAGCGGCTTGCCAGCTAGCTAAGTGCTTACCAAGCTTATAACCATTACTGGTCATGGCAACGGTTTCAATGCCTTTGGTGTTTTTGATGGTTCTGATAATGTCTACCACGTCACGACGTATAGAAGGTTCGCCGCCTGTAATCCTGACTTTTTTAGTACCAACTTCCGCAAATCCGCGGATTAACGTGGCAATTTCAGTAACGCTAAGCTCGTTTTGTGGTGGTTTGCCTTGATAGCCATCTGGCAGGCAATATTCACAGCGAAAATTACAGAAATCAGTAATCGATAGACGCAAATAGGTGAGACGTCGTGCGAAACCATCGGTTAATGGTTGAGAGAGCGTGACCGGAAAATACGTCGACGTGCTAGCAGCTCTCGTCGCAACGTTCGATGATGAGTCACCATCAAAAATAACGGGTGCAGCGGCAGGCGAATACAATTGCGCATTACCTAGGGTAGGGGCAAGATGGTTCATAGATGATTACCATTAATATTAAGTATAGTGTGTACTTTTAGGCGTTGCCTCAGGTTGTGAGTGGGAAGTTCTATTTAGTTATGATTATGACAGTTTACACGCAAATAACCATTCACCGTAAGTGACCCAAAAACTACCACTAAAGTAGTAGATGCTACTTGGTTGTGATTCTTAAAATCAACATACGCCACAAGCAGTTTCTCATGATTCATGGCTAATCAACAGTATAAAGAGTTATTAACTGTGTAACTCTTTACACCCTTGATTAGCCATGCAGCTTTTTAGCTATACTGTTATTAATGATTCAATTATTTAGCTGTTTTTTAGCTATTATTCAGCGATGCAACCAAGGGAAAGGTTGCACTTTTACGGTTTCACCAGCGGGTACATTGCCAGAATCTTGTGCTAGTACAATAAAGCAATTGGCGTGGCTTAGTTGTTTGATACGGTGCGATTGTTGCTTGGTAAAGCTTTCAACTTGGAAATCGCCAAGTTCGTTTTGGGACAATATACCTCTTTGAAAATCCATCCGTCCTGTTGATTTTTTGACATCATTTTTAAGCGTTGCAGTGAGACTTAACTGCATGGGTCGCTCTTGTGGCGCAGCGCCTGCCATTTGCCACAAGGCTGGGATCACAAATTGTAGGCTACCAACGATGGTCGATAGCGGATTGCCGGGTAAGCCAAAATATAGCACGGGCTTGGCAAGATCTTTAGTTAGCTCGCCAAAGACAAATGGCTTACCGGGTTTCATCGCAACTTTATAGTGGTTAATCTGCCCAAGCTGCTCAATAACCGTGGTTAAAAAGTCATAGTCGCCAACCGATACGCCAGCCGTAGAGATAAGGACGTCGCACTCTTGCATGGCTTGGGTTACGGCGGTGGTGGTTTTGTCTAAATCATCAGCAATGATGCCATAATCACGAATAGTAATGGGTAAATCAGCGAGTAAGCTTTTTAGGGTAGGCGTGTTCGAGTTATAGATTTGCGCCAAACTCGTCAGCTCATTGCCAATGGCCACTAGCTCATCACCGGTTGCGAGTACACCAACGGTTAAAGGCTGATAGACCGTCACTTGACCAAAGCCCAAATTCGCCAATAAGCTAATATCAGCAGGATTTAGGCGTTTACCTTTTAATAAAACCGCTTCGCCAACTTCAATTTCTTCGCCTTGTTTACGGATATTATCATCAGGCTTAGCGTCTTGACTGAGAGTAATAGCATAAGGGTGTGATTTATCAATGCTATCTTTTATGGCGGTAAAGTTGGTATTTTCTTGCATAATGACCGTATCACAGCTGTCAGGAACGACCGCACCGGTAAAAATACGCACCCCTTGTCCTGCTGAAATGTCGCCACTATAAGGACTGCCCGCTTGTGATTCACCCACGATATCAATCGTGCTGTCTGCTGCAAGCACGCTGTCTTTAGCGATCGCATAACCATCCATCGCCGATAGATTTTGTCTTGGTATAGCAAAAGGCGAGACGATATCTTCTGCCAATATATGATGACGGCTGTCTAATAAGTCGTAGCTTGCGACCACTCTTTTATATAGCGGATAGTCGTTAGTATTATAAGTTTCTATGCGCTGCTGTATTTCAGAGATAAGTCCTGCAACCGTAATCATAAACGTCTACTCATTTTATTAATATTGAACTGTGTTATTGATATTGAACGACACATAGCATAAAAAGGGTGTTGTATCACAAGAACCTTTATACCATAGCAGCTACTTTATAACATAAGAATTAAGTGACCGACAGCGGACTGCTTAGCCACGGAATATATTCTCTTGCTCAAGCGTCATCTCGATACCTTGGATATCAGCTTCATGCGCTAAGGTAAACAAGTAATCGCATAATGATTGGTGAAAGGCTTGTTGGCTCAGTTTATTATGGATCGCAGGGCTGACTTGCTCATAAGTCATCTGTATCCCAGGTTCTTTATTGAGCACCTCAACGATATGAAAACCGTAACGGCTTTCAATAGGGCTTGGCGCAAGTCCTTTATCGAGCTTAAACAATACACCTTCAAATTCTGGTACGGTTTGACCTTTGCTAATCACACCCAGTTCGCCACCTTGCTCTTTTGAAGGGCAAGCAGAATGCTGGCGTGCTAACTGGATAAATTCTGCATCAGGATTGGCGTTATTTTTGATTTGTTCGATAAACTCATACGCGGTCTTTTTAAGTTTTAAGCGTTCATCGCCATCTTCAGGCGGGCATGCCAATAAAATATGGCGTACAGTCATGATGGGATCAGTTTTAAAGTCAGTCATATTCTGCTTATAATAGCGCTCACAGGTTGCCATATCTGGCATCGTTGCTTGAACGTTTTTGTCTATTAAAGTAGAGATAGCTTGCTCTTCGTCGTTTTCCCATGCTGCTTCACCAAGGCTTGGCTCATCTAAAACCGCCAATCTCAGTAATTCGCGCACAACCAGTGCTTGCGTCGCTAAAAAGACGGCGTCTTCTTTGTTTTCTGCTGGATGATATTGCAGCTCTTGGGCGATATTGGTTCTATCTATCATCACCCCATTGACCGTCACTGAAGGCAGCTCATCACGGCTAGAGGCAATCAGGTTTTTATGGTTACTGCGCTCTTCTGCCATTGCTTTTTCGATGAACTCTTGGTCAGAATGCGGTTTTTGCAAATCAGACAAGGTTGGCATTACTCTAAGAATATCATCACCGCGACCAGTAGGAGTGTGATCGGCATGACTGTGACTGTGATTGTCATTATCATGGCTGTGATGTTTACCACTGTGCACATGAGCGTTTTGGTTGGTCGCATGGTCGGCTGGATTGTAGGTACTGACAGTCATGGCTTTGCTCCACTAAGGATTCTGGTAATAGAAATTCTAAAATATAGGGCGTGTTGATTCATCGTTAAAGGTAGGGTAAAGAGCAGTATCTAGGTGAGGGTAGGGTTAAAAATGCCATTCCATTTAGATACTGCTCTACAGCCTTACTGAGAGTTCTTTTGTCTGACAATTTGATAGCGACGGCCGAAATACCAAATTGGCGCGCTGATGATATGAATAAGCCGTGTAAACGGAAATATCGCAATCAGGGTGATGCCTAGCGCCATATGCAGCTGATAAATTAAGTCAGTTTGCTCAATGCGCGCCGCTGCCTGCAAAGGTCTTAAAATTGTGATGTCCTGTGCCCAGCCTGCCAAATTCATCATGGTGTAGCCATCTAAATGCTTCACTGACGTAAAGATGGACAGCAGACCCAAGTTCAGCTGGATAAATAACAGCACCAGTACTAGCTTGTCTGAGAACGATGAGGTGTTTGAGATACGGTCATCGGTAAAGCGTCGCCACATGAGCATGACTAAGCCAAACCAACAAAACACGCCTGCGATACCCCCAACGACCACTGCTAAAATCTGCTTATGTCCGGCGCTGATAAATCTGTCATAGAGAAAATGCGGCGTCAACATTCCAAATAAATGACCGAGGAGCACCACGATAATGCCAACGTGGAATAAGTTGCTGGCAAGGCGCATGTTTTTGCTTCTGAGCATCTGCGTCGAGCCTGTCTTCCATGAATACTGAGATAAATCAAAACGTACCCAAGTACCAATAATAGCGATGGTCAATGCCACATACGGATAAACGCCAAAAAGGAAAATTTGTAGCCAGTTTAGGTTGGCTAAAGACTGCACACTAGGATCTGCGATATTCATGTCCTTTCTCCTTATTATGATTTAACCGGCTGGTTGGTTTTAAAATCTACCCAGTGCACTGGGGCATCGACCGCATTAGCAGCAGAGGCATTTTTTATACCAGCTTTTGCTGCAAGGTTTTGGGTACTTGTTTGTGACGGGCAGCGCTCTTCTTGTTGCGCATCCAAAAACGTCACCACTTCTTCTTCCCATTCTTTATCTAATGCTTCAAAGCTGTCATCACGCTTCTCTTTGCTGATTTTTTCTTGATACTCTTCAACGATATCGAGCGGTTTACCAGCGATTTGCAATAGCGCATTGAAGCAGCCTTTATACAAGCTACCGCGACCCTCTAATCTGGCGGCAAGCAAAGCGAGGATATGGCTCACATCAGCGATATCCATACGAATTTGAATGTCGTCTTCAATAATGGTTGCTTGATACGCTAAAAATTCGAGATATAAAGGCAGATAATCAGGCAGCTCTTTGACGCTAATCTCAAAGCCCGCTTCTTGATATTGACCCATCAAATCGACCATCGCTTGACCACGGTCGCGCGACTCGCCATGTACGTGCTCAAACAACCACAATGATAAAGAACGACCGCGCTCAAACAGACCGTCATAACGCGCTTGCGCCTCAAGAGAGCCGGTATCGATTAAATCTTCAATCAAATCGATGATTTGTGTCCGTACTTCTGGGCTAATCAGTGTTGATTTAGCGACAATCTCTGTGCAATCGGCAAGCGTATCACCGAGAAACAGCTCATTACTTGGATAGTCGATAAGTAGACTGAGTACCTTGAGTAGCTTCAAATTCGAGTTGCCGATGGTTGGTTGGGTAATTGGCTCATGCACTGAAGTGCTGTTATTAAGTTGAGTAGTTTGCATCTTATGACTCCCACTTTTGGACAGTATCGATGAAATCGCGGCGATTGGTTTTGCGTTGTCCAAACATGCTATTGTCCGAATGTCCTGAACAGCCTTCGCCAAAGGTGAATCCGCAACCATTACGCTCAGCGAATGCATCACTCAATGCTTCTTCACGATGCGCCGTTGGAATCACAAAGCGATCTTCGTAGTTAGCAATAGCGAGATAGCGATACATCTCTTCCACTTGCAGCTTGGTCAAACCCACATCATCCAAGATACTTTGGACTTCTTGTTTTTCAACCAATTGCATACGCTTGTAGCTACGCATAGCAAGTAGGCGCTTCAATGCCAAACGTACTGGCTCTTCATCGCCTGCGGTAAGCATGTTTGCTAAATAGCGCAGTGGAATACGTAAACTGTCGACATCTGGAATGAGACCATCCATACCGACTTTGCCTGCTTCAGCAGCATTTTGAATCGGTGATAATGGCGGTACATACCAAACCATCGGTAGCGTGCGGTATTCAGGGTGTAGCGGTAGCGCAAGCTTCCAATCCATCGCTAGCTTATAAACTGGTGAGCGCTGGGCTGAATCAATGACCGATTGCGGTACACCGTCTTTTAATGCTTGGGCTATAACAGCAGGGTCATTTGGATCTAAAAATACATCCAACTGCGCTTGATAAAGGTCTTGCTCGTTAGGGGTGCTTGCTGCTTCAGCGATTTTGTCAGCATCATAAAGCAGTACGCCCAAGTAGCGGATACGACCAACACAAGTCTCTGAACAAACCGTTGGCAAGCCTGCTTCAATACGCGGATAACAGAAAATACATTTTTCAGATTTACCCGATTTCCAGTTGTAATAAATTTTCTTATAAGGGCAGCCTGAGATACACATGCGCCAACCGCGACATTTTTCTTGGTCAATCAAGACGATGCCATCTTCTTCACGCTTATAAATCGCGCCACTTGGGCATGATGCGACGCACGTAGGGTTCAAGCAATGCTCGCAAAGACGCGGCAAATACATCATAAAGGTGTTTTCGTATTCGCCATAAATCTCCGCTTGAATGTTGTCGAAGTTTTTATCTTTACGACGTTTTTCAAACTCTGAACCTAAGATTTCTTCCCAGTTAGGACCCCATTCAATCTTTTGCATACGTTTGCCGGTGATGGCTGAGCGCGGGCGAGCAATAGGCTGATGGTTGCTGATAGGGGCGGTATGTAGATGCTGATAATCAAAATCAAACGGTTCGTAATAATCATCAATCTCTGGCAAATCAGGGTTGGCAAAGATATTGGCCAATACTCGAAATTTACCACCGATGCGCGGATTGATGGTGCCGTTGGCATTACGTATCCAGCCGCCTTTCCATTTGGTTTGGTTTTCCCACTCTTTGGGATAGCCGATACCGGGTTTTGACTCAACGTTGTTAAACCACGCATATTCCATACCTTCACGGCTGGTCCAGACGTTTTTACAGGTGACTGAGCAGGTGTGACAACCGATACATTTATCAAGGTTAAGCACCATGCCGACTTGCGAACGAATTTTCATGGATCTGTGCTCCAAATATTAGTAGAAAAAGCAGCCTTTATTCTTCATTGATGTCGTTTCAAAAGATGTCGTTTTAAAAATATGTCTTTTAAAACGACGGATTTTCAATAGAAGAAAACGCTTTAATCCTCAATGGTGGTTGGTAATGGGCGTGGTAATTCGTTATCGGGTTTGTCCTCGAGCCAATCGATTTTTGACATCTTACGAATCACGACAAACTCGTCACGGTTACAGCCAACAGTGCCATAATAGTTAAAGCCATAAGACTGCTGGGCATAGCTACCAATCATGTGGGTCGGCTTCAAAATCGTCCGAGTGACCGAGTTATGAATACCGCCGCGCGTGCCTGTTTGCTCAGAACCGGGAATATTGACCAGTTTTTCTTGGGCGTGATACATCATGGTCATGCCTTCTTTGACCCGCTGGCTGACGATGGCACGAGCGGTGATAGCACCATTGGCATTGAACAGCTCAATCCAATCGTTATCGACGATGCCAGCTTTTTGAGCATCGACTTCCGACATCCAAACACAAGGGCCGCCACGGCTTAGGGTTAGCATGAGCAAGTTTTCAGAGTAGGTACTGTGGATGCCCCATTTTTGGTGTGGTGTTAAGAAGTTCAGGACAATCTCTTTATTACCATTTGGCTTAGCGTCTTTGAGCAGCTCAGTGGTCTTGGTATCAATCGGTGGACGATACTGCTGCATTTGCTCGCCAAACGCCTGCATCCAAGGATGGTCTTGATAAAACTGCTGGCGACCAGTAATCGTGCGCCAAGGAATCAGCTCATGGACGTTGGTATAACCGGCGTTATAACTGACTTCATCTGATTCAATACCTGACCACGTTGGGCTTGAGATGATTTTGCGTGGTTGGGCGACGATATCTTTAAAGCGGATTTTTTCATGTTCGCTAGATTTAGCAAGGTGAGTATGGTCGCGACCGGTGAACTCAGAGAGTGCAGCCCAGCCTTTTACCGCCACATGACCATTGGTTTCAGGCGCGAGCATCAAAATCATCTCAGAAGCGTTAATCGCCGTATTAAGACGCGGTCTGCCTTCAGAGATACCCGTTTCAGTCACACGGTGATTTAAATCGCCAAGCTGTTTGACCTCGGTTTTCATATCCCAATTCAGACCTTTGGAGCCATTGCCTAATTTTTCTAGGGCAGGGCCCATAGAAGTAAACTTCTTGTAAGTGTTTGGATAATCACGCTCAACCACTTTAATCATCGGGCAGTTTTTACCCGGTACAGGTTTTTCGCCAGCCGTTTTCCAGTCAGTGCCACCAAATGGCTGGGCCAATTCACCCGGCGTGTCATGTTGCATCGGCAAAGTAACGACGTCAGTCTCAACGCCTAAGTGACCTTTTGATACTTCAGAGAAGCTCTTGGCAATGCCTTTATAAATTTCCCAATCGGTTTTAGATTCCCACGCAGGGTCGGTTGCCGCAGTTAATGGGTGGATAAAGGGGTGCATGTCGGAGGTATTCATGTCATCTTTTTCGTACCACGTTGCTGTTGGTAGTACGATGTCAGAATACAAACAGGTAGATGACATACGGAAGTCTAGGGTGACAACCAAATCTAATTTGCCAGTAGGGCCTTTTTCTACCCAATCAACTTCTTTTGGTTGCAGGTGACCCTCTGCATTTTCCTTATTGAGCAAGCCGTTTTTGGTGCCCAAGAAATAATGCAGCATATATTCATGGCCTTTACCTGATGAGCCCAATAAGTTTGAGCGCCAGATAAACATATTGCGCGGGAAGTTGTCAGGATTATCAGGGGATTCACAAGCAAAGCGTAAGCTGCCGTCTTGTAGAGAATCGACCACATACTCTTCCACATCTTTGCCGCAATCGGCGGCTTTGGCGGCGATGGTCAGTGGGTTACGATTGAGTTGTGGTGCTGAAGGCAACCAGCCTGCGCGTTCTGCTTGGATGTTGTAATCAAGCATATGCTCAGGGAAAAACTTTTTATCAACGAGAGGCGAGAGGATTTCATGGGCAGAGATGGTCTCATGACGCCACTGTGAGCTGTGATTGTAAAAGAAGCTCGTGCCATTCATATGACGCGGCGGACGATGCCAATCAAGCGCAAATGCCAATGGCAACCAGCCGGTTTGAGGGCGTAGTTTTTCTTGCCCAACATAATGCGCCCAGCCGCCGCCAGATTTACCGATACAGCCGCATAGCATGAGCATGTTAATCACGCCGCGATAATTCATATCGAGGTGATACCAGTGGTTCATACCCGCGCCGATGATAATCATCGATTTACCATGAGTTTTATGGGCGTTTTCAGCGAATTCACGCGCGACTTGGATGACGCGCTCACGGCTCAGACCGGTGATGACTTCTTGCCAAGCAGGTGTGCCCGGTACGGTTGCATCGTTATAATCGTCGGTGACGTGCTCGCCGCCGACACCATTATCAACCCCAAGGTTGGCAACGGTTAAATCAAAGACGGTCGCCACGATAGCGGTGCTGCCATCGGCCAAAGTAATGGTTTTACAGGGGACGGTTTTTTGCTGTATCGCTTCGCCTGGTACTGAGGTGAAATGCGGATGATCCACATGACCAAAGTAATCAAAGCCGACTTTGCAGGTTTCATTGCTGTCTTTTAAAGTCAGCGTTAGGTCAATATCTGCGCCTGTGGTGCCGTTTTTTTGTTCAAGATTCCATTTGCCTTTTTCGCCCCAACGGTAGCCGATTGAGCCAAGTGGAGAAACCAGCTCGCCATCACTGTTTAGACCGATGGTTTTCCATTCAGGATTGTTTTCTTGACCTAAATTATCGATTAAGTCAGAAGCACGCAGATAGCGACCCGCATGGCGCGCGCCTTCTTCACCTTCTAGCATGACGAGCACAGGTAAGTCGGTATAGCGCTTGGCGTAATCTAAGAAATAGTCACTAGGCTGCTTAAGATAAAACTCTTTGATAATCACATGACAAAATGCTTGCGCGACTGCCGCATCAGTACCTTGTTTTGGGTTTAACCATAAATCAGTTAATTTCGATACTTCCGCATAGTCAGGGGTGATAGAGACGGTTTTGGTGCCTTTATAACGCACTTCGGTAAAAAAATGCGCGTCAGGTGTACGCGTTTGCGGAACGTTTGAGCCCCACGCAATAATATAGTCAGAGTTATACCAATCGGCTGATTCTGGCACGTCGGTTTGCTCGCCCCAAACCATTGGCGAGGCTGGCGGCAGGTCACAATACCAATCATAGAAAGATAAGCAGACACCACCAATCAACGATAAATAACGACTACCGGCGGCGTAACTGACCATCGACATCGCAGGAATCGGAGAGAAGCCAACGATACGGTCAGGACCAAAGGTTTTGGCAGTATAGACGTTACTAGCGGCGATGATTTCATTAACTTCTGCCCACGTTGAGCGAATAAAACCGCCCAAACCGCGCTTGGATTTATACTGTTCTGCTTTGATAGGGTCTTGGACAATGCTGCCCCAAGCATCGACAGGATCAGGATACTGCGCTTTGGCTTCACGCCATAATTTTAGAAGCGGCTTACGTACTTTAGGGTATTTCACACGGTTCGCTGAATACATGTACCAGCTATAACTTGCGCCACGAGGACAGCCACGCGGTTCGTGGTTTGGTAAGTCTGGACGGGTTTCAGGATAGTCAGTTTGCTGCGTCTCCCACGTGACCAAGCCGTTTTTTACATAAATTTTCCATGAGCAAGAGCCGGTACAGTTGACCCCATGCGTTGACCGCACGACTTTGTCATACTGCCAACGGCTACGATACACATTTTCCCAGTCACGAGACTCATCGCGCGTCTCACCATGCCCATCGGAGAATTCGCCCTTTTTACGTTTAAAAAAACGGAATTGGTCGAGTAAATGGCTCATTTCGCTATCCTCTGTATTATTGCCTATGGGGTATCTAAAGCTGAATGGCGTGGTAAAAACAACCCTTTGCCCAAGCTGTAAATGTTTTTCGATGGTATTATTTTAAGTAAGCCATCGCCCTCTTGCTATCCGCTAACATGAGCAGAGCACTACCACCTTAGTAGTAGCGGTAAATGATAAAATTAGCTTAAAAAATCGTTAAGTATTTATGAGTTGGGCTTATTTATAAGCAAAATATGGATTGGTGAAAATAAAAAAAGTGCTACTTACGCTGGCAAGTAGCACTATAAAGAGAGATGTTTTTAATTTAAAAATCTGTTTTTAGAGGATGATTTATACAAGGCTGCTTTAGCAAGGAATCTCAGCATTAGGGCGACTGTAATACCACCATGTCAACACAATACAGAGAACATAAAAGACAATTAAAGCGATAAAAGTACCATCAACACCCAGCCCTGAACCAAACATTTTTGGGACAAAGAATGCGCCATAGGCCGCTATCGCTGAGGTAAAGCCAACCACTGCTGCTGATTCTTTACGTATCTCGACAAACAAGTCCTCTGTACCTGCTTTTTGAGGTTCAAGGCGTTCATGAAAGGTTCTGAAGATAACGGGAATCATGGTAAAGGTAGAGCCGTTACCGATACCCGTGGTAATAAACAGCACCATAAAGGAGATAAAGTATCCGACAAAGCTGCCCTCATGAGTCTCGCTAGGGAGGAAATACATCACCGCCACTACCGCCAATACCATCACGATATAGTTCCAAAAAGTCACTTTTGCGCCACTGGTTTTATCAGATATCCAGCCACCTAAGGGGCGAAATAGCGCACCAACTAAAGGACCCAAGAAGGCAAATTTAAGCGCATCAATGGCGGGAAATGAGTTTTTAATTAGCATCGGAAACGCGGCTGAAAAACCAATGAACGAGCCAAAGGTTGCCATATATAGGATACACATGATCCAGTTATGTTTGCGTTTAAAGATAACGGATTGGTCTTTAAAGGAAGCTTTAGCAGTGGCAATATCGTTCATGCCAAACCATGCCAGTGCTGAAAATAGCAGAATAAAGGGTACCCAAATAAAGCCTGCATTTTGTAGATAGAACAGCTGACCGCTTGCAGAGACTTGTGGGTCGCCGCCTAAGCTACCAAAGGCTGCTACCAATATAATCATCGGTACAACGAACTGCATCACCGACACGCCAAGGTTACCCAAACCCGCGTTTAGCCCAAGAGCAGTGCCCTGTTCTGCTTTTGGAAAGAAGAACGAGATGTTGGACATGGAGGAGGCAAAGTTACCACCACCGAAGCCACAAAGTAGGGCAATGATGGCAAATATCATAAATGGCGTATCAGGGTTCTGAACCGCAAAGCCCATCCATAATGCTGGAATTAACAGGGATAAGGTAGATATTGCTGTCCAACGTCGCCCACCAAAGATAGGCACCATAAAAGAATAAAAAATTCGCAGCGTTGCCCCTGATAGTCCGGGCAGCGCGGCGAGCCAAAACAACTGCCCATCATCAAAATCAAAACCAATCTCTGGCAGACGGACGATGACGGCACTCCATACCATCCATACTGCAAACGCCAATAGCAACGATGGAATGGATATCCATAAATTTCTACGCGCAACCTTTTTGCCGCCTCCTTCCCAAAATTCTTCTACTTCAGGTCGCCAGTCAGTGATGAGCTTACCACCTTTAAAGTTGTAATTATTGCCCATGTTATTCCTCACTTAGTATCAGCTATGCCTAGTTATGTTCAGTATTTTTTATCATCAAATGGCTGTCTAAACTTACAGTAAACCGTAGCGCTTACTCTTGTTATTGTTGATAACAAAGAGCCGCCATAATGGCTTATGAGCGCTATGAATCACTTGCTCTATCAAAAAATGATAACTCACGGTACTGTGTTATCACGGTGAGTAGTATTCATACATAGTGGTATACTGATGACTAAAAGGGGTATATTGCGGGCAGGTTTATCAATAAAGTTTTGCTTGTCGATGGACTGATAAGTGTGCTGTAGTATTTTTTATGCTGTGTGTTTTTTGCTTTTGCGACGTTCAATTTTAAGATCTCAAATCTTTTGTGCGGCAAATGTTTGATGGGAGCGCTATTAATCATGTCTAATCTACGACGGCAGTCTTTGTTCCTTCATACTTGGATTGCTATTACGATCATCGCTACTTTGTTTTTGATGTCAGCGATAGGCAGCGGTGCGCTCGCTTGGGTCGCAAAGTCTGATGCTGAGGCGATTAATACCGCAGGCTCGATACGCATGGCAACGTATCGTATTAGCTTTCAGCTAGCGACTGACTTTGCGGATAACCATCCCTTTAGCTCAAGCCTAAATATCAAACAAGATGGCTTAGATAGTGACAATGCGCCGCAGGTAGAAAAGCAAGACAGACTGGATTTCTCTAATAAAAGTGAGTCTGAAAAAATAGACATACTGGTTGAAGACATGGAGAGTCGTCTCAACAAATTACAAGCGTATCAACTGACCAGTGCCAACAGAGATAAGGCGATCAGTGAGCAATGGAGCCAGATAAAATCACAATGGTTTCGTGATTTAAAACCAGCATTGTTGGCACAAGACAAGCAAGGCTTTTATAGTGATTCAACCAAGTATATTGACGATGTTAATCGTTTTGTTGGCGCGTTACAGGATAGAAATGAGCAGCGTCAGACATGGCAGCAAAATCTACAAATACTCTCACTGATACTGAGCATGATTATTATGCTGATAGGCGTACGGAGATTACAGAACTCAGTGCTAACGCCTATTCAACAACTCATTAAAGCCAATCGGGCGTTTAAAGAAGGCAAATATGATACGAGAGTGTCTATCAGCGGTTATAGAGAATTTGAAGCACTTGGCAATTCTTTTAACGGTATGGCCAGTACCATTGAGAGGTATCAGCGCTCACTTGAGAGTGAGGTACAGACAAAGACCCAGCATCTGGTAAAAGCCAACCAAGCCTTATCATTGTTTTATGATTTCTCAAAGCAATTGACCAGTAGTCCTGTGAGCTTACATCGGCTTGATGAATTGATTACTGGCTTTGGGTGTATATTCCCATATTTAGATTTTACGCTGTGTATCCAAAGCAATATTCTCACCAATAAAAACTCTATAGCCCTACACGATGATAGGATGAAGGAGCTATGTACCAAACTCACTTGTGAAAGCTGCTCTATTAAAGAAGACGTTTATACCAAAACGTTTCCGATTATTCATCAAGATATAGAGTTTGGTGAGCTAAAGGTAAGACCGAAATCTGTCTTAATGACCAATAAAGCTTATGCAGAAGATGAGAAAAAAAGCGAGGAAGATTCAACACGCATCAAAGTAGTAGAGGTGGATAGTAGTTATTTAATTGCTAAAAACAATGAGTTGATTGTTGTGCTGACCAATCTCGTCAGCACCGCCTTATCGCTACGCAGACAAAGGCAGCAAGACCATCAGCTTATTCTACTTGAAGAGCGCTCGACCATTGCTAGGGAGTTGCATGATTCTTTAGCACAGTCATTGTCTTATCTAAAAATACAAGTCAGCGTGCTCGAAAAACATTTGCAACTGTCTGCTGATAAAGACAGTGGGCTGGTGGTATTTGATGAGCAAAGTCAAATCAAGGTTGGGCAGCATATCAGTCAAATAAAAATGGGTCTGAACTCTGCTTATCATGAGCTGCGAGACTTATTGACGACTTTTCGCTTGACGATTGATAGCGGCACTTTTGATGAAGCTTTATATGAGGCGGCTGATGAGTTTGCTGTAAAAGGGCAGTTTGACATAAAGGTCAACAATCAAATCCTATCCTTGAATCTAACGGCAACGGAACAAGTGCATCTCATTCAAATTATAAGGGAGGCGTTGTCGAATATCAGTCGCCATGCCCACGCTAACAGCGTCACTATCGATTTGGTTTATGATGATGAAAGTAATTATGTAGCGATGATGGTCAATGATGACGGCATCGGCATATCAGGGACTGTCAATCAGACCCAGCATCATGGTCTAATGATTATGAAAGAGCGTGCCTATAAATTAGGCGGTGATTTGATTATCTCTAATAATGTACCCGCAGGTACCAGCGTCATTGTCAGGTTTGTACCCAGTTTCTTTACGGATTATATGGCTGAGCAAAACTAAGTGAATAGGCTTAGTAAACGCTCTTAACCACTGCATTGTGTTTTTTGTAGCATTTTTCAATTTGTGAGTATTTTATGACTACTAAAGTTTATACGTCTGCTTCTCCGGCTCGGCTGTTATTGGTCGATGATCATCCTATGCTGCGCCGCGGTGTCGCAGAACTGCTCAGTCTCGAAAGTGATGTCACCGTCGTTGGTGAGGCAAATAACGGACAAGAAGCGTTGGATTTTTTGGCAAACAATCCGGTCGATCTGGTCATTCTAGATCATAAAATGCCAGTGTTGACTGGTATCGAAACCTTAAGAGAAATCAAAGCCAGAAATATTGACGTGGCTACCTTGCTATTTACAGTTTCTGACAGCGGAGAAGACGTACAAGAAGCGTTGAAATTAGGGGTGGATGGTTATTTGCTAAAAGATATGGAGCCTGAGTTAATCATCGTCGATATTAGAAAAGTGTTGCGCGGTGAGCTGGTTATCAGTCCCAATTTGGCTTCAATATTGGCGCAAACATTACGTGCACCAAGCATTGAAGATATCGCTGGCAATCTCACCACTAGAGAGTTGCAAGTGATTCAAATGATTGCTGAAGGCTTAAGTAATAAAATGATCGCCAACAAACTGGATATCGCAGAATCCACAGTAAAAGTGAGCTATGCTGAAAAAACTGTAGAACCAAACTTGGTAAACTAACGACTCAATGAGGAGTTTATCATGACTAAGAAAATCAGAACCTATAGTGCAGCATTCAAAGCAGAGGCCGTTAAAAAGATAGCAGATAATGATGGCAATGTTTCAGTAACGGCAAAGCAGCTTGGCATCGCTATGCAGACCTTATCTAACTGGCAAAACAAAGCTAATAAAGGCAAGCTAATCGGTACTAAAGAATATGATCCTGAGCTTATGACTATACTAGAAGAGAATAAACGTCTTAAACGTGATCTCAAAGTTGCTCAAGAAGAGCGAGACATTCTAAAAAAGGCCACGGCGTACTTCGCCAATGAGGAACGTTAAGAAACAGTCTAGTAGACTGTTTTAGTGACGCAAGACGTAGGGCTATGCCCGCAGTGACAGTTGATGAAGTACGTCTTTATCAAGGATAACCAGAAAATATTTAGCATCACCTGCATGTGTCACGTATTAGATGTTAAGCCATCAAGCTATTACAACTGGATCAATCGTGGTGTCAGTAATCAGCAGATTCATCGCAATCAGTGTGAGTTGCTAGTTCGCGTGGCTCATGATGAGACTAAGCAGCGCTATGGCTATGAGCGATTGCATGCTTACCTTACAAGGCAAGGATATGCCATAAGTAAATATATGGTTAGACGCATTAAAGAAGAGTGCGGCATTAAATGCCGTCGCCATAAACGCTTTAAAGTCACCACCAACTCAAACCATAACAAGCTTATCTATCCAAACCGTCTAGAACAGAAATTTAATGCCAATCGCCCTAATGAGGCTTGGGTCAGTGACATCACTTATATTTGGACAGATGAGGGTTGGCTATACTTAGCAGGTGTTAAAGACTTATACACCAAAGAGCTTGTCGGTTACGCTATTAACAAGCGTATGACCGCAGATTTAGTATGCCGTGCACTCAACATAGCGATTAAGAATAAACGACCTACTAAAGGGCTAATCGTTCATTCTGACAGAGGCAGTCAGTACTGTAGCCATGCCTACCACAAGATCATTAAACAGCATCAGTTTACAGGATCTATGAGTGGCAAAGGCAATTGTTTCGACAACGCTCCGATAGAAAGTTTCTGGGGCGTATTAAAGAATGAGTTGGTGTATCACGAAGACTATAAAACAAGGTTCGAAGCCATCAGCGATATCATTGGCTATATTGAGCTGTACTACAACCAAACGAGGATTCAAAAGGGTTTGGGCTATAAAACGCCAAGACAGGTGTGGTTTGATTATTATCGTCAGGCTGCGTAACTAAAATCTCCCAAGTTTAAGTCTACGGGATTGACGGCAGGGGTCAGGGCCATCGGTGATTAAAAACCAATAGGCCACCCCATAAGCGGCCATCAGTAAGCCAGATAATGCAATTGCCCAGCGCCAACCGTCATCACCACCAAAGAACTGTAGCGCAACCGTAGGAATGGTAATCGCTGCGGCAGCTGAACCAAAATTACCCCAGCCTGCATAAAACCCTTCGGCAAAGCCAATGTCTTTTGGCTTAAACCAAAGGGCAGTCATGTGAATGCCAACGACGAACCCTGCGCCCACGATAGACATAAATAGGCGAGCGACGAACAGCTGCATTGCGGAATCACCAAAAGCGAAGAACCATGTCGGTATCGCCATGACGACCATCAGTATGGAAAACACGCGACGCGGACCGAAGCGATCCAATGCCATGCCAACCACCACTCGCCCTGGAATGGTCAAAGCAACGTTGGCAATGAGAAATAATTTGATATGTTCAGAAGTTAAGTAGCTTTCGGCCTCTAGCATAGAAGTGGCTAGTGGCGCCATATTGAACCAGACATAAAAGGTCAGAAAAAAAGCAATCCACGTATAGTGGAGCGCTCTTATATCACGGCGTTCAACCTCAAGTAGCTCTTTTGCATGCATGACAAGTATTCTCCACCGTCGAACTGGATAGTTTAGATGGAGTTAATGTAGCAATAAGTAAGCTCGCTAACCATTAGGCGAAAGCAGTATGAATGTCATTTCACATACTACTTAATGGGGATTAAAAAGTGGCTTTAATATCCTATATATTGATGGTTAACTAAGATGATATGAGGATAGTAATACATTTGAAAATATGATGCGCTATAGTAATAACCATTACTGTACGTGTTTTTCTCGTTTACCAATAAAATTTTATTCTCAAGTACGCTGTTAATAAAAAGGATTTGGATACACCCATCAAATTAGCCAAGGAGTTACCATGAGTCATACTGTCGCCTCAAACCCCATCATACCCAGCCATTGGAAAATAAAACGTTCGACCCACTTTTTTACTAAAGATAAAGTCCCAAAAGCCTTGTTGACTCATCACAATACGGCAGAGGGCGTATACGGCCAAATTTGTGTCATGCAAGGCACGGTAACCTTTTATGGCTTTGCTGATGAAGCCGCTACTGAACCTGAAAAAACCATTGTTATTAAAGCAGGGCAGTTCGCTGTCAGTCCGCCTCAATATTGGCACCGCGTAGAATTAAGTGATGATGCCCAATTCAATATTAATTTTTGGACAGAAGCGGATACTGGTAATAAGTCGCTGTTCAATAGCTCAAAGATACATAGCAAGCCTATCAAAGAGTTATTTGATCAGTCGGATGAATCATAAGGGCTATATATATGAATCAGCTATTAAAAATATCCTATTCATAAGCAAAAAAATAAGGCCATGAATGGCCTTATTGTATTAAGAGTTTTGATAATAAGGATAATCATTATAGCCAATTTCGGTGCCACCATACATCGTGGTAGGATCTGCCTCGTTGAGTGGCCAATGATTGGCAATGCGCTCAGGTAAATCGGGATTAGCAATAAAAGGACGACCAAAAGCAAATAAATCGCCATAACCTTTAGCTAGCATATGCACCGATTTTTCCGTCGTGTATTTACCCGCATAGATAATACGTCCTGAAAACTCCGCTCTGACGGCTTGATAAAACGTCTCTGGTAAATCAGGAGCATTGTCCCAGTCAGCTTCTGCAATAGATAAATAAGCGATGCCCGCTTGTTCAAGTACTTTAATTGCTTCAATATACGTATGATGTGGATCTGATTCCACCAGCCCTAAATATACGCGAGTCTCATCTGTGCTAGCAAACAGCGGTGCGAAACGTACGCCTAAGCGATCAGCACCAACCACTTCACTGACGGCAGCCACGATTTCTTTTAAGAAACGCAAGCGATTGGTCAATGAACCGCCATACTGATCATCACGTGTGTTGCTATGCTCAGAGATGAACTGATTCACCAAATAGCCATTGGCACAGTGCAGCTCGACGCCATCAAAACCTGCCTCCAATGCATTGCGCGCGGCTGCCGCATACATAGCGACCAGTTCACTAACTTCATCAGTACTGAGTGCGCGTGGCTCACTAGGATCGGCTAACGCGCCTGCACCTGGTGCTGTTTCGATAAATACTTTTACATTGTCAGCAGTGATAGCTGATGGTGCAATTGGCTGAGCGCCTTGTGGTTGTAAGCTGGTATGAGACACGCGACCCACATGCCAAAGCTGAGCGAAAATGATACCACCTGCTGCGTGTACCGCTTGAGTGACCTTTTTCCAGCCTTCGATTTGGGCATGCGAATGTATGCCTGGCGTCCACGCATAACCTTGACCCCTTGGCTCAATTTGCGTGCCTTCAGTGACCATAAAACCAGCAGAGGCGCGCTGTGTATAGTAGCTTGCCATTAATTCATTAGGAATATTGTCCGGTTGCGTGCTGCGAGAGCGTGTCAACGGTGGCATGACAATACGGTTTTTTAACGTATATGGTCCAAGTGTGACAGATGCAAATAATGGGCTGGTATCGATATTAGATGGTTCCATAAAACTCTCTTTTAAAACAAATAGATTGGGTTATTGTTTAAACCATTGAGCTTGTTTTGATGCTTTATTACTGCGTAAGTAAGGTTGGCAAGCATAGAGTTTTATGGATACAATCGGAAACAGGATTTTGTTGTTTAAGATACAATTATAAATGGTACATATTATGAATGGAATTAACCGACTTGATATCAAGCAGTTGCGAGTGCTACATGCGTTGCTTGATCTAAAAAATCTCTCACAAGTCGCGCGCAAAATGGGGCTGACACAGCAGGCAATCAGCGAACAATTACGTAAGCTGCGTGATTTGTTTGATGATCGTTTGTTTATTCGTCAAGGCAATAGCATGGTGGCAACTCCCAAAGCGCTATCGATGCAGCAACCCATTAGTCGTATATTAGAGCAGTTAGAAGCACTGTTAGAGCCAGATGTGTTTTCGCCGCAGATTTATAAAGGCGTATTTACGATTAGCGCGACCGACTATGCGACGCAGGCATTATTACCGCAGTTGTTTCATATAACGCGCCGCGCCGCGCCTGATTTGAAGTTAATCGTACGTGATTTTGCCTCAGACAATGTCAATCAGCTTATTGCGGCAGGCGAGCTTGATCTGCTGATTACTTTCCCAGAATTTATCCCTGATAACTTGGTTTATGTGACGCTGCTTGAAGAACAACATTTCTGCATTACTGGTTGCAATAATAGTTTTACAACAGAGCCGCTATCACTGGCGCAAATTGCCGCACACTCGCAGCTGGTGGTGTCACCTTCACGCGCTAACTTACGTGGTTCTCATGATCAGTGGTTTGCAGAAAAAGGTCTTAAACGAAATATCGTTATGTCCGTTCCTAGCTTTTCTGCGGTGCCAGATATCCTTTATACAACCGATATGATTGCATTTTATCCCTCGCGTTTATTGCCAAACAGTCGGGTTAAAGAGCTCAAAGTGGAAGCCCTGCCACCCACATTTAAGGTGATAGCAGCATGGCACCCACGTACCAGTCACAGTGGTATACACCGTTGGCTGATTGAGCAGTTACAGCAGTTATCCAAGTCTAACTAAGGCCTGTCCTCATTTCTATCTGCATTTTTAAAATGAATGCATCCCCTAGAGCGTTATCGCTTTTATTTTTCGTTATTAGTTTTACTAAAGCTATTTTCATCAAAGCTGCTTTTATCAAAACTAACATTACTTATGCCAGACCTACTTATGCCAAAGCCCTTTGATTGCTTCCCATTGCTGAGTAAATATTGAGTCATTGCCGTTGGTGGATTGATTGGCTTTTGGCAATATGTGCTCGTAATAAGTACCTTTAAGAAGCTTAGTTAATAGACCTTCGCCGATGAAACCTTTACCATCGTTGAGTGTATTCGCGGCTTTCAATAATTGACGGATATCGTATTGTAATGGGTTTATATCGGGGACTTGTTTTTGCACATTTAGTAGCTCATAAACTGCGACACGAGCAGTACGAACAGAGCTCTCCATGGTAAATACCACATCATTATGTGTCTCGACGAACTGACCGACTAGACCCATATTGACACAACCATCAGGGACTATCTCAGGACGATCGCCTTTAGCACGGGGCATAAACATCGAGGTAATGTAGGGCATATAAGCCGTTCTGACGATGGTATTGGCCATGATATTTTCTATATCATCGAGGATGCCAAGGTGATGACAGAGTTCGCTCAAGATCTCTTTGCCTGTACATTCTGTGATGGGTTTTTTGACATAATTGCCTTCTTTATCCATAAACAAGGCATATAGCCATACGACTAGCGTGTCTTCTGGCTGATCAGGGAAATGCGGTTGACGGTTACAAGTAAAGCTCATCAACCAGTTTGAATCCGTAATCGTAATAATGCCACCGGTCACTGTTTTACCCTTATAAGGATCGTTGACAGACAGAGTTTTGAGCTTATCAATAAAGGCAGACGGCTGGCAGGTCAACGTCGCCGACATCCAAGCAGATTTATCCACATGCTGATTAAATTTTTCTGGGTGACCAAAGACGGCAGATTGCTTAGCCAGATTATTCCATACTTTCCAACCAGACGATTGCCCCATGCTGTCTTTTGTGAAGTCTAGCGTCGGCGCAGTATTGTCATCACCATAGCGGGTATCTTCGGTCATGGAACCAGTCGTCACGATGACGAAATCATTGCTACCCATAGGAATGGTGGTTTGCTCACTCGCTTTCTCCGTGATGATCGCTTTGACCTTTTTGGTGCCTGTTACCTTGTCAGCATGCTCAAATTCAATGTCTAAATCGGTAACGAGCGTGTCATACTGAAACTGCACGCCTTTATCTTTTAAATAATTTTGTAGTGGCTTAACAAAGCTATCAAATTGATTATATCTTGGGAATACCAGCGCAGACATGTCGTTTAGACCGTCCAATGCGTGTAAAAATCGATGCGTATAAAGCTTAAACTCAAGTAAGCTGTGCCAGTTTTCAAAAGCAAACATGGTTCGCCAAAATGTCCAGAAGTTGCTGCTCAAAAAACTGTCATCAAAATAATCTTCAATAGTGATATCGTCTAGCTCTTCCTTGGGTTTTAATAGCAAGCGAATTAACGCGAGTTGGTTGGCTTTACTCAATCCCAGTTGACTGAAGTCTTTTATCTCGCCTTGCTTATGGATCAGGCGTGCAATAGAGTAATTGGGATCGGTGTCATTTGCTATGCGATACTCATCCAAGGTGCTATAAGGCGCAGGCATTTCGAGAGCGGGGATATCTTGGAATAAATCCCAAAAGTTTTCGTAAGTGAAATCCATTTCACGACCGCCGCGCACCATATAACCCGTTTCAGGATTGCCGCTACCATCTAAGGAGCCACCTGCCACGTCAAGATGCTCTAAAATAGTAATGTTTTCAGCGGGTACTTTGCCATCTCGGATGCAGTAATAAGCACTGGCCAAACCTGCAATACCGCCCCCAACAATATAAACCTTACTGTCCTGATAAGCGTCAGTGGGCGCCCCAATATTGCGCTGATAATTACCAATTTGGTCAGGAAAGGGTAAGCGCTTGCCTGGTATGTTTGCTACACGGGTTTTACTGGCATCAGGCTGATGGATAAATGTGTCGTGGTCTACCGGATTATTGATTTGAGTCTTTATAATTTTCATAGGTTCATCCTTATTGAGTAAGACTGATATAAAAGGTTATTTGACTAAAATTAAGGGTTTATAGACAGACTATAGGGTATTTTTATTAAACAATAATGACATCGGTTGAAAGTAATATAAGTACTTATTTGCCAAATTATGCGTTATCCATTGGCTAATGGCTGGCTATTTATGATGTGCTAACCACAATAAATTCTATGCAATTACGTAGGTGCTGTTTCATACGCTCCAGCAACGGCACAACCTTGATAGCTTTTATTATCATAAGTTAACGTCACCGTAAATTCATTCTGATAGCCATTATCATCGGTACAAATCTGGCTATTTATATTCATAATGATAGGTTTGCCGCTAACGGTACTCACGTATTCCACACCTTCGGCATAGGTCGAACGAGAGACAACGATGGTCGTTGGTTTCAAAAAATCTGCTTCAATGCTGAGTTGGTTGCCATCAATTACTGTGCGCCAACTTTTTTCTGTATTACCAAAAGCGGTGAATGCTGATAACGGTTCTTTGGGGCTGGACGGCTCCACGCTTAGCTGTTCGTCAGCGTTTTCTTTTGTTGTGTTGGTAATGATAGCTGTTGATTCTTTTGCCGTGGTTGGTGGATGACTACTACAAGCCATTAGTGAAAGACTGCTTGCTAAGCACAAAGTACTAAAAAACAAAGAGCGCATCGCTTTTCCTTTAATATTTAAAAGAGAAAGACTTTGTGAGCGCCTTTCTTTAGGGTTAGTTGAATAGCTGTATGAGCGAGTTATATCAAGCTCTGAGTGTACAACAGATAGGCTTTGCAATCAGTGATAAGTGACGGTGATCCGCGATATTATATAAAATACAAACACACCCTCTATATTAGTATTATTAATATAACATATGTATAAAATTTCACAGTACAGAACAAGATAAACTTGGTAGATTCTATAGTCATAGAGATATTGATGACATAAATAGAAAAATTAGGGACTGACTTGAATATGAAGAAGCCACTTAAAAAATAAGTGGCTTTTTTGTGCCTTGCAATAGCTGATAGTACAGCTATGCGCTCAATAAGCTGCATGATGTTATTGATGATAAAAAGAGAGCAGCGCTAAATGATTGCAAGGTTGTATTTACCAACCGCAAGCTAATTGTTGTTAATTAAAAGATGCTGGTCAACAGATAAGAAAACAAAACTTTTGTCATCATATTGTCATGATGGCATCGTATCCTTGAGCCCACTATAAATGGTGGTTTCGTATCACTGATGTCTTTATTCATTAAGTGATTCATTGATGATGGTAGACGCATCAATATAAGGTTTATCTATGAGTGTTGCTGGTCGGCTTGGTAGTATTTCCACACGCATGCTGATTATTTTAGCATTGGCTTTTTTACTAATTATCCTGATGGTGTACTGGGTCATCGAAACCCAAGCTAAGCCTCGTATACTGGAGATGACTTCAGAGACAGTGGTTGAAACGGGTAACGAAGCCATTAATAGCATTATGGCGAATATCAGCCATGTCGACGGACTGGCAAAGGCAACCAGTGCGATGGCGGGCGGCTTGCCAAAAGAAGACATACTTTATAGAGAAACCTTTGGTAATCTCATGCAACAGACCGATCAACGGATTGTGGGCGGCGGCGTGTGGTTTGATCCAAATATGTACGCTCAAAACCGAGAGCGCCAGTCCTTTGTGTGGGCGCGGGATGACTCAGGCAACATGCAACCGTTAGAGCAGTATAATCAAGTGCGCCAAACGCCGAGTCCCTATTATAGAGAGTGGTGGTACATTCCTGCGATGTACGCACGTCATGACCACTGTGTCTGGAGCCGTGCGTATGTTGATCCGCAAAGCAATCAGCCGATGATGACGTGTGCCAAGGCATTGTATGACAGTCGCAATCAGGCTTTTGATGGAGTGGTGAGCTTTAATCTGCTATTAGATAACCTCGATGACGCTATGAAAAAGTGGCAAGATAAGCTGGGTGGTTATGTCTTTTTGGTAGACTTGGACAATCGATTTTTGACCTTTCCTGATCAATCTATGGTCACGCAAGCGACTGAAGATAATCCGCAAGGCGAAATGGTAACCGCACATCAATTGGCCGAGAAACATTCAAGCTTTGCCCCTATTGCGGACAGCCTAGATAGCATTAATCAAACACTCATCGATGAGGCTGTTGCCAGAGATGAAAGTCGTTATACGCTCGCGGCACGTAGTATTTTGAGTACGACCAATCTTGATAAAATCAGCGAACAAGAATCCAAGTTGCTGTCAGCATTGCTGCTATTGAATATTGACCAAACGTTTAATCTGGTAGACAGTCACTTGATTGAGACCATCGCTGTGCCCAATGATTTTGTGTTGCAGCAGTCCGCCACCGCCTTTGTGTTTCGTATGCCATTTACCTATTGGAAGATGGTCATCGTCAAGCCCAATAATGACATGATGAGCGTAGCAAATGCGTTGTCGAACCAACTGATTCAAACCATGCTACTGGGTTTTATTCCTATCCTGTTGTTGACCGCGTGGGTGTTCCGTCGCTACTTTACGCGACCGCTAAAATATATGGCACTAGCAGTGGCTGATATGGGCGCATTAATTGAGCAAAAAAAATATCAACAATTAAGCGCCCTTAAATTGCCACACTCAAATGTCAGCGAAATTCAAATCATCAGCGAGCAGACCAACCAATTGATCGACCGCGTCGTCGAAAATGAAGGCGCGCTTGCCGAAATCAATGTCCATCTAGAAAAACAAGTCGCCGCCCGTACGCAAGACTTGCAGCAAGCCATGGATGAGTTAAAAGCCTCACAAGTGCATCTAGTGCGTTCTGAAAAAATGGCTACATTAGGTCAAATGGTGGCGGGCGTGGCGCATGAGGTCAACACACCGCTGGGCTATGTGCGTAGTAATATGGAGTTGGTCGGTGATAATCTCGTGCGTTTTGATGAGCTGCTACAGCATACCGATCAATTATTGCAGGCGTTAAAAGCGCCAACTATCAATCAAGAGCAAGTCAAGATACTGATAGAAGAGACTTTACAATGCTGTGAAGAGATTAAAGAAGATGAAGTCAGTGAAGATTTGGCAGATTTAATCAAAGATGGACTGTATGGCGTCGATCAAATTGCTGAACTGGTCGTCAGCTTGCGCGACTTTTCTCGACTAGACGAATCCAAAGTAAAAGATGTCGATATCAATGATTGCATCAATACCTCATTGATTATGGCTCGCAATAATTTAAAAACCTTAGACATCAATACCAATCTAGCCGAGCTGCCGCTCATTCAGTGTAATCCTTCACAAATTAACCAAGTATTACTAAACCTATTTAATAATGCCGCGCAAGCCATGCCGCCAGATCATAAAGGGACATTGCAAGTCAGCTCGTCTGTCGATGAGGCGCAGCAATATATCGTTGTATGCATTATAGACAATGGTGTCGGTATCGCAGAGCATATTTTAACGCATATCTTTGAGCCGTTTTTTACCACCAAAAAAGCAGGCGATGGCACAGGTTTAGGATTGGCCATTACGGCACAAATCATCGAACAACATGGTGGGCGCATTGAGGTTAGCTCAGTCGTTGGCACGGGCACGACGTTTACCCTCATGCTACCGATACAGTCTATCGCTTATGAAAAGAAACCTTTGCAAGCCTTGTTTGAAAGTTGAGAGACTTCCAACCATTTATTTAAAGAGAGCGTCATGCAAAAACCAAAAATCGCTTTTATCGATGATGAGCCGCGTATCTTGCGCAGCTTAAAAATGCATTTTCGCCAGTCACATGATGTATTTATTACTACCGATGCCACTGAGCTAATGGAATATATCAGCACGAATGAAGTACAAGTGGTCATCAGCGACCAACGCATGCCAGATAAGCAAGGTACGGAAGTATTGAGTGACATCAAAGCAGCTTCACCAAATACTATTCGTATCTTGTTAACTGGTTATGCGGATCTGAATGCTGTGATGGATTCTGTGAATGAGGGCGAAATTTATCGCTATATCACTAAGCCATGGCAAAATGATGAACTTAAAAAAATCGTTAATAAAGCCACAGAAATTGCTCAGCAAACGCAAGAAATCACACAAAACACTATGAAAAATGATGCAACTCAAAACCGTGTTAATAGTGGCACGGTTAGCAATCGCCATATATTGGTACTAGACGATGATGAGAGTGTCTATCAACAAATAAAAAGTCATTTTAAGAGCGCTTATACCGTGAGCTGGGCGAGTAACCTTGAACAGGCCGCAAAGTTATTACAAAAAAAATGCTTTGGTGTCACGATTACAGATTCGACGCTCAATAAAGAAAATATTACGCCCATCGTTTATGCCTTAAAAAATATCCAGCCAGATCTGATGGTTCTGATGTTGACTGAGTTCAAAGATGCCCATATGGTCATTGATTTAATTAATAAGGGTCAGGTATATCGCTGTCTACCACGTCCGACTAACTTCTCTATCATGAGTATCAGTCTTGATCGGGCTTTTGATCATCACGAAAGATTGGTGCAGCAGCCGATACTGGCAGCTCGTCATCATGTTGAAGAAGTGCCGGAGTCAGAGGCTTTTAACTTTTCTGAAAGGCTAAAAGGTTTCTTTGCTAAATTCAGAGGTTGGCGCATTAGTAGATAAAAAAATAGGGCACGCTAAAAATGCCCTATCCATAGTTTAAAATATCATTGCCTCCTATGTACATGAGAGACGTTTTTATTGCTCGTGATTCATTTGCTCGTGATTCATTTGCTCGTGATTCATTTGCTCGTGATTCATTTGCTCGTGATTCATTTGCTCGTGATTCATTTGCTCGTGATTCATTTGCTCGTGATTCATTTGCTCGTGATTCATTTGCTCATGGTTCATTTGCTCATGGTTCATTTGCTCATGGTTCATTTGCTCATGGTTCATTTGCTCATGGTTCATTTGCCCGTGTCCACCATGCATATTGGCCATGACCATCGGCACCGCTATGACGGCTAAGCCAGATAGCATCATGATTGCGCCATTCACTTGCCTTAGGCGCAAACGCCCGATTTGATTGCGCATCCAGTTGACTGTTTCGTGCGTGGCGACGAGCATGGGTACGGTTCCTAGACCAAAGACAAACATTAACACGGCACCTGTGAGCGGGTCATGACCGACGACCGCAATAAGTAATGCGCCATAAACGAGACCACAGGGTAAAAATCCCCATAATAAACCTGCTGTTAATGCTCGAGGAAAGGTGTTTAAGGGGAATACTTTTTGCCGCAGAGGTGATAGAGCTTGCCAAAAATGCATACCAAGACGTTCAAGCTTGTTTAAAAAAGGCAACCCTAGCATGGTTAATCCGACAAATACCAAGACCAACCCTAGTAGAATGCGAGGTGTGCTATTGCCAACCATCAGAGGGGTTAATACCGTGGTGCCAATCACTCCAGCAATTAAGCCCAATAGGGCATAACTGAGTAAGCGCCCCAAATGATAAGTCGCAATGAGGCCGCGTTTTTTTGCTGGACTGGTTTCTTTCATCGATAGTCCGAATGCGGTGACGATACCGCCACACATACCTAAGCAATGCGGCGAACCAAAAAATCCCATTAAAAATGCTGCAATTAATAGTGCCATAGTCATGAAGGTGCTTCCTAAGATATAAGATAAATAAAATCTGTTGAAGGTTTAATCGTTATGTTAGTCAGTTAATGACCTATCTTAATGACACCTAGAACTTATAGTTGACACCCACATATAATGATCGTCCCGCGCCAGGAACGGCAGTACCCCAGTTAGAACTGTTGCCTATTTCGCCATTCATCGACATGGTTTTGCCTTGACCCATGTATGCGCCCCCTAGAGGTAGGTCATGGTTTTTATCAAATACGTTATCGATACCAGCCTCAATCGATACCTCTTTAAACTGATAGCCTGTACTGAGATTTAAGAGACCATAACCCGCCGTTTTAATTTCGTTACGAGGGGTTGAGATATCATTTTTAGCCGCGACGCCCACCACTTCGATTTGGTTTGTCCAACCGTTATTTTCCCGATTCAGGGCAACACTGCCATTGAATGGCATGATGTTATATAAGTCTGAGCCGCTGTCTTTATTTTCCCCTTTGGTATAGCTTAAGGAGCCTACTATATCCCAGTGCCCCCAAGCATTTGCTGCCAGCTGCCGATTGGCTGAGATATCTATGCCATATATCTCAGCATCTTGGTTGGTATAGCGCAGCACATTATATTGATTCGCTGTTTGAGTGCTAGCTGCTGTGTTTGCCATGGGGTTCCACTGTATGGCATCGACATAGTCATCAATTTTTGAATAGTAAGGAGTGGCTTTGATGCCCCAGCTATCATCAGCACCGCGCCAGTCTAAGGTGGCAGATAGAGTGTTGGATTTTTCTGGGCGTAGATTAGGATCACCAAAATAGCCATTACCGTCACCAACGGTATTATTCATGATGGCCGCCATTTTCCAAGTGGACCAGGTATAGCGTTCATATAAGCTTGGCGTGCGCTCTTTGTGCGATAGACCTAAGGCTAGATTTTTTTGTGAATCAATGTCGTAGCGTGCGAGTGCAGTAATATCAAAGTTGTTATCGGTGGTTCGGCGGTCACTGGCATTAAAGTTAGCGCTATCTCGCAGCTGATTGGTCATATTGTTTTGACCATCGATTTGATAGCCATGTACTTCATCAGCACTGGTACGTACGTTTTCATAGCGAGCGCCAAGCTGGGTGCTCCAGTCAGGCGAGATGTCTTTTTCCCATTCGCCATAGATACCGATACGCTGACGCTGACCATTGTTGATATTTTGAAAGTCATTTGGCGACATCATACCGTCGCCAGATGCCGCCCATGTGTCATCAAGGGTATAGTCTTGATATTCAGCACCTATATTGAGCGTGCCTTGGTTGGTTAAATCAATAATACCTTTAAGATTGGCACCGATGGTCTCGCTACTGGTGTACATCGGCATACCTTTGGCATTACCGTACACGAACTGTTTGTCTTCCCCAAAATTCATATAGTGATCGACATCTTCATGATAGGCCTGTGCTTCTAACTGCCCCCAATTTAACTCGCTTTTGTAGCGCAAATTAATGCGGTCAAGCTGATTGTCGAGCATGTCCATCCGCTGATTTGGATATAGCTCTTTTGGGATGTTTTGCCACAGATAAGTGCCTTGTAGCAGATGATTGCCGTTCTTATAAGCCACATCTACTGACTGGTTTTTGCTTTCATAGGCGGTTGAACCAACTTCGTCTTTCGCTAAGGTTTTACCAGCGCTCCCTGTCTCTGTATAAGATTTAAAATCACCACCAGCTTTATAATTATCCGCCTGCGCAAAGCTGCCTTTATAGGTGAGGCTAAGCTGCTCGTTTGCCGCTGTGGTAGATAAGTTAGCACCATAGGCGTCACCATTACTACGATAAAATGTGCCGATTTCACCTGAAGTTAATATGTCGCTATCCGTTGAAAACATAGGCTCTGCTGTTTCGACGACGATGGTACCGCCAATACTATTACCACCGACACTCACAGGCGTCACACCTGCATAGACGGTGGTCTTCTCTATAGCGCTGGGCGCAATATAAGACAAGGGTGAGTTCATACTGTTTGGACAGGAGGCGATTGAGTCAACGCCATCCACTAAGATACGCAGACGGTTGTCCGCCAAGCCTCTCATCACGGGCAAGTTTGAGATACCACCGGCACTTTGGACATTTAGACCAGGTATTTTTGTCAGTATGGTGGCCGTATCACTGCTTGCCACTTGTTTACTGTTAATAAATTTTTGATCAAGGGTGGCTGCTGTCCCAAGTGCATTGGTACTAGAGCGCTTATCTGCTGCTGTCGCATAAACGACGATTTCTGGCAATTGAATATGTGGCTCATCATTAGTAGTAGGCATGTGCGCCTTTACGGTTGTGGAATCCGCATAAGCGCTACTGATATGCAATAAAGACAAGGCTAAAACACTTAGTTTTAAAATAGGTACAGCGTTCATTGACGAAGATAACATCTTACTTTCCTAGAAATTCGCAAAAATATTTTATGACATCGGTTATTCAGTTTTTACCAAGAGGCAAGGTAAGCCAAGCCATTTATGGACTTAGACTAAGCATTTACCGAATATTTTCCGATATAAATAGATAGCATTTTGAGCACAATATTATGAGCACAGTTTTGAGCGCAATGTTTTAGGTAAACGCATACAAGTGCCTCAATCAGAGCGTCAAATGAGCGCGTTGATTGAGAGCATTGTCACTAATGCTCTAGGGCGTGTCCTCAATTCAATTGATTACTTTCGAAATGGGCTAAAAATGGCTAAATTTTGCCAAACATCATCAAATAGCTTATTAATATCTCGATATTATTTGCGCTACTTTCCTTGTTTGACAGCAATTTATCTCATGTTTATCACCATTTTTAAAATGAGGACACGCCCTAAAAATATTGGACTATAAATGTGGATAATTATGTAGATAGTTATGTGAGTGTGACTGGTGGAGCGCGTGCGAGGGGGCGTAAAAAATTACTAGGATAGTAAGTATGTGAGCGATACAAAAACGTGACTGAGACAATAGACAGCTCAATCAAAGCCGAGTCAGTATGTGTAAAAGCGACTGGCAATAGTGCCGCAGACATGGCAGTGCAAAGGTCACAGCCAGTGTATTTTACGGCATCAGGGTTAGATTCAGAGCTTGCAACCTTATCTTTGCTATATGAGGCTTCCTGCGAAGGTGCGACGTCAACCGTTATGACTGGCTCAACGGTCGCAGGCGATGTTAAAGATAAGGATGCATTATGATGAAGGAGATGACGAGCGGCACTATCAATGGGTATGTTGTGATTCGTTTGCGCAATATCAGTCTGTATTTGCTCATACTGCTTAGCTGCCGATACAATCGGTGCAAGCTCTGCACAGATACTATGACCTAAGTGGGCATTATCATCCCATAGAGGTGTGAGCAACAGCGTGATGTGCATGATCCAAGCAAAACATGCGACCAACATGCCGAACCACATCGTTACCGGTGATGAATATCGTAAAACAAGCTTGCGGCGCTTAGTAGACATGATAGGGTCATCGTATTACCAGCATGCTGATGATGCATAGGTAACATTTATAAGTAAGGAGGTGTGCTAACTTGAAACGTCAGTTTAAAGCATTTTAGAAAGAATACTTAACAAAATAGACATTATCATTAACAATGCCATTCTAAGACAAGGGGTATGCTCTTTACAAGTCTTGTATAGAGATATATCGGGCATTCTAGAGAAATCGGGCATTCTAGAGAAATCGGTCACAGCGTCGTCATGTTTGCTCAGCCTTCTATTTTCCGTACTTTAATTTTCCGTATTATCCTTTGCTGTACCTATTCATCTTGTACTGAGAAGACTATATGACTGAAGTAGCTAGACGATAACCAAGCAAATGGGAAAGAGCTAATAAAACCCAGCGGAAAAGATAGGCTAATGTAATGCGGAGTGCGATTTTTTGTTTTACGCGACCAATATTGATGGTGGTAAAGACTTAAAAATAGTGAGATTTTTCGGTAAAAAAGAACAAATTAACAACTATTGCTCTCTATATTGTTTTTCTCGATAATATCGATTTTTCTCTCTAATTCTATAATCTGTAACTTACAGCTCTTATAGTGATCTTCTTGGTTGCCCTCTATGTCCTTAAGGGTTCTTTGATAGATACGGTTGTACAGTGAGGTTAGGGCTTTTTTAATTGCTTTGATTTCTTTTGAAGATAAATCCATTTGTTTATCAAAATCAGGTGCTTTTATTTTTGCACATAGCTCAAAAAGTGTGAGATTAAAATCTTGATAGTATTGCTGCACTGAGTTTTCTGTTGATTGATCGCTATATTGGATGTTTTTTTTCATCAGAATGAGCAAAGCACTATCAATCAAGTTTTTTTCATAATCTGTCAAACATAAGTAATGGTTCATTACATTGATTCTCAGTTATTTCAAAATTGCTATTCAGAAGGCCATCAGTTGGCTACTTTAAAAAAATCCACATGCCAAAGACCCTTGCAGAATACTTATCTAGCCTACTTGGTTTGGTATTTACTCTTTAAAAGTCTTTATTGTGATGCGGCATATCGTCAATGGCTTTGAATAATCAACGCATTTTATAGGGTGAAAATGAAAGTATCGTGACAACGTCTACGCTTTATAAAAAATATGCCAAAGCCAGTCACCCTAAGCTATATATAAGATATCTTTTCATTCGCTATTACTTGCCTGTCTAGAAAAGCGCCAATATGACGCTTATAGCGTACCACTTAAGAAACCTTCCCTCATTAAGGTTACCTTTCTTTAATCTTCATAAATCTACTTAACGTTTGCATCATTTATCATTCTCGTTGTCGATAGAGCAGATTTTTATCATGATGCTTTTTATCACGTGAATGCTTTACTCGATATTGAGTAAGGCAGTTTCAACCACAACTCATAACCAATATGACTTTATACGAGAAAAAATAATGAAAAAAATAATGATAAGTTCAATTCTAGCCATTACTGCTTGCTTCACAATGGTTAGCCAAGCAAGTGCTGCGCCGCAAATTGCTAAACATCATGTTGCTCAAGTGAAGCATCAAAAGGTCAATGCAAAGTTTGGTAATAAACATCAGCATGTTAAAAAAAAGGCAGTAATGTCAAAGCATCAATCAAAAAAACCAGCGGCTCATCTCAAAGCAAAAAGCAAATATCAAGCTAAGCATACTCATGGACATCGTTCTTAATCGTTCAGCTTACTGATATAAAAATAGCGCCCATACTAGGCGCTATTTTTTTGTTTCGTTGTTATGTAATAAGTGCTATGTCACAAAGATAATCACTACTGACTGTTTAAAGTAATCGTCTTAGTAGTACCATTACTACTAGGCTGACTCAGTGTCACTTTGCTTGCTAAGATATCGCCTTTGGCATTGATCTTGTAGCATTCTGATGAAGTACCTGCAGGGTCAAAGCTGAGTAATAGATTGCCTGAGGTTTCTATACAGAACCATGCGGTATTATTCGTATCACGCGACAAAGACCAGTCTTGGTTATAAGTCCCTATCTTATTACGCATACTGCTATCGGCATAGACATTTTCCGTCAGTAGCTTACTAGAAGCGCCCACCGTCGCCATTTTAGGAATGGTGGTCGTCTGGTTAGATAGTGAGTATTTACCTGTACCGTCTGTAAAACCATGGAATATCAGTGGATTCAGGGTGAAGTAATTGATAGCGACTGATTGATTGGTGATTTGATTATTCATCTTATTAATGGTGTTTATTTCGGTACCTTGTACAGACTTATTATTAAATACCATACTGCCTTTAGGCGTCACTTGAATCTCTGCTGACACGCTTTGACTGCCGACAACCGCAACTAATTTATCACTGCGTTGTTTGGTATAGATGTTGAGCATGGCAGTCTCAACAGGGTATTGAGTGACGATACCATTGACATTATTGTTTTGACCCGTGTTCCCTGTCATTCCACCAGCACAAGCGCTTAAACCTAGTCCTGCTGCAATACATAAACTTAGTGTCTTCATTATTTTGTCCTCAACTTTTAAATGTATGATTCGATATCTACTATAATCGAATTTTTAAATAATGACATCTGCTAACTGTCTTAGACTCTGCTATTTTTAGTCGACCTATACCAACGGTACTTTGTGAAATTAACGATAGATTACTGAGAGATTACTGGTGCAAAGCGATGACAGTCGCCAACGATTTTATAGTATGCCAGCGCCGCAGCAATTATGACCAAATGTTCTATCGATACCGCATTAAGAGAGTTTAATGACTTAGTAGAGCAGGGGATGCCGCAAAAATTTCAAGCTTCGGGGTGTCGTACGAGTTATGAGTTGGCTTTATAATAAAAATTATTTGGTTGAGAAATACTGCACAAAAAGCCAGACAATTTAAGTTGTCTGGCTTTTTGTGCAGTATTTCTTATCAGCTGTCTTAACCATTACCCATCGATCTATGGTTGCGCTACCGCTTAGAACTTCGACCTTTTGCAGGGCGCTTACCATTTGCAGCAGGTTTGCCATTGCCCACAGCCTTCTTGCCATTACCAAAAGGACGTCTATCTTTACCTTTAGAACCCGCTGGTTTTCTAGCATCATCCTTGGCGTGTTTTTTATTGCCCTTTGCTGCCCCCGCTGATTTTGAAGACGTTTTTGTCTTTGATGAATCATCAGTACGAGCATTTTTTCGTGGCGCATTACGAGGTTTCTTGCCCGGATTACTGGCATCTGAAGAAGAACCTTCTATGGACTTAAGTAAAACAGACAACTCTTTTTCGGTTAAATCTCGCCAATCTCCAACGGGAGTACCTTTAAGACTGACATTCATAATCCGCGTACGCTCAAGCTTCACCACTTCATAGCCAAAATGCTCACACATACGACGAATTTGACGGTTTAAACCCTGCACTAGCGTGATGTTAAACACGGTGGGTGCCACCTTAGTAACCGGGCATTTCTTGGTCATCTTCCCAAGCATTGGCACGCCACCAGCTAAACCCTCAATAAAACTATCTGTTATCGGCTTGTTCACCGTCACCAAATATTCCTTCTCGTGGTTATTACCAGCACGAAGTACTTTATTAACCAGATCACCATTACTGGTCAAAAAGATTAAACCCTGAGAGTCTTTATCCAAACGTCCAATTGGAAAAATACGTGTACTATGTCGAACGAAATCAACGATATTATCTTTTTCTGAAGCTTCTGTAGTGCTCACAATACCCACGGGTTTATTCAAGACAATAAACACAAAATCATCCGCCTCTCGCGGCTCAATGAGTTGCCCGTTGACTTTTACCGTATCTCCAGCAACCACTTGATCGCCTACTTGAGCACGCTTACCATTGATGTATACATTACCTTGTTCAACAAAGCGGTCAGCGTCTCGCCTGGAGCAAATACCGCTTTCGCTGATGTATTTATTTAAACGAGTTGAGGAAGCGTTAAACATAAAGCACCGTTTTACCTGATAAGCAGCATTTTTTTACTAAGAAAAAAGCCTAAATTAAAGGGGTTATCAACAAAGAGATGGCTCACATTATATAGGAAATTCAATATCCATTTCGGGAGAGAAGGGCAAAACCTTAGAAATATATCCAGTATCGTATTTGTACCTATTAAAATCAATATTATCCCAATTTTGTTTCTACGGATTTGACGGTAGAGCTTAGGCTTGCCACTGCTTATTGTCTTGATGAAAGTACCACGTCATTATTATAGGCGCGAGCAGGCTTAACCAAATACCATAAGTAATCGATAGCCCTTGCGCTACTACGGTATAGCTCAGCAAAACAATAAAGGTGGCAAGAATAAGAGCGGTCATATTGTGACTTGATTTGCGGCACATCAAGGCTCGAAGTAAGGTTAGGGTCACTAAAAAGCCAAATAGCATTATCATCAATAATCCCATAGCATAAGGCTGGGTGACCGTACGATTTAGAGTATCTGCCCAAGCATCGGTCACTAAATTAAGCGCGCTGCCTAACGCAGCAAGTGTAGCGAAAACAAAAAAGTGCCCATAGCCAAATAAGAATAAATCATAACGGCGACGCTCATTGTTCAAAATAGTACCAAACGGGATCGTAAAATAGAGCCACCATAAGGCAAAAACCAATGCTACAAGGCTTGAACCTAATAATATAATAGCGCTAGCAGCAGACTCGGAGTTGACTAAAAAGGTGCGAATACTATTACTAACTCCTAGCACGCCTTCGCCTAAAACGATAATGGTCAAGAGACCATAACGTTCAGCCATGTGATGAGGATGCCAATTGATGTTCTGTGCGGCACGCGCCCATATTGGCATCAGTAATTCAGCCGCTATAAATAAAAATAACGCAGGCGTTTGTATCGAAGCAGGTAGAAACAACCAAAGTATCCAAACACTTTGTAGCGTTAGTAAGCCAATAATACTGCGACCAGCCACCCGTTTGTGACCTTCTACTTGGCGATAGACACGCCACCACTGGCTACAGCTGGCCAATCGCATGATCGCATAACCAGTGACTCCTATCCATGTTAATCCTTGCTCGAAAAACTGATTGATGTTGGCGGCAATCATTAATGAGCCAAACATTTGTAGCAATACTGAGAGACGATAGTACCAATCATCAGGATCGTAGCCGGAAGCAAACCATGTGAAGCTCGTCCAAGCATTCCATAAAATAAAGAAGGCTATAATAAAGGTCAAAAACCCTAAAAAGTCATGCTCAAGCAAGCGCTGGTGAAGACCGCTTGCTGCTGCTGAAACGGCAATGACGTAGACTAAATCAAATAATAACTCAAGCGTTGTTGATGCCCGATATGGCTCATTGGGATCGCGGGCACTTATGTTATTGAGAGCAGGTATAGTGTTCATTTAAGCTTGTCCGTTAAGTGTTGAGCCGTAAATGCTTATCAAAACTTATCCCAGTACGGATTATCACCAAAACGCTCGGCAATGAAATCAATGAGATAACGACAACGTTGCGATAAAAATCGATTTTTAGGATAGACCGCATAAGCGTTTAAAGTAGGTAATTGATACTGCTGGAGGATAGGCACAAGCTCACCGCTGATTAAGGCTTGATACGTAATAAAAGTTGGCAGAAAAGCAATACCATGACCTTTGACTGCCATCTCCCGCAAAAAGTCCCCATTATTGGCTTTGATTTTACCGTTTACGGCGACTTGATGTTTCTTACCTTGCTTATCTATCAGTTCTATCGCGCTAGATTTACTCATACCATATTGTAAAAACTCATGTTCTGACAGATCGTCAAAAGTCTTTGGCGTACCCATTCTCTCTAAATATTCGGGACTGGCGCATAACGCATAACGAATCAGTGCTAGACGTTTGGCTTGATAACTGGAATCTTGCAACTCTCTAATACGAATCGCTAACTCGAACCCTTCCTCAATCAAATCAGTATGCCGATCAGAAAAATCTAGCTCAAACTTTAACTCAGGATGCTGATTGGCGTATTCATCGATGACATCGTTTAAATGCATTAAACCAAAGGACAGTGGCGCAGTCATCTTTAATGTCCCTTCGATACGCGTCGGAGTACCACTCGTTTCTTCATTCAGCGCATCCACTTCACTGAGTATATGGTGCACCTTTTGATAATACTGCTCACCAGCTTGGGTTAAGTTTGATTGACGCGTGGTTCGGCTAATCAGTTGACTGCCCAAGCGCGTTTCTAACTCTTTTAAACGCCGGCTTACCGCAGATTTTGCGATGTTCAGTTGTTCTGCGGCTTTGGTAATACTGCCTGCTTCGACAACACGCACAAACATTGCCATATCTTCTAATTGTCCCATGTAAACCACCTCTTAATTGTTCTACAAATAAGAACTTACATTTGTAATTATCACGGTTTATCTAATTATAAGCAACGAATACAATACTACCGTCGCATAATCAAATAAAAGCTTAAAAAAACATTCTATTACTGGAGAAAACCCATGGACAACCTGCAAGCGTTAAGCGCGCCAATTGGACGCCTTTTTTTATCAATGATTTTTATCTTTTCAGGCTTTACCAAAATTACCGGTTATGCCGCTACTCAAGGTTATATGGAAGCAATGGGTGTACCTGGGATGCTATTGCCTTTGGTTATTGCTGTTGAACTTTTCGGCGGCCTTGCTATTCTCTTTGGTTTTAAAGCGCGCTTAGTAGCGATTTTAATGGCTGGTTTTAGCGTTGTCTCAGCGCTGCTTTTTCATCAATTCTGGATAGATGAATCACAGATGAACCCTTTCATGAAAAACATTGCGATGGCGGGTGGTTTCTTGATGATATTTGCTCATGGAGCAGGTGCTTATTCAATTGATAACAGTAATCATCGCAGAATATAGTAGAGTAAATGGCTGAGAAAATATTGTCTTATCATCATAATCAAGGAGCCGCTATGAGCGCATCCATAAACATCGCCTTAATTATTGGCAGCTTGCGAAAAGAATCTATCAATCGTAAATTTGCAGAATATATGGTGTCGCAGATGCCTGAAAGCGTGTCTATAAAAGAAGTCTATATCGCAGACTTACCGCTTTATAATCAGGATTATGATGATACGACTATCGATAGCTATGAGCGTGTGCGTCAGCAGCTGAAAGGCGCTGATGCCGTATTAATTGTCACACCAGAGCATAACCGCACTATGCCTGCCGCCTTGAAAAATGTCGTAGATATCGCCTCACGTCCTTATAAAGAAAGCGTGTGGACCCATAAAAAAGTTGCGGTAGTGACGGCCTCGCCAGGCAGTTTTGGCGGTATCAATAGTGGCCTTGATGTCAGAAAAAGCATGCAAATGCTTTCGGCACAAATGATGATTGATCCTGAAATTCATTTAAGTCGTGCAACTGACAGCTTAAATGATGATGGCAGTGTTAGCCGGCGCACACAGAAATTCTTACAGCGCTTTGTGACTGATTTTGTGGATTTTGCAAGGAATACCAGTGCCTAAAGCTGTCGCTGATAACAATACTCTAGATCGTAAGACACCAAGCTTTTGGCAACGCTATCAAGCGCCTATACTATTAACGATAGTTGGTGGAGCGATTGATACCATTGGCTTTATTACTTTATTTGGCTTTTTTACCGCTCATGTCACGGGTAACTTAGTACTGGCTGGTAGCGGTTTGGTTAAAGGTGAAGATGGCTTATGGATCAAGCTGGCATCGGTGCCACTTTTTATAATAACGGTGGTTATTACCAAAATATACATTGATAAAAGTCGGAAGCAAACGTTAGTACTCAGTCATTTATTTTTGGCAGAAGCGCTATTTTTAAGCGCATTTATGATAGCAGGATTGTCCTTTCAACCTTTCACTGAAGCAGGCGATATAACCGTCGCCATCACTGGTGGTTTGGGCTTAACGGCACTTGCCATTCGTAATACGGCTAGTAAAACAGTCATCAAACATATGAGTCCAACGGTATTAATGACAGGCAATACCACCCAACTGGGTATTGGTCTGTCAGATTATATTGCCAACCGTAGCGCTGATAATGCCAAAAAATTGGGGCATAGCGCGGCATTGGTTATCAGTTTTGTGATTGGCGCGCTACTCGGCGCGGTACTGTATGTGAATCTTAGTTATTGGGCAGTCGGTTTGTTTGTCATTCCTGTGTTGTACTTATCACTACTAGCGCGTAATTCAGAGTTCTTACAGCATATTAGTTAATAAAGGTCCTACCGTTATTAAGTAATGTCATTAATCGTAAAAAGCCATGATGGTTTATCGTGGCTTTTTTTATGCATATTGTCTTAGGCTTTCGCACCATGAAACACCGAATTGGCTTGGTATTCTGGGTGCTTATCAATATAGGATTTCACATAAGGACAGGTTGGTTTAACGCGTAAATTTCTAGAAGCGGCATTATCTAAGATGATTTTGACTAAATAACCAGCAATACCACGACCACTAAGCGACTCAGGCACGAATGTGTGCTTATACTCAATACCTTCTTCACCTGTGGATGTGGTAAAAAACTCATACTCTTCAAAAGAAACCTGATCGTCGATATGAATCTCAAAACGTTTTTGAGCCTTGTTATCGATAACTTCATTATTCAATGTATGTAGATTTGACATGGTTTCCCTCTCTTTATCATTAATATTTTTTACACCTACTTATTGGTACTAACGGGTGACGCGAATGATGGCGTGACTACTATATTACGTTAATTCTAAGCACCTATTGTTCTATAAATAAGAATAGTTATTTGCAATAAGCACTGTTTATCTATATCTGCTCAACAATTATAATAGGACCATAGCTTAAACAAGCCAATTAAAAATAAAGGATAACTTATGAAAACGATTTATCATACAGCAGATTCTCGTGGCGATGCTAACCATGGCTGGCTCAAAAGCAAGCATACTTTTAGCTTTGCCAATTATCATAATCCAGAGCGTATGGGTTTTGGCGCACTACGAGTCATCAATGATGACTTTGTTATTGGTGGTCAAGGTTTCGGCAAGCACTCACACCGCGACATGGAAATTATCAGTATTCCCCTATCTGGCAAGCTTGGTCATGGCGATAATATCGGTAACGAAGGCATCATCGAAACGGGTGAGATTCAGGTCATGTCAGCGGGCACAGGTATTACTCATAGCGAGATGAATGGCGATGCCAATGAACCTGTCAAGTTTTTACAAATTTGGGTGATTCCCAACAAAATGGGCGTGACGCCGCGTTATCAGCAAGTGCGTATGGATGAGCACATGAAAGCTAATGAGTTCAACCAAGTGCTATCTCCAAACGCGGACGACGCGGGCGTTTGGATTCATCAAGACGCTTGGTTCCATATGGGTAATTTCAATAAAGGCGTGACTCAGACTTATGATTTAAAAGATGTCAACAACGGTGTTTATGTCTTGGTACTAGAGGGTAAAGTTACTATCAACGGTAACGTACTTGATACTCGAGATGGTCTTGGTATCTCAGACACCAAAAGCTTCACGATGGATGCTGATGAGGACGCTAGAGTATTGTTAATGGAAGTACCTATGATAATCTAAACTCGTCTTTATGATTATCATTATGAATAATAATTAATTAGGAAAGGAGTTATCTTATGAGTATTCAAACCCTAGAGCCAAGGTTGGCTGATGTCGGTGGTATTCCGATTGCCCGGTTATTACCCAATAAAGGAAAACAGCCTATCGGTGCGTGGTGCTTTTTAGATCACGCTGGTCCTGCTGACTTTGGTGAAGATGAAACCGGTATGCAAGTCGGTCGTCATCCGCACACCAATCTGCAAACTTTTAGCTGGATGTTAAATGGCGAAGTACTGCATAAAGATAGCTTAGGTAACGAGAAAGTCATTACTAAGAACCAAGTCAACGTCATGACAGCTGGTACAGGTTTGAATCAAGGTATCAGTCATACAGAACAAAGCGTCTTTCCAGACACTGGTGGTTCGTCAGAGGCGGCGCGTGCTATCAGTATGGTACAGCTCTGGATTGCACTACCGACGGATCAAGAGATTGAGCGCGGTTTTCACCATTATCCTGAGCTACCAACGTGGACGGAAGATAGTGTTGAGATGATTCTGACCACCGGTAGCTATACCAATGCCTCAGGTCAGCACTTTGAAGCGCCTACTATCCAATACTCCAAGCTAGTCGGTATCGACGTGTACTTTACCCAAGATGGCGAGGCTACACTGACTTTAGAACCAGGCTTTGAATACGGCATCTTAGTCTCAGAGGGTGAGATAGAATCTGAAGGAAAGGTATGTAAGCAGGATCAACTCTTTCGTTTCCACGATAGCGATGTTGCTAATAACGAAAGCATCAAGCTGGTCGCCAAAAAAGGCACCCGTGTGATGTTTATCGGCGGTGAGCCATTAAACAACCAAGTGCTACTGTGGTGGAACTTTGTTGCGGACAATAAAGCAGAGATCGAGCAATCCATCATCGACTGGAATAATGGTCATGAGCGTTTTGGTAATGTTGACTCAGATATGCAACGTTTGCCAGCACCTGAATTACCTCAAGGTTTTAAAGGCTAAAAGAAGGCTAAAGATTAAAAGCCTTTTATCATTTACTATATTTTTAATATAAACCTAACGGAGAACATCATGTCAAATCTAAAAGATTTACAACAATTGGCAGAAAAGCGCCGTTCTATTTATGCGCTTAGCGACAATCTACCCGTAACGAATGATGAGATTGTCGATTTGGTGGAACATGCTATTTTGCATACGCCATCCGCTTTCAACTCACAATCAGCACGTACTGTGGTGTTATTTGGTGAAGATCATAAAAAATTATGGGACATCACTGAAGAGACACTCAAGGTGATTGTTGGCGATGACGAGAAGTTCCAAGGTACTAAAGATAAAATCGCAGGCTTTAGAGCGGGTGCGGGTACAGTATTGTTCTTCGAGGACAAAGGCGTCGTGAGAAACATGCAAGAAGCCGCCCCTTTATATGCGGATAAATTCCCAATCTGGGCACATCAAACCAGCGCGATGCATCAATATGTAATTTGGACTGCATTGGCAAGCATTGATGTCGGTGCTAACTTGCAGCATTATAACCCTGTCATCGATCAGAGAGTTGCTGATGCTTGGGACATAGCTGAAGATTGGGAATTGAATGCGCAAATGGTGTTCGGCGCTATTGAGCAGCCAGCAGGTGACAAAGCGTTTCAGCCAATTGATGAACGTATGAAAGTATTCGGCTAATAATTTTTAGCGTTAAAGACCGTATAACCAATGAAACTGCTATGAAAATATCATAGCGGTTTCATTGGTTTTTTTATAATTATAAACTGGGGTAATATGATTTTATAGCAGACTATAACTAATGTAGTAAATCCTACTAGCCCAGTTGTTTAAGATATGCCTATAGAAGAATTCAAGATCATCGAGCGCTTTAATCGGATGCTTCGGAATTTAAGAAGCGTCGGATTAAGGGTTATCTTGAATACTAGCGTTTATAAATATATTTAATAGCCAATTACTGTCAGCAGTCATTAAACTATCTTTATTAGATGAGGTGCTAAGCGCTAATGGCTATGTTCATCATCATGTCCAGCTTTCACACCAAACCAAGTCACATGAGAAGGTGTGAAATTTAGTGTTATTTTTGACTCGATTTTACCATCATGAGGATCAATCTCGATAATTTGCTGGTTTGAGTCATCCATCATATAAACCATTTGCGTGTTTGGGTTAACAATAAATGAGGGAACCGCTTTGCCTTCGATGCCATTAGGGAAAACATTTAATACGGCGGTTTGCTTATAATTTTGTGCAACATCGAGTATATATAGTTTGCCGGTATCATCGAGTAGCATTAAATGCTCTCCATGGGCATCAAAATCATAGCTGACAACACGGCGACTGCTGTCTGTAGTCCAGACAATCGGTGTCATGTTTTTACTGATAGGATCAACACGGTAAGGCTGACCGCAAGCGCTGCCAATGGCATAATTATGATGGTGGTTAGTGATGAATGAGCCAATCCGAGCAGGACTACTACTTGTACCATCACATTGAATATTGGTTAGGCTGCTGGGATAGGCAATTTTTTCGGCGCTGAAAATGTCTCCGGTCTGTTTGACGCTTAAAACGCCATCGCTACAAGCAAAGACACTGTAATCTGTGACGCTGCCACTGCCATGTAACCCCATGCATTTTGTCTCAAAGGTTTGGCTTATATGATAGTGATCATCATGCTGTTCAAATACAGAGAGCGTATCAGCCAGTGAGCTACCGGTTGTCTGATAACGCTGTGAGGCAATCACATAATTGCCTCTAGGTTCCGCTGTACCGTGCATGCTGGTATTAAGCTTTTGATAAGGCAGTGTACCGTCAGCTATACCGGTATCTGTTACAAGTACAAATCCAGCTTCTTGTACAGGGTTTTCTATGGGATTGCCTGTCGCACCTAAGCCGTCAAAAAACAGCCCTGCTTGCTCTCCAAAAGTTTGAAAATGTACTGGGCGGGTATAGTTGAGCTGTAATGGCATTTTTGCCGCATCACGAGCATATGGGTGATCATGATCGCCATGGTTTTCAATATCAAGCCCACTATGATAAAAATTGACCGCGTTGTTAGTACGATCCATGATGACGGCGTAATGACCATCTGGACTACTTTGTACGGCATCGGCTTGACCTGTCAAAGGTAGGGTTTGTATCACTTTATCTTGAGCAAGGCTATAAATGTAAGCTTGACTGCCATCTTTTGCAGTGATGAATAAACGACCTTGTTCCATTTCAGTGCTGACAGCAGATTCATCATCATGGTCATGATCGTCTCCATGGTCGTGGTCGTGTTCTGAATCTATGATTGGTGTTTTCCTATCATCTGATGATCCGCAGCCGCTAAGTGCTGAAACGGCGATTAAAGAAGAGAAGGCGAGCGCGATGGCACGGCTCAAAGGATTTATTTGATTCATAAAGGACTCCAGTCATAAGTTATGAGGCTTATGACAATTGATTAAGGATTGCTAGTTACTGGTGACTAATGAAAAGAGAGTAAGCTGTTAGAAGTTATAGGTGATACCTGCGTTTAACGAGCGTTCTGGCATTGGCACTTGTTCAGCCAAATAAGAGGCATGATTATAGGCAAGCTCGTTTAAAATGTTTTCGACTTGAAAAAAAGCGGTGTAATCATGAGTGCTCGAACTGTGGTAGACAAGCTTGGCATCAACCATGTTGTAGCTCGGTGTATTGGTTTCAAAATCAGCAATGTGATCTTGCTCAAAACGATGATATCCAGACAGCACCAAGTCAAACTGACCAAATTGAGAGGTAATATCACCACCAATACGGGGCGCTACCAATCTTGGCGCGTACTTCCGTGTAAGGCTCGCATCATCTAGCGTGATGAGTGCAATGTCGGCAAAGCTGCCAATACTAATATTGTTATTGAGATAATAGCGTGATTGAATTTCACCACCATAATGTTTGGCATCGCTTTGGACATAATCCACTAAACGGAAACCAGCAGACTCTCCTTCAGTAGCAATATCTTGAGTTTTGGCATAAATATAATTTGTACTGTCGTTATAAAAGACAGAAATACTACTATCAAAACGATTGCCATTGTCGTAACGCAGAGTGAGCTCTATGCCATCAGTAGATTCTTCTTCTAATTGCCCATTACCACGCTCCCAAGTATTGGTTGCAAGATGGGCGCCATTAGAAAACAACTCTTGTGGAGAAGGCAATCTTTCAGAATGACTGATTCTGGCTGACAACTGCGTATTAGGCGTAAGATATTTGCCACCTTCTAAACTGACAGACGTTCCGGCATGTGTTTTTTCGATGTTATTGTCGTTATCTATTAGATTTTGAAAATCTTGACGACCGCCAAACTCAATATACCAAGGACTTTTGCCTTGTTTTCTTAAAATACTAGACGTATCGAGAGGAGCGTCTTTCGTCGTCTCACCATGATTATGACCAGCATGGGCATCACTTGTAGATAATGATTGACCTGCAAATTTATCAGAATTCTGTATTTTTGCGCCAAAATAATCTGGCGTGAGTCGTTCAATAAAGAACAAACCGACCTGTGTACGATCAGTTTGCGGCAAATAACCTTCTAGCCCAACAGCAGAAAACCGGCTGTTTGTGTAATCTAGACCGACCACACCTTTCATAAAGCCTAGATTGCCTGTTTTATACGTGCTATGTGTGGCTTGAGCTTGAGCACTAATGGCTTTGTTTTCAAAAGTTGTGCCCACCGCACCTTCATCTATTTCATCGTGACGATAATCGGTATAGCTGAGTTTCGTATTGATGCTATCGACGCCTATCATGGGTAATTTTCGCTCTGCATGGAGCTGATAGACGTTTGACGTCATATCGACATAGGGCGCTTCACCATGATCGTGGTCATGTTCGTGATCCGCCTCACAGCTCAGTTGGTTGGTCAGTACGCTATCAGGTGAGCATTCATTATGCACATGAAAGGGCAAGCCATATTCTGAGGATAGGCGCTCATATGATGCACCGATATAGCCCATATCAGTCACATAAGACAAGCCAACGCTACCGTTATCTTGCGTGTACCAACTGTTTGCAATCTCATTGGTATCCAAATGTGGTACTTGGATATTGCCTTTATCCGTCTTTTGGTAATACCCACTCCATAGCCAATTTTCACCGATACTACCATTGAGCTCTGCATATCCTAGGTAACCATCTGTGGCCTGTTGGCCAACCAATGCCACTTTTCCGTTGATGTTGTTTTTAGGCTTTTCTTTAGGAATAGTGTCATTAACAATATTGACCACACCACCGATAGCACCGCCGCCATACATCAACGCTGACGTGCCTTTGATTACTTCAACTTGTTTGGCATCTAGTACAGGTACCGCCACTTGATGGTCTGGTGAGATTTGTGACGCATCTTGTACGCTCAAACCATTTTGCATGACTTGGACACGCGGGGCGCTTTGCCCTCGAATAATGGGTCGGCTCGCGCCTTGCCCAAAACTATCAGTAGACACGCCAACTTCATTTGCTAGTGCATCACCAAGCGTACTGCTTGTCTGAGTAGTGAGCGCATCGCCAGTAACAATACTGGTTGCGGTTGCCATTTCATTCGCTTGTGGCAATAAAGGGTTAGACGTCACCACTATGGTGTCTAGAGTCACCGAAGGGTGGGTCGTATCAGGAGAGTTTAGGTGAAAAGATGAGGATGTCATAGGTTTGATATCTACCATCGTATCCTTCGCATTTACTGACAAACTTGCCATACCTAAAGCTGTCGTTACTGAGAATACAGTCGTTACCCGGCGAATACTAAAATTAACTGAAGATACAGAAGTATAATCAGGTTCTCTTAATCTGTTGATATGAAAAATTGGAGACATGAGATTACCAAAATAAGAAGTTATATAGGGATAAATAACGATAAGAGTAAATATTTTCGTTATGTTATAATATAACATAAAGATATACAAACTTTATATTTCAGTAAGGTGTGCATATTAGCTACGCTTACACGAGGTAACTTCAATATTTGACTCTCTTTGTGAGTGATAAATGTCACAGTCATTCAATGAATGTGTTGGTACTGAGATAATAATGAGTATGTCGAAAGTTAGAAAAATGAATGTGTTAAGAACTATGGTTCAGGAGAATATCAATCATAAAAAGCCTTATAGATCTCTGGTCAATGAATTGATACGTCTGAAATATAGAGCACTTTGTAAGCCAGTCTCTGAAGAAATAAGAAATAAGAAATGGAAACGGTAGGCAATAAATCAATAATAGATCGTCTGGACTAATGACAGTTTGCAGGAATTTAGCACCAGAGTTTAGGATTTCATATGGCTGAAAGTGTTATATTTTGGAAGTTTAAAACCAACTTTGAGTGATAACTTGAATAAAAAATAGCTAGTTTAGCTTTAACGACAGCTGCTAAGAGCAAACGTTATATGAGGGGACAGGCTTTAGAGTAGGTTTGTCTTTATTTACGAATGCTACTCTATACGTTTGGCACAATTGAATAGCTGGCTGTAGGCTATTAATATCAGTAATCTAGATTTTTTGGATAATCGCAGTGTATTTGTTAAGCAGTTCAATATTATTTGAGTGACCTAATCACCTAATAGAATCAGCTCTATTGCTTATTTATGCAAGGTGTTACCTTTAATAGCGCCAGTGGCTGCTAGATTCATTAGACGTCAAAACCTCGGACAATCCAAGTGGCTAGGCGCTGTGTAAGTTGCCGCATGTTTCATCCCATCACGGATAGCGACTAATTTTTGAATCATTTCATCCAGTTCAGAGGCTTTGTTCAGCAACAAATCTCGATCAACATCTAGAGTTTTTTCAGACCCTAATATCCCAGCAATCTCATCCAATGAAAACCCTGCAACACGTCCTAAAGCAATTCAGGCCAGACGCTCTAATATATCTTTGCTGAAAACTCGGCGGATACCTTGCCGACCAACAGAGCAAATTAAGCATTTTTTCTCATAAAATCGTAACGTTGAAGCAGGAACACCAGACTGTTTAGCACCCTGCGAAATATCCATAATGCCCTCTGGACTTAAAATTGTATGTAATCATCACATTGATACTGAAACCAGTAAGAGAGTCATCATGGATAACGTCATTTTTATAATATTAATCGGTATTGGCGCTACCGCTGTGATGGACTTATGATCATTACTCAATAAGTATTCATTTAATATTCCACCGAGCAACTGGGGAATGGTGGGGCGTTGGATTGCTTACATGGGTCAAGGGCGGTTCCGTCATGACGCTACTGCAAAATCTAATACTATTCATGGTGATCTTTTTATTGGGTGGACAGCCCATATATTACAGACAAAAAAAGCCCCAATCGTGAGATTGGGGCTTTCTAAATATTTGGTAGGCATAAGCAGACTCGAACTGCTGACCTCTACCATGTCAAGGTAGCGCTCTAACCAACTGAGCTATACGCCTATTTAGGTTGAGTATTCTATCAAGTTTTTGAGATTTTACAAGCTTTATTTCTAATAAATTTTTTTATTAGCATAATAATGATTATCTCACTTTATATTAAGTAACTTTTAATATTTTTTTATGTAGTTATATTAAATAGTGATTGAAATTGGTTTATTTTTTATTGTCAGTAGAACTACAAACCCTAATAGCTAGGTGATATATAACTGGTATCATCATTCTCAAAATAAAGTGAGGATTGTGATAATAGTTTCACAGTACTCATAGTTCACAAAAATTATATCAAAATAGAATGTTGAGGAGAGTGACATGGGTCTATTGGTTGATGGTCAATGGCAAGACAAATGGTATGACACGGAGGCGAGCGGTGGACGCTTTGAGCGAGAAGATGCCGGTTTTAGAAATTGGGTCACGGTCAATGGCAGCGCAGGCCCATCAGGTGTTGGCGGTTTTAAAGCCGAAGCTGATCGCTATCATTTATATATCTCGCTTGCATGTCCTTGGGCACATCGTACCATTATTTACCGTCAGCTAAAGGGTTTGCAAGACCTGATTTCGCTGTCAGTGGTGCATCCATTCATGGGCGATAAGGGCTGGACGTTTGCAGAGGGCGCAGGCGTGATTGCTGATCCTATTGTAAATGCTAATTACTTATATGAGATTTATACGGCGGCAAAGCCTGACTATACAGGACGGGTGACGGTGCCAGTATTATGGGATAAAAAAACCAATACCATCGTCAGTAATGAGTCCTCTGAGATCATTCGTATGTTTAACTCAGCTTTTGATGAGGTTGGGGCGCTAGCAGGTAATTTTTTACCAACCGAGTTATTAGCAGAAATTAATGCAGTTAATGAGCTCGTTTATTATGCGGTTAATAATGGCGTTTATAAAGCAGGATTTTCAACCACACAAGAGGCTTATGAAGAAGCGGTGACGGAGCTATTCGATGCATTAGAGACACTAGAGGCACGTTTGACAGGCCAGCGTTATTTGCTAGGCAATACGATTACTGAGGCGGATTGGCGCTTATTTACTACGCTGGTGCGTTTTGATGCGGTATATGTCGGACACTTTAAATGTAATATTCGCCGTATTGTTGATTATCCCAATCTTTGGGGTTATTTGCGTGATTTATATCAAGTGCCAGGTATTGCAGAGACGGTAAGCATCGAGCATATTAAGCAGCATTATTATACTAGCCATGCCAATATCAATCCCACGCGTATCATTCCTGTTGGTCCAGCGCTTGATTTTAATGAGCCACACGAGCGTACACGTTTATAATTTTTAGTGAAGTTTTAATATAAGGCAATAAAAATCGCGCCAGCTGATGGATCACAGTTGGCGCGATAGATTGACGGTATAAATAAAAAGCTGCTTAATTCATATTACGCATTATTCAACTGACGAGCGGCTTCTAGCGCAAAATACGTCAAAATTCCATCAGCGCCCGCACGGCGGAAACCAATCAACGATTCTAAAATCACCGCATTGGTTAGCCAACCGTTTTGAATAGCAGCCATGTGCATGGCATATTCGCCAGACACTTGATAAGCAAAGGTTGGTACGCCAAAGGTATTTTTAACTTCACGAATAAGGTCTAGATATGGCTGACCCGGCTTAATCATGACCATATCTGCACCCTCGGCTATGTCCATCGCCACTTCGTGCAACGCTTCGGCACGATTGCCGAAATCCATCTGGTACTGTTTCTTGTGTCCGCCTTTTAGGTTGCCAGCACTGCCGACTGCATCACGGAACGGACCATAATATGCAGAGGCGTATTTGGCAGAGTAAGCCATGATAGCGGTATTCACAAAGCCTTCGGCTTCAAAGGCGTCACGCATGGCTTTGATACGGCCATCCATCATATCACTAGGCGAGATGATGTCAGCACCAGCGCGAGCGTGTACCAATGCTTGCTTGACCAATACTTCGACCGTTTCATCATTAATCACATAGCCTGAATCATCCAGCAGTCCATCTTGACCGTGTGAAGTATAAGGATCCAACGCCACATCGGTCATTACCACCATTTCAGGCACAGCATCTTTGATCGCTTTTACGGTACGAGCAGTAAGGGCATTTTCATCATAAGCTGATTTACCGTCGGGTGTTTTTAAGGAATTATCGATAACAGGGAAGATGTCGATAGTGGTGACGCCCTCGCTTAATAATTCTTTGGCATAGTTGATCAGTAGGTCAATCGATAAGCGCTCGACGCCTGGCATACTAGCGATTGCTTCGCGCTTATTTTTGCCTTCTAGTACAAAGACAGGAGCGATAAAGTGCTTAGGATGCAGCTCAACTTCACGAATCATCGCGCGTACGTTATCGTTGTAGCGTAGTCGACGTAGACGAGTTTCAGGGAATTGACGGTTAAAGGTATAAGTCATGATTTGTCCTCATTAGATTTTAGTCATTGTTATTTATCAGCTTGATTAAATAAGCTGTTTTGAAGCATATGTTTTTTTATATCACGGACATTAATAAGTGGATAAAAGTATGTGTAAGCTAATTTGTCTACTATAACTAAAAGCGCCTTACAAAAGCAAAAAGCCCTACCAAGTCGGTAGGGCTTTTTGTACTTATCGACTATCAATGTGAAGGAAATTACCTCACACTATTTATGAGTGTTTAAGGCTCAACGATCTGCGTGACCGGTACTTGCTCAACGCTGGTTTCGTTATACGTCGTCTGTTTGGTAACGACTCCTACGGCAGCATCTTTTTTGCCATCATTATTGACATCAACGACAGCGGTTGGCTCAAAGGTGGCCGTTTCCGATGGTTGCGCTTGTTTAATGGCGTTTGCTTCTTGTGCAGAAGCAACTCGCGCTGAGCTAGCCGCATCGATAGCATTTGCCGCTTTTGCTTTATTGCTATTGGCAGGTAGATTCACTAGTTGCACTAAGTTTTTATGCGGTACAGGAATCGCCGTTGGTACATCCAGATTGGCACCGCCACCCAGCACTTGGTATAGCTCGACTTGGCTCACAATTTTTTGTAGCTCTAAATCCAAAATACCTTGCTGCGTTGAGAACAATGAACGCTGTGCATCTAGCACATCTAGATAGTTGGCGATACCTGCTTTAAAGCGTGCATCTGCTATCTGGAATGTTTGTTCAAAGTTATCTTGTAGACGGTATTGTGCTTCAAGCTGCTCACCCAGCGTGGCTCGTGTCGCGAGTACGTCTGACACTTCACGGAATGCGGTTTGGATAGATTTCTCGTAGCCTGCGAGCGTTTGTTCACGCTCAATTTTAGCCACATCGTAATTGGCATCTAGGCGACCAGCGTCAAAGATAGGCACGCTAATGCTTGGACCAAACGACCAACCGACAGCGCCGCTTTTGAATAAGTCATCTAAACTGCCGCTACTAACCCCAATGCTACTGGCTAAGCTGATAGACGGGAAATAAGACGCGCGTGCCACTTCGATATTGGCACCAGCGGCTTTTAGGTTGTATTCTGCTTGCAGTACATCTGGGCGATAACGTAGCAACTCACTTGGTAAGCCTGCACTAAATATCTGCTGGCTAGTGATGTTGCTGACTGCTGGTGTTGGAATTAGATTGGTTGGAATCGGTCCACCCACCAAGAACTGCAAGGCGTTACGTGATTTTAAAATGCTACTTTGTGCCCGTAGGACAGCAAGTTTGGCATTTTCTAATGATGCACTGGCTTGCAAAGATGGCAGCTTCGGATCAATGCCTGCTTCAAAGCGTTTATCAGCGATAAACAAGGACTTTTCACGACTCTCAACCGTGGCTTCTGCCAGCTTTAACTGCGCTAAGCTATAGCTCAAGTTGGCATAGCTCTGAGCGATGTTACTAATCAAGCTGATTTGGGTCGAATCTTTGGCCGCTGTAGTGGCTAAGAAATTCTGTAGCGCTTGATCTTTTAAGCTAGCAATTTTACCCCAAAAGTCCAACTCGTAATTAGCCAAGCCGAGGTTGACGTTATAACTACTGTTGGGGTTTTTGTCGGTTCTATTTTGTGCTTGACGCGTGTATCCACCATTACCATTAATCGCTGGTAGATCATTAAGATCGGTAATTTGATACTGTGCGCGTGCTTTCTCGATTGCTAAACGAGCACTTTCAAAATCTTTGTTGTTCTCTAACCCTAAAGCAATCAAGCCCTTTAAACGCTCGTCACTATAAAAATTCTGCCAGCGTTGACCCGCAATACTTGCTTGATCAGCGCTACTAACCGTTTCTTTATCGAATGCCCCATAGGTTTGTTCGATAGGGATATTTGGCTCAGCAAGCACAGGGCGCATATCTGCTTTTGGAATCGTGTTACAAGCAGCCATGCTCATCGCTAAAACGGTCAAGCCGATTAGGCGACCAGCATTTCTGCGCATATGTGAGCACGCTGGTTGCGCAGTGATAGCAATATTTGCTACCGCTGCTGAGTTGGTGTTATATGTTTTCTGAACACTCATTGTGTATTGTCTCCAAAGCTTGCAGGCTGATAATTCTCAGAAGGCGTTGGGTCTTGTGGATCAGGCGTACCATGACCATCATCTTTATCATTTGGTTTATTATTCTCGTATTTGTACGGGAACATACTACGTACCCAAATATAAAACATGGGAATAAAGAAGATACCTAACAATGTCGCGGTCACGACGCCACCTAGTACACTGGTACCAATGGCATTTTGACTGCCTGAACCAGGACCTGTGGCGATAAATAATGGCACAACACCCAGTCCAAAGGCAAGCGAGGTCATGATAATCGGGCGCAAACGTTGACGCGCGGCTGTCATAACGGCTTCTCTCAGACTATAACCTTCCTCTTGGTGCTCTTTTGCAAACTCAATGATTAAGATAGCATTTTTGGCGGATAGACCAACGACTGTGAGTAGACCTACCTGCAAATAAATATCGTTATTAAATCCACGTAGCCAAGTAAAGAGGACTGCACCTAATACCCCAAGTGGAATGACCAATAGCACAGAGAAGGGGATGGACCAGCTTTCATACAAGGCTGCTAGACATAAGAATACCACCAAGATTGAAAGCGCATATAGCATCGGTGCTTGTGCACCTGACTTTTGCTCTTCAAGTGACATACCTGTCCACTCATAGCCCACACCTTCAGGCAGATTCTCCATCATCGCTTCCATCGAGCTCATTGCTTCACCCGTACTTAGACCGGGTGCAGCACTACCTTGAATATTCATCGATGGTAAGCTGTTATAACGGGTCAGACGCGGTGAGCCAGATTGCCATTCGCTGCTAGAGAACGCATCAAATGAAATCATTTCACCTACATCGTTGCGTACATACCATTTAGCAATATCTTCAGGATTGGTACGGCTGCTTGGTTCACCTTGAACAAAGACGCGTTTAATACGCCCGCGATCGACGAAGTCATTAATATAACTTGAGCCCCAAGCGGTAGAAATAACGCTATTAATGCTAGCAAGTGACAAGCCATAAGCAGCAGCTTGCTCTTGATTAATATTCACTTTTAACTGCGGTGCATCTTCTTGACCATTTGGACGAACGCCTGCGACTTTGTCGTTTTGCGCAGCCATGCCAAGCAGCATATTACGTGCTTCGAGTAGACCCTCATGTCCAAGGTTACCCGTGTCTTGAATCATTAAGTCAAAACCACTGGCGTTACCAAGTTCGGTAATGGCTGGCGGTACAATCGCAAATACTTGTGCTTCATTTAGTTGGGTAAAGAAGTAACCCATGGCGCGATCAGCGACAGCCTGTGCAGTGTTTTCTTCACCGGGACGATCAGCCCAATCCGATAAACGTACAAAGGCCAGTCCCATATTCTGCCCTTGTCCTGCAAAACTAAAACCTGCGATCGTAAAGACTGAAGCGATATTATCGCCTTCTTGGGTACTGTAATAATCACTGACTTTATCGAGCACTTCTTGCGTTTCATCAAGCGTCGCGCCAGCAGGTAACTGAACCAAGGTAAACATAATACCTTGATCTTCTTCTGGTAAGAACGAGCCGGGAATACGTAAGAATACCACTGCCATAATACCGATAATGGCAGCATAAAGAATTAAGTAGAGCCACTTCAAGCGGAAACTTTTTCCAACTAAATTCTCGTAACTACGACTGACTTTATAAAACGAGCGGTTAAACCAACCAAAGAAGCCTTTTTGCTCTTCTGTATTGCCTTTATCATGGCTCTTGCTACGCTTGAGTAAGGTCACACAAAGGGCAGGGGTAAAAATAAGCGCTACTAAGGCCGATAGCACCATACTGGTAATCAAGGTGATAGAGAACTGACGATAAATCACACCTGTTGAGCCACCGAAGAACGCCATCGGTACGAATACGGCAGAGAGAATCAGCGCAATACCAATAACGATTTTACTAATCTCGCCCATTGATTGTACGGTAGCATCCTTAATAGAGATATCAGGATCTTCTTCCAAGATACGCTCAACGTTTTCGACGACGACGATCGCATCATCGACCAACAGACCGATGGATAGTACCATGGCAAACATGGTCAAGACGTTAATACTAAAACCAGCGATGTAAAGTACAGCGAAGGTGCCAAGTAGTACGACAGGTACGGCAAGAGTAGGAATGATAGTCGCACGCCAGTTCTGTAAGAAAACGAACATGACGATAAATACGAGAACAATTGCCTCAAGCAGTGTCATAACCACTTGTTCGATAGACAGGCGCACAAATGGTGTGGTGTCATAAGGGATAACGGATGTTAGACCTGCTGGGAAGTTTGCTTCCAGCTCTGCCATACGAGCCCCAACGGCTTCACGAGTTTCCAGTGCGTTTGCACCACCCGCCAATGAAATACCAAGACCAGCTGCTTCTTTACCATTGTATAGCGACACTACGCCGTAGTCTGCACTACCAATCTCAACCTCTGCCACATCACCTAAACGCACTTTTGCGCCAGCGGTATCCGTTTTTAATAGAATGTTTTTAAATTCATCAGGCGTTTGTAGGTAGCTTTGAACCGTGACAGTCGCATTGATAACCTGTTGACTGGTATCAGCAGGTGCTTGACCTAGCTGACCGGCAGATACTTGGGCATTTTGTGCACGTACTGCCTCAACCACATCCGCTGGCACCATGTTATAGCTACGTAAGCGCGCCGGATCTAACCAAATGCGCATGGCATAAGCAGAACCGAAAACTTGTACTTCACCAACACCTTCCACACGGCTTAACTGATCAACAACGTTTGAGTTGACATAATCGGCGATATCCGCACGATCCATACTGCCATCTTCAGAGATAAAACCTTGCACCATTAAAAAGCTGCTAGAGGATTTATTAACGTTGACGCCTTGACGCTGTACCGACTCGGGTAGTGAGCTCATGGCGGCTTGGAGTTTGTTCTGTACCTGTACCTGTGCAGTATCAGAATCTGTACCATTTTCGAAAGTGAGCGTAATGGATGCAGCACCATTCGAGGAGCTCGATGACGACATATACATCAGACCATCAAGACCCTTCATGCGTTGCTCAATAATCTGAACGACTGAATCTTCAACCGTCTGAGCATTAGCACCAGGATAGCTTGCGCTGACTGAAATCGTCGGTGGTGCAATACGTGGATACTGCTCAATCGGTAAGTTAATGACCGATATCACCCCGATGAGCATGACTAAAATAGCCATAACCCATGCAAAAATAGGGCGATTAATAAAAAAACGTGACATAGTATATTCCTAGTCTTCCTATCTTTGAATGGAATTAGTTAGCGGTAGACTCTGCTGGTTTCTGAGCAGTGGCATCTTTGCTAGCTGGCTTATCCATCGCTTTAGCAGCTTGCGGCGGCGTCTGGGCATTAGGGGCACCTTCTTTAGCTGGTGCTGGGTTTGGATTCTCTAATGGCTTAACGACCACCTCTTGTTCAGGCTTAACTTTTGAGCCGCCGATAACAACTATCTTGTCCCCTGCTTGTAAGCCGTCAGTGACAACCCACTGGCCTTTATAGGTGCCATTAATAGTGACAGGACGTACTTGGATTTTATTATTCTCATCAACAATGTAAACTTGCGTCTCACTTTTCGGTGTACGCATCACGGCGCTTTGCGGTACCAATGCAGCATTGGTAATCACGCTTTGTGTCAAACGTGCCGTCACATACATACCAGGCAGCAAGATATTATTGCTGTTGGGGAAAATAGCACGCAATGTCACAGCGCCTGTTGACTCGTCAACCTTTGCTTCAGATAAAGCAAGCTTGCCGCGTGCTGGGTAGACTGAGCCATCTTCTAATACCAACTCAACCGAGTTCATTCCTGCTTGTGCTTTGCCTTCAGCGATTTGCTGACGCAGTTTTAATAGCTCAGAGGATGATTGGCTGATATCAACATAGATAGGATCTAAGCGTGAGATAGTCACCAGCGGATCAGCTTGACCTGCGCTGACCAAAGTACCAGCGGTGACACTAGAGCGGTCAGTACGACCTGACAGCGGGGCACGTACGATGGTACGGTTAAGATCTAGGTTACTAGCATCTAAACCCGCTTGAGCAGTTTGAATGCCTGCTTTTGCACTTTCGATGCCTGCTTGTGTCTGTCCAACAGCGGCGGCCGCACTTTGTACCGCTGCTTGTGCAGTACGTACTTGTGTTTGTGCTTGCTCATACTGCTGCTTTGAGATGGCGTCGATGCTGACCAAGCCTTGTAAGCGCTGTAAATCATTTTGCGCTTGTGCCAATGATGCCTGACGGCTGGCTAGCTCGGCTTTTGCATTGGCATTATTTGCTTGTGCTGTCTGGTAATTTGCTTGTGCTTGTTGCACTGCTGCTTGACCACTGGTGACAGAAGAAGCGTAGTTATCAGTATTGATACGATAAAGTGGCTGACCTTTTTTGACGTTGCCGCCTTCACGGAACAATACTTCGTCAATAACGCCATTAACTTGTGGGCGGACGTCGGCAGTCTGATAAGCCGTGGTACGTCCAGAAAAAGTCTGTACTTGGGGTACAGTATCGAGCGTGACAGTCTGGACGTTAACAACCGCAGGCGGCATCTGCTGCTGTGCGGCATCTGCGCCAGCGGCGTCCTCGTTTTTGTCACAGCCAATCAGTACAGCTCCAGATAGTACAGATGCTATTACAAGCGCAAGAGTAGAGTGCTTCATCAATGTCCTCGGCAATAGGTATAAAATAAGTAATGACAGTATAAAAAGTTTATCAATAAATCTAAGCGTATTGAATATAAAAATGAGTATTGATTCTAATGATCTTTACTTTCTCGGCTAAATTTGTTCTTAATAATATGAATTTAGCCAAACATCACCATTAGAACCTCTAATAGCGATATAAGTATCAAGTATCGGTGTAAGAATCTTAAGCATCAAAGCTGTAGCCAAACCACAACCTTGATTAGTAAAATTAACGAGTAATTATAAACTATCGGGATAACCCCACAGTCAAGTAGTTGAGCGCAGGATTTATGGTTAGAAATCGTAATATCAGCTTTTGTGAATGCATTAAATGCTGTCATGGCAAGCGCCATCTTCATTAACAGCTAATGTACAGTCATACAACGGTCAATGAGAAATAATTGTAAACTTTTGTGAAAATGGCATAACCATATACATTGTAAGGTCTTTAATGAGTGATAAATAAGGTTTGCCAACAAAACAAAAACTTTAGCAACTATTAACTGTGACCATTAACACAATTACTCATTAATGGTCTTTGCCAACAGTTAATGGCTGCTAGCCGCAAGTATTGACAGCTGTTATGACGATACTGACTACAGCAAGCGTGCGCTAGCCAATTCAGTCAATTGATATAAGCCTGTGCGATAACGATTGTCAGGTAGCGTACTCAATGCTTGTTGCGCCAGCTTGGTTTCTTCCCAAGCTCGCTGCTTACAGTAATCTAATGATCCTGAGCGGCGCACTAACTCAATAAGCTGCTCAGCGTTCGGTGTCTTTCCAGTTTGTACAGCGACACGCAACTGCTCATAGCCTTCGATGTCGCTGTCTTTGAGCAGCTCAAGCGCTTTGATGGTTGGCAGGGTTGGCTTGCCTTCAGCGAGGTCGTCTCCTAGGTTTTTGCCCATTACCTCACTATCACCACTATAGTCGAGTACATCATCGATAATTTGAAAAGCATTGCCAAAGTGCTGACCAAAATCGCCTAAAGCCTGCATATGCTCTATTCTGTCTTGTAGAATTGCAGCGCCTTGAGTCGCCATCATAAACAGACGCGAGGTTTTACCATCAATAATGCGCAAGTAATCCTCTTCTGTCGCAGCAGGGTTATGCTGATGCTGGAGCTGTAATACTTCGCCTTCAGCGATATCGCAGGTGCCATCTGAGAATACTTGCAACAGTGGTAAGCTTTGGAAGCCAACTAATAAATTAAAGGCGCGAGCTATCAGATAGTCACCGACCAGTACCGCGGTGGCATTATCCCATGTGGCATTAGCAGTCGGCTTACCACGGCGCTGTCCTGACTCATCAATCACATCATCATGAACCAAGGTCGCTGTATGCAGCATTTCAGTAATAGCGGCTAGATGCATGGCTTTTTCTGAGGGCTTGTCCTCAAACATGCGTGCACATAACAAGGTAATCAGCGGGCGCATACGTTTGCCACCAGCATTGATTACATGCTGTGAGACGCTCATTACCAGCTGAACTTTGGAATTAAGACTACCGAATACTTGCTTGTCCATAATCTCAAAATCATCCGCCACGATACTTTGAATATCAGCATAATTAGGCGTTGATTGAGTCATTGAATCTGTTTTATGTGAAGGGATGCTGGTCATAATAAATAGTCATATTAATAAGAATAAAGAGAATTTTTTATAGCCTTAGTTTTATAGATAGGTCAGGCATTATTTTCTATAATAGCATAGCTATGCCTTTAGATTGTGGGTTAAAACGTGCCTAAAACATCGCGCCTATCTTTCATATAAGATTTACTATATATAGAAATTGACATAAAAGCTGTAAAAATTGGCTGAAATTTCACTAGAATTAATGGTCATTTATCGGCGACATTTAAGCTCATTTAAGAGATGTATAAAAGGCTGTAAGTCGCTGATTATATAAGTTATAATAGCCGCTATTATTATATAGTGTTTTTTTGTTGGAGTAGCATCTTAGATGCGCTCCTAATCAGCAGTAGATATAATAAAAAGTGAGGTGGTTATTCGTGTAACTGCCTTACAAAAACCAGTCAAACAAGTGAGATAGACGGCTTGCTTTTATGAGCAAAAAGCCGTAAAATCTTGCCTTTAATTTTTCCCTGTCGTGTTCGTCGTAAAAGCGTTGGTATAACATCAGCCACGGCACACGGGTTAAACGGAGTCATACAATGTACGCAGTAATCAAAACTGGTGGTAAACAGCACCGTGTAGTTGTCGATGAGTTGCTTAAAGTTGAACTACTAAAAGCAGAAACTGGCGCAACAATTAAATTCGAAGATGTATTGATGATTGTTGACGGCGAAACTGTCAAAATCGGTCAGCCTATCGTTGAAGGTGCTAGCGTTGAAGTTGAAGTGGTTGAACATGGTCGCGGCGAAAAAATCCGTATCGTTAAGCACAACCGTCGTAAGCATTATCACAAAGAGCAAGGTCACCGCCAATGGTATACCTTGTTAAAAATCAAAGCTATTAATGCCTAATTATCCACTTAGCAATTACTGCTAAATAGTGCACTAAATGCTTAAGAGTTATCGCATCAGCGATAAGTCAAATTAACAAGGAGATTTTCCCATGGCACATAAGAAAGCTGCCGGTTCAAGCCGTAATGGTCGTGATTCAAACCCAAAAATGTTAGGCGTTAAAATCTTTGGTGGCCAAGCTATCACAGCTGGTAACATCATCGTTCGTCAACGTGGTACAGAATTTCACGCAGGCGAAGGCGTTGGCATGGGTCGTGATCATACTTTATTTGCACTGAATGACGGTGTGGTAAAGTTTGCGACCAAAGGTAAGTTCAACCGTCGTTATGTAATGGTTGAAAGCGCATAATTGCCCATCTAGGTTGTTTTAGTCAAAGACTAAAATAATCCGATGACTAAAAAGCCTCTATTACCGTTTGGTAGTAGGGGCTTTTTTTTAGTTATTTTCGTAGGGGTTATGGATACTAAATGGGCTTTATGCTGCTAAACAACATTACGAAATAACGTTAGGAAATAATGAATAGTCAAAAAACTCACCATCCATGTGGTTTATTATTGTGTAGCCACTTATGATCACAATAATGGTCAAAAGAGTAGTTACAAGCGTGTATGGCAGCGGTAGTAAAGATTGCAAATCATGACTAGGCGTGTAATAAAAAAACTGGCACACTGTTGTCATTGTTTATGAGCCGCTATTTTATGGCTGCTAGATAAACATTTATGGAAAACAAAAATTTTAATAAGATGTCTTATTTTAAAGCGACAATTTTTAAGCGATTATGCATTTTTAGAGAGGATTTATAATGACTTTATTAACCAACAAAACAACTTTAAAACAAAAAATGATGAGCGGTGCTTTAGCTGGTGTATTAATGACATCGCTTGGTGTTGCAGCCCCGATGATGGTATTGACACAATCAGCTACTGCTGCACCAGCTGATAATTTGACCGCTGCCAAACGTTTAAACAAGCTGCTGACAAATACCAAAAGCATGACGGCTAACTTTAGCCAAACGACCAAAGGTGCCAACAGTGGTACTTTTACGGGTACGATGAGTGTACAACGCCCCAATAATTTTCGCTGGGAAACAAAGTCGCCGTCACAGCAACTGATCGTCGCTAATGGTAACTCCATGTGGGTTTATGACAAGGATTTAGAACAAGCGACCAAGCAAAACGTTGACAGCCAAGTTGGTAATACGCCAGCACTGCTGTTATCAGGCGACCCAAGCCAAATTGACAAGAATTTCAAAATTACCCAGCCATATGACAATAAAAATTACTACGTGCTGTACCCAAAATCAGACAGTGCTAGCTTTAAGAGCTTGTCAATGAGTTTTAGCGGTGGTAAGCCAGTAATGATGGTGCTAAATGATAGCCTTGGTCAAACCACTTCCATCAAATTTAGTGGTATCAAACTGAACCCAAGCATTAGTAGCAGTCAGTTTAAGTTTACGCCACCAAAAGGCGTTGATGTTATTAATCAATAACAGGCCGTTATCAAGAGCCAATTATTAATGGCTAATCAAAGACTTTATTGATTAAATAAAAAAGACAGATCCTATGCGGTCTGTCTTTTTTTTGAATGAAGATTCTCTGGAAAATACTGCTAAATCTCTTCTATACTATGTTTTAAATGCTTAACGCTCTAAAGGCTTAAGACATCGCTTTGATGGCGCTCATATCTGGCATCGGTGGTAACTTGCTCAACTCACTCAGTCCAAAGGCATCTAAAAATTGTGGCGTGGTATGTAGCAATGCTGGGCGACCCAAGGTTTCTTTGTAACCTTTCTCTTCAATCCAGCCTTTATCAAAAAGCTGGCGCAATATATTGCTGGATAGCGTCACACCGCGCACGTGCTCTATGTCGCTACGAGTCACTGGCTGCTTGTAAGCAATCACACTAAGCGTCTCAAGTAAGGCTTGGCTCAGGCGTTCTTGGCGCTGCGGGAAGACGCGTTGAATTAAAGCACTATAGTTATTCGCGATTTGCAGTCGATAACCGCTAGCAGTTTCGTGCAAGCTTAGCACGCCCATATCTAAGCGTTGTCTTAGTAGCGCCAAAGCCTGTGTTAGCTCTTTAGCCGTTAAGGACAGGTGTTTTCTTAAGACAGTGGCGGTGAGGGGCGCTTCTGACGCATGTAATAGCACTTCGATATGCTTGCTTAAGTCTTCTAGATGCTGTCGCTGCTCTTCGGTCAATGACAGTAAAGCGGTCGATAATGAGGATGGTTTGTCATGATCTTGCTTGGTATTGTCAGTATCTGTCATTAGAAAGCGACTCTTTTTAAATGATAATGTGTATCGATATTTATAGGAATAGATAGGTGAATAATAACTATGCCAACCACTGTAACGTTAAGGGTTTAATATGACGGTCTTCAGCATCATTATTGTCAGTAGTAGGATGACTTTCTAAATCAGTATTTATAATACCAACCAACTGTCGTTTTATCAGCTCTAGTATGGCGACGAAGCTGACAACCACACCTATTTTACCTTGTGTTTTATCTAGTAGCTCATAAAAAGAGCGCTCGCCATCCGTACTGAGCTGTCGGCTAATACTGGCAATACGATCAGCAAGGGGAACAGCATCGACTTTGATGGTATGCATTTGATAATCGGGCTGCAGTTGCATTTTAAACAGGCTGTCAATCAAAAGGTTTGGCGAATAGCTAGGTAGTTCCGCATTCATGGCGTCTTGACCGGGCATACTGACCATGGCTAAAAACACATCACGCTCAAGACGTACCAGATTATCTAAGCGTTGACTGGCTACTTTGATTTGCGCATATTCTTCAAGGCGCTCAATCAGTTCTGCTTTTGGATCACGCTCATCGCTCGGAGTTTCAGGCTTGGGCAGCAATAGCTCGGTTTTAATGGCAATCAACGTGGACGCCATCAACAGATAATCGCCTGCCAATTCAAAATGCTCGGTATCTAATTCGCTGATGTAAGCCAAATACTGCTCCGTTATGGGTAGTATAGGCATTTGGGTCAGATCAACGTTATTTTTTTTGACCAGATATAGCAAGAAATCTAATGGTCCGGCAAACTGCTCAAGCCAAATGGCAAAGGCTTGCGGCGGCACATAGAGATCTTCTGGTAGATGTTGTACGGATGTCTGGTAAATGCGTAAAGACATATCATTAATAACTGAGCCGTCGTGTGCGCGCTTAGTATCTAAAGAATCAGAGGCTTGAGGCACAGTTAGAAGAAGAGCGGCTTTTGGTAAAGCCGCTTGTTCATTTTTTAGCTCAGTCTGCACGCTTAGCATCCATCTTGGTTAACATAATCAAATGATTATTTAAGTTTGGCAAGTGGACGGATACCAATGGCACGACGAGTCTTGTCTAGTTGCTTACGGCTATGACGACGGGCTTTTTCTGCCCCCATTTGTAAGATTTCTTCTAGCTCTTTTGGGTTAGCCATAAGATGCTCATAACGCGCGCGGAAGGGTGCTATTTCCGTATTTATTTTCTCAAACAGGGCTTGCTTGGCATCGCCCCAGCCAATACCAGCAGCAAACTGCGCGCGCATATCAGCAATTTCTGTAGGAGTAGCAAAGGCTTTGTAAATCTCAAAAATAGCCGAATCGTCAGGATCTTTTGGCTCAGCAGGTAATTGTGAGTTGGTCACAATTTTCATGATGGCTTTATGCATCTGCTTTTCGGCGCTAACTTGTGGATTAGAATCACCAAATAGCGGAATGGTATTGCCATAGCTCTTACTCATCTTGCGACCATCCAAACCCGTTAGTAATGGGATATCGTCATCTACAACGGCAGATGGTAAGGTAAAGAGCGTTTTATAGCGATGATTAAAGGTACCAGCAATATCACGTGCCATTTCAACATGCTGAATTTGGTCGCGACCGACAGGTACATGTGTGGCATTAAACATCAAGATATCTGCTGCCATGAGTACAGGGTAGCCAAACAATCCCATATTAATACCTTGATCAGGATCGACGTCTTCTTTTTTCATATTAATATCAACAGCTGCTTTATAAGCATGAGCACGATTCATTAAACCTTTGGCACATGAGCAGTTCAAAATCCAAGCAAGCTCTGGTATTTCCGGCACATCTGATTGACGGTAAAAAGTGACGCGCTCAGGATCAAGTCCACAGGCAAGCCAAGTCGCTGCAATGGCTTTGGTCGATTCGTGAATAATAGCAGGATCATAACAACCGATAATGCCATGGTAATCTGCTAAAAAAAAGAATGCTTCGTCATCACTGTTTTGGATAGACTGAATGGCTGGACGAATCGCGCCAACGTAATTTCCTAAATGCAAGGTACCCGTCGGTTTGATGCCCGTCAAAATGCGCTTGGCTTGCGTTGAGTGATCAGGAGCTTGGTTGTCAGAACTTTGGTTATCAGAAGTATGAGTGTTATTCATGGTAAATCCATTATTTGGTTCATCAAGGTTTTATTTATAAAAGTTTTGTTTTTCAATTTATTATAAATTCATTGTTATTTATATGTAGGTAATATAAGAAATATAAGCTGCAAAGTATAGCAAATTTTCTGACGATTTTTCGTAGCAATACACGCTTACTTATAGATATCAGTACGACCATCAGGACCGTTTTTGAAGCGACGATGGAACCACATCCACTGAGTGGGATCAATACGAATCAATCCCTCTAGCAACTCATTGACTCGCGTCGCATCAGCCAATTCATCGTTACTTGGATAGTTTTTAATTTCTGGGGTAATCGTTAGATGATAGTGCGGGCGTTTGCCTTTGGGTAAGCTGTCTGGTGTCTGCCGGTAAGTATGCAGCGCCATTAATGCGGGTGGATGTGCCTTGTCGCCCAATTTTGCCATGCGCCGTGATGCTGTAATAGTCGCTGCTGGCACACCAAAGAATGGTGCCATGACGCCTTGTTTTAGACCATAATCTTGGTCAGGTGAGTACCAAATCACGTGACCAGCTTTAATTGACTCAACAAAACTGCGCATGTCACGACTGGCTATTTGCTTGCTAAGAATACTGGCACGACCATTATAAACAAACCAATCAAGTAGCGCGTTATTCTGCGGACGATACATCCCATCCATCGGAAAAAATTGTGTACAGAGCATGCCGCCCAGATCAAGCATCGTATAATGAGCGCCCAGTAAAATGACAGGACGACCCTCATTCTGTGCATTGACAACGTGCTGTAATCCCGAAATTGAAACGGTACGAGTAAAAACATTTGGACGATACCAAGCACATAAAGTTTCAAACACGCCAATGCCCTGATTGACAAAGACTTGTTTTGCCATTAATTCGCGCTCGACGTCTGGTTTTTCTGGAAAAGCCAGTTTCAAGTTGATAAGCGTATCACGCCGACGTGAGCCTGCTATTTTATAGATAAATATGCCCAGCTGACGTCCCAGCCAAAACTGCCAACGTAGTGGCAAATATATGATGGGTAAGATCATTGCTGCCAATAGCCAAATGCCCCAATATTTAGGCAATAAAAACTGCCATTGAAAAGGCTTTTTTTCAATGGGTGCTGTGCGCTTATGATTTTGGGTAATCGTTGGCATGCCAGCAGGGATCGCTGGGGACTTAGCAGGCTGCTGCGTACTTGATGGTGGCAGGCTGCTTTTGGTAGATGGTTTGCTGGGGTCGTATTGTTCAGGCGCTTTCATAAAATTGTTACTAATAATGAAAAGTTATCATCATGATGGGGTAGTCAGCATTGCTTTGCAAGGTGGTTTACGCACAAAATCACGAGCAAATGCAAAAGTCATCAGCCATAAAAAAACCTTATAAGCTGCGAACAGCTTATAAGGTTTTGCAAATCTACTCTTTTCTTTAAGATTGTGACTGTCGCTCTGAGATAAAGACAACAGCCACAAAAAGATAAGAGATAGCTTTGATTAACGTTTCGAGAATTGTGGACGTTTACGTGCTTTACGTAGACCCAATTTCTTACGTTCAACTTGACGTGAGTCACGAGTAACAAAGCCAGCTGCTTTTAGTGCAGGTTTGTTGGCTTCGTTTAGCTCAATCAATGCACGCGTGATGCCGTGACGGATTGCGCCAGCTTGACCACTAATACCGCCACCTTTTACAGTGATGTAAAGGTCATAAGCAGTAGGTGAGTCAAGTAATTCTAGAGGCTGACGAACAACCATACGTGAAGTTTCACGGCTAAAATACTCATCAAGTGGCTTACCGTTAACAACGATGCTACCAGTACCTTTAGCTAAAAAGACACGAGCAGTAGACGTCTTGCGGCGACCAGTTCCGTAATTGCGTTCCATAAGTATATCCTTAGATGTCTAGTTCTTTAGGTTGCTGTGCAGTATGTGGATGTTCAGTACCCGCATATAGCTTCAGCTTCTTGATCATCGCATAGCCAAGAGGGCCCTTTGGAAGCATACCCTTAACTGCTTTGTGTAGAACATCTTCAGGCTTATGTGCAAGCAACTTACTGAAGTTGGTTTCCTTGATACCACCTGGGTAACCACTGTGACGATAGTATTTTTTATCTTGCGCTTTTTTACCCGTTACCGTGATTTTATCAGCATTGATGACAACAATGAAGTCACCAGTGTCAACGTGCGGCGTAAAAGAAGGCTTATGCTTGCCACGTAAGCGACTAGCGATTTGAGTGGCTAAGCGACCAAGGGTTTTGCCGTCAGCATCTACGACATACCAGTCATGGGTCACTTCAGCTGGTTTTGCACTAAGTGTTTTCATGATAAAACCTTAAAATTAGAATTCGTTGAGAGTTTAGCTGGGAACGGGGCTCTCAAAAAACAGACTGCACATTATAAGCAGTAGTGCCTACGCTTGCAAGCTGCATTGGGGTTTATTTTCGCCTTATATACATTAAACTGCAGCGTTGGCCAGTTTTTAGCGGTTCTAAACATTTGTAAAATTTGTTAATGGCAGGCATTAACCCGACAATTATGACGATGATAAACGATAAAGTCCAGCAACAACTTGTCCAACCTTGGTCTGTTTCACACATTCAAAGCGGATTATTTGCTGAATAGTACCTGATTGGATATCTGGATTTTTATTAAGCGTCTCTTCCAGTTGCTTCAATTGACTTTCTAAATCTTTATCCGCTTCTAGATAAATCAGTGTTTCACTATCAATTAACGACTGGGTAATCAGTGCTATTAAAATAGGTTGCCACAGATCTTGAGCATACGGTGGATCGATGAATACAATATTGAAAGGGCGCGGAACAATCTGCTCTTGCATCAATACTCTTTCTGCAGTGCCTTGGATAATTTGATGAGTATCAGCGCTCAGATGCAACTGTTCAGCACTTTGACGCAGCATATTACTTTGCGCAGGATTTATTTCGATAAAGGTGGCGTGCGCGGCACCACGAGACAGTGCTTCAAAACCTAAGACACCACTACCAGCACAGCTATCAAGCACATAAGCGCCATGAATATCAGGAAGTAGCCAGCTAAACAGCGTCTCTCGCAAGCGATCTGGGGTCGGACGTAGACCCTCTGCGTCGATAAAACGTACAACACGGCGTTTAAATTGACCACCAATGATCCGCACGTCGCCCGCAGCTATATTTTTGTTCTTATGATTGTTCCTATGCTCGCGGCTGCTTATAGATTTTTTCATAATATTTATATTTACCGTATCTGGTTTAGCGTACTTTTACTCAGAGGTTGTGGCGGCTGTGGCTGCTTCCACCTCTGCCTTTTCTTCTAGCACTTTTTCTTCTTCTTCACGCTGGGCATCACGCATCAATTTTTCAAAAGCTTTTTGGCGTTTGATGACTTTTAGTTGATCAGCCGTTGGTGGCAAGATAGGGTCGTTTTTGCGCTGTAATATCCAGTAGTCAAATAGTGCGCGACCGATAGGTGCTGCAACCACACTACCACCGCCACCGTTTTCAACCAGTACTGCAAGCGCAATCTCAGGATTTTCTACGGGTGCAAAACCATTGAACCAAGCATGATCCCAGTGACGTTTGTCTATGGCAGATTTATCATAGCGTTTGCCTTGCGCAATGGACTTGACTTGCGCAGTACCCGTTTTGCCCGCAATACGATAGCGCGGCGTATAAATCCCACGTCCGGTACCTGCCTTGACGGTTTCTTCCATCGCATCGTGCATACGTAGCCAGTCAGACGGTTTGCCGTTATATTCGATTTTACCATCGGGTTTGGTGATTACGTTAACTTGTGCTGCACCATCGCTACTTTTTAGTAGATGCGGAGTAATGTGATAGCCTTTGTTCGCTGTCATGGCGGTTGCATTGGCAATCTGTAATGGTGTGGCTAAGAAATAACCCTGCCCGATACTGACTGAGATGGTTTCGCCCGGCAACCAGCCTTTATCATAGGTATCTTTTTTCCATTTTGGTGACGGCATAATTCCTGATTTTTCATTAGGCAAATCAATACCTGTTGGTTCACCAAATCCAAAACGTGCCATCCAATCATGTAGGCGCTGAATACCCATCTCATAAGCCAATTTATAATAATAGGTATCCACTGACATCACGATAGATTTTTTGAGATCTACCGTACCGTGACCACCACGCTTCCAGTCACGGAATCGATGTGAGTCTCCTGGTAAGCTAAAGTAACCGGGATCATAGATAGTGGTTTCCCAATTGCGCAGCCCATAATGAATGCCGCCTAAGCCTTCAAAAGGTTTAATCGTAGAGCCGGGTGGGTATGTCCCTTGTAGCGCACGATTATAGAGCGGCTGATCCAAATCTTCACGCAGATTGCCATAATCCTTAAAAGAGATGCCTGAGATAAAAGGGTTGGGGTCATAGCTTGGATTACTGACAAACGCCAATACGTCGCCATTTTTTGGATCGATTGCCACGATAGCGCCGCGACGACCGTCTAGCTGCTGCTGGGCGACTTGCTGTAAGCCATAATCCAAGCTCAGCGTAATGTCATTACCAGCTACAGGTGGTTTAGTGTCTAATTGACGCAAAATATTGCCAAGAGCATCGGTTTCTACCGACTGATAACCCGGTTGCCCTAGCAATATGTCCTCGTAATAATCTTCGATACCGATTTTACCGATAAGGTCAGTGCCAGCGTAGCGATCTTTGTCAATGCGTTTGGTTTCTTTATCATTGATACGCCCAACATAGCCGATGACGTGTGCGAATAGCTCGTCATAAGGGTATGAACGTGTCAGCTTGCTTTGAATGGTCACACCGCGAAAAAAGGGTTTGCGCTCACTAAACTGTGCCAATTGGGCATCGGTTAAGTCAATTTTGATGGTCACAGGATCGTTTTTGCTTTTACTCAGTCGCGCTAAAATATCGGTAATATTCTCATCTGTTAGCTCAAAAATAGGCGCAAGCAAATTTAGCGTACGCTCTGGATTTTCGACTTCATCAGGGCTTAACATGGCCGTAAATACGGGCTGGTTGTCTGCCAATATGATCCCATTGCGATCATAAATATAGCCGCGGCTGGGCGGTGCAGAGATCAGTTTAATACGGTTATTGTCTGCTTGCGTCGTATACTTATCGTGCGCATAGACTTGCAGGTAACCATAACGCACGATCAAGCCGCTCAATCCAATAAATATCAGAATTCCAAGGATAATAATACGACTGGTGAAAACACGATTGACCTGTTCAGTATTGGGGGTTAGCGGTTTATTCATAGAAAGTAAGAGCCCAAACGGTCAGTGAGTCAATAAAAGAGAGTAAAAGGGCAGGGTCGTTCACCAAAGTGCGGCGAGCATAAAGGATAATAATAAGAATTTCAATTACATGGACTGATATGAGTTGAAATAATAATCCCTCAATCTATATACAGCGATGTGCGGTCATACAATCACAAATTATAACAGAACAAATGAGCCGCCGCAGTACACCGCCATTTATTTTGTGGTCGTTATTATCTAAAGCGCCTGTAGATGATATTAATATTGTTACTATCGAAAGTAATAGTAAAACGTGTCATCCCTAGTCACAACTTACCTAGGCTCGACGTGTGCTAATGAATGGCAAGTATGCTAAAATCAGGCGATTTATTTGATAATAATTATCATGGGCAGAGCGGCTTTTTGTTAAGCGTTCTAATTTGCTAATCCTTTTTAATTAGCGACGACAATTAACCTGTCAGGGGCAAGATAAGTCATGGATGCAACTTCATTGTGGCAGACAATAGCTGAACACCCAGAGTTTTTTGCCATGCTGACTATTCCGCCTGTGACCGCATTTGTCACATGGATACACGTGTGGATGGCGCTTAAAATGCTGTTCTATCCGATTAAGTTTCGGGGTATTCGTATTCCAAACTTCCCGTTTTTTGGGTTGCCGGGTATTGGCTGGCAAGGTATCGTCCCACGAAAGGCTGGCAAGATATCAGGCGTTATCGTGGATCAAACGCTGTCAAAGCTTGGCTCGCTTGATGAGTTTTTTCAGGCGATGGAGCCTGAGCAGATGGCGGTATTTATCACGGATACCGTGGACAAAAACCTTGAAGCATTGATTGATGAAATCATGTTGGACCATTCGCCAGCGCTGTGGGGTAATCTGCCTTATGCGTTGAAGCGCCGTGTCTACGCTCAAGCGCATCAAGAGCTGCCTAATATCATGCAGTCTTTGGTGACTGACTTGACCCATAACGTCGAAGACTTGGTTGATATGCGCAAAATGATTGTTAACACGATGGAAAGTGATCGTCGTTTAATGGTCAATATGTTTTTGAAGGTTGGTCAAAAAGAGATCGATTTTATTTGGCATATCAGTGCTTTGATTGGTTTGGTCTTCGGTATTATCCAAATGTTTATATTTTTGGTGGTGCCGCAGCATTGGACAGTGCCGTTTTTTGCCGCTATTTGGGGTTTTCTTACCAATTGGATTGCTATTTGGATGGTGTTTAACCCTGTAGAGCCGCGATTTATTCCTTATGTGAAGTTTTTTGCCGTCCAGAGTCGCTTTCCCTTTATTAGACCGCAATTACCACATATCGCCCAGTACCGTTTGCAAGGCGGTTTTATGAAACGCCAAGAGGAGGTTTCTGAGGTTTTTGCTGAGATTGTCGTAAAAGATTTGGTGACGCTTGAGAACATCATGAATGAGATGATGTATGGCGACCGTGCTGCGCAAACGCGTGAGTTGATGAAGTCGCATTTATATAAAGTGCTAGAGTCGCCAGTGATTAGTACGACACTGCGCCTAGGCTTGGGTCGCCGCGAATATGGACAGCTAAAAAACACCATCATTGATAAGTCAATTGTTGCGACAATGGTGCCATTGCGAGATCCTGAGCTCAATGAAAGCCGTGCCAGTAAAATTTTTGGGCTGTTTCGTGACCGTATTCGCGCGCTGACGCCAGATGAGTTTCAGAACTTATTACGTCCCGCTTTTCGTGAAGATGAAATGACATTAATCGTGTTGGGTGGTTTGACAGGGTTTTTAGCAGGCTGGTTGCATCTGGTCTTAGTGTTTTTTCCTGCGATTCAGTAATGACGCATTTTTTATGTCCTTTATACACATCGCATACAGAGTGGATACAGAAACGTGACAAGTTGACGCTAATGTACCTTGCTGTAAGCGCCCTCAGCTGCAATGGCTAATGGCGCTTTTATAATAAATAATACTAATAAAGATCAGCAGTATAAATACTCGTAGTAACGATTACTGGATGCTTTCGAATATCCTAAAAAACCAATCCCTAAAATAAACAATGACCGTATTAAGGTAAACAAGGTTAGACCGTATGTTAATCACAGAATTGGGTTATTTTGCCTTGCTAGCCGCCTTTATATTGGCGATTTTGCAGGTGGTATTACCAACCGTCGGTATTATGCGTGACCACGTTGCGTGGCAGCGTTTGGCACCAAGTCTGGCGTGGGCACAATTTGCTGCCATGATCACATCATTTGCCGCGCTGATGGCAGGCTTTTATTATAATGACTTCAGCCTCGTCTATGTCACTCAGCATTCTAATACGCTGTTGCCTTGGTATTATAAGCTGTCGGCAACTTGGGGTGGTCATGAGGGTTCATTGCTGCTTTGGATGACCATCATGGCTACTTGGTGTGCGCTGGTCTCTTACTTTAGCCGTGGTTTGCCACTGTCTATGCGTGCGCGAGTGTTGGTAATTTTGGCTGGCGTGCAGATGATGATGCTAGCGATGCTGATTTTTACCTCGTCGCCATTTGATCGTACATTACCAAATTTGCCTGTTGATGGTGCGGATCTAAATCCTGTGCTACAAGATTTCGGTTTGATTATTCATCCACCGATGCTGTATATGGGCTATGTGGGTTTGGTCGTGCCGTTTGCCTTTTGTATGGCGGCATTGTGGGAAGGTCGTTTAGATGCAGTGTGGACACGCTGGTCGCGTCCGTGGGCATTGGCGGCTTGGGGCTTTTTGACCGTTGGTATCGCGCTTGGCTCATGGTGGGCCTATTATGAGCTTGGCTGGGGTGGTTGGTGGTTCTGGGATCCAGTAGAGAACGCTTCATTGATGCCATGGCTGGCTGGTACCGCGCTGCTACATTCGCTCGCGGTCACAGAAAAACGTGGTGTCTTTAAAGCATGGACGATTATGCTGGCGATTTTTTCTTTTGCACTCAGTCTATTGGGCACCTTTCTCGTGCGTTCTGGCGTTATTACCTCGGTGCATTCGTTTGCCGCAGACCCAACGCGTGGTCTGGTTATTTTAGTCATTCTCGGTGTGATCATCGGCGGTGGCTTGTTGATGTTTGCGGTACGTGGTTGGCGTTTAACGGTCGAAAGTCAGTATCAGCTGATCTCACGCGAGTCATTTTTAGTCATTAACAACGTTATTATTTTGATTTCGACTTTGGTCGTACTACTCGGCACGCTCTATCCTATCATTGCTGACTCCTTTAATTTAGGTCAGGTGTCTGTCGGCCCTCCTTACTTTAATGCGCTATTTGTACCGCTCACGTGGCTGATATTAGTGGCAATGGGTATGGGCTCGAACATTCGCTGGAAAAAAGACAGCCGTCCGCTATTGGGCGCTGGTATGGTCATTGCAGCCAGTAGTTTAGTGCTTGCAGCAGTTATCACGTATTTTGTGAGCCCGTCTGCGATGCTTAATATTGGCGTTACCTTAGCGGTCAGTTTTTGGGTACTGCTATGGATGGTGGTTGATTTCAAAGACAAAACCAAAAACGCACCCAGTTTTGTTAAAGGGTTACGCCAGTTACGTCTGAGCTATTGGGGTCAACAGACCGCTCATATTGGTGTCATTATTGCCGTCATCGGCGTCGCATTTACCAGTACGTTAAGTATTGAACGTGATGTCGCGCTTGGACCAAACGATAGTGTTCATGTCCAAGGCTATGACTTTACCGTTAAAGGCTTTCGTGAAGTCAAAGGCAGTAACTTTGATGCCACCCAAGCTGAGGTTGAAATCAGCAAAGATGGCCGTGCTGTGACTACGCTGTATCCTGAAAAACGTAATTACATCATTAGTATGATGCCAGTCACAGAAGCCGCGATTGATGCTAGCCTCATGCGTGATGTTTACGTGGCACTGGGCGAACCTATCGCCGAAGATAGCAACGAATGGGCAGTACGTATTTATGTGAAACCGCTTATCCGCTGGATATGGCTAGGCGCTCTGATTATGGCGTTTGGTGCAGTACTGAGTATTCTTGATCATCGGTATCGTATTAAGAAAACCAAGACACCTGCACAAATTGCGGCGAATAAAGCAGGCTTTACCACCGTCGCCGATTTGGATGCGTCAGCATTAAAGACAGGGGATAATTAATATGAGCACATCAAAGCAATCCCCTGATCAGAATGCAAAGCAAGATAAGGTAGGTGGCACGAAAACCATGAATAAAAAGCAACTTAAGCTATGGTTTTTGATTCCACTGATCGTTTTCATTGGCTTAATCATCATGCTATATCTGCGTTTGGGTAAGCCGACGGATATCGTTACCAATACGGCACTTGAGCGCCCAGTGCCCGCTTTTGAGCTGCCATTATTATCAGATACCAGTCGTATCATGACCAATGAGAATCTGCCTGATAAGCCCTTTTTAATGAACATTTGGGGCTCTTGGTGCCCAACTTGTATTATTGAGCATCCTTTTCTTATGCAACTAGAGGAGCGCGGTGTCAATCTGGTCGGGGTCAACTATAAAGATGATATTGGTGATGCTCTAGGCTACTTAAACCGAGGTGGCGATCCGTTCTCGATGTCTATTCAGGATTTATCTGGTCAGTTTGCTTTGGACTTAGGTTTGACGGGTGCGCCTGAGACTTTCGTAGTCGATGGTAATGGTATTATTCGTCAGCACATCATTGGTGAGATCAATGAAAGCAACTGGCAAAGTCGTATTACGCCTTGCTTGATGGTACTCAATGAAGCCAATAATAACAACGTCAGTCCAGATCCGACTCAGGTTGCGGAGGCGTGTAAATGATAGCCAATAAAATAACAGCCGTTACGTTAAAAGTCGCGAGCTTATTGATAGCTTGTCTAATAAGTATGGCAAGCTATGCTGCTATTGAGGTTTATGACTTTGATTCTGTGCAGCAAGAAGCCCAATATCGTGGTCTCATCGAAGAGCTGCGTTGCCCAAAATGTCAAAACCAAAATCTTGCAGGATCGGATGCGCCCATTGCTCAAGATCTAAAGCAAAAAACCTATGATTTGATAAAAGATGGTCGTAGTGATGGCGAGATTCGTGCTTATATGCAGGAACGTTATGGCGATTTCATCACTTATAAGCCGCCTGTCCGTCCATCAACGTGGATTTTGTGGTTTTTTCCGCCACTATTACTCATCAGTTTACTCATAGGCTGGTTCTGGCAAAGCAAACGACGTCAGCTTGTCGCTAGTGGTGAAAGCGGGGTAACGGTCAATAGTACGGCTGCTGCTCTATCTGCGGCCGAAAAAGCCGAGATTGATCGTCTGTTATCACGTGCTTCGAGCGATGAAAAAAACGACCATGATATTACAAGCCTCAAGGACAAAAAATGACCATATTCTCTACTGTGGGCTTATTTATTGCTCTAAGCTTACTCATCGCCCTAATACTCGCTGTTATTACTATCATGCCTTGGCTGCGAGCATCACGCTCGCCAGAAAAGCCTATGGACAATCAGCTTTTGGATATCAACGTTGCTGTGTTCCGTGAGCGTCTAGCAGAACTAAAAACAGATAAAGACAATGGCACTATCGATGACAGCCATTACCAGAACCAAAAACTGGAGCTTGAACGCCAGTTATTGGATGCTCAGCGTGAAGTCACACCGATGGTCGCGCCTGGCATCAAAAGCCGATTGATTATTACTGTCTGGGTGCCTGTCTTGGCAGCGATGGCGTATTTGATGGTCGGCGATCGTACGCCTGTGTTCGAGCTTTGGGCAGCTGAAGACAAAGTGGGTCAAGTGGCTGATGACTTATTAACGGGTAAGATTGATCAGCCGCCTGCTTGGGCGATTGAAGATGGTCAACAGCTGATTAGTGCCATGCAAACCAATGTCTATCGTCATGCTGATGATCCAGATCGCTGGATGCGTTTATCAGAATTATTCTTATCATTAGAAGCCACTGACTCCGCAATTGAAGCCTTGTCGCGTGCTTATCGTTTGTCACCAGACAATGAAGAGATTGCAACCACCTATGCACAGATTAGCTTCTTTGCCAATAAAGGCCAATTAGACGCTAATAGTCGCCGAGTGCTACAAGACGTGTTGGCTAAAAATCCAGAGCATGAGGGCGCGCAAATGCTCATGGCAATGGGTGAGGCACGGAGTAGTAATTTTGATCAAGCACAAGGCTGGATTAAGCGTCTACGTGACAGTATTGCGGCTAAACCTGGTGATCATACCAAAGCATTGGCGAGTCTAGATGAGCTAAGTGCTAATGTCACCGCTCAGCAACAGCAAGCCTCTGAAGGTGTTGAAGTGACTGTTACGATTAATGCTAGCCTGCTGCCGTTAGTCAAAGCCGACGATGTGTTGTTTGTGGCTATACGTGATGTCAATGGTGGCCCACCATTTGCTGCCAAACGTTTGCCTATCAGTGTCATCAAGCAAGGTGAAGCCAGCATTAGCCTAAGCGATTTGGATGCCATGATGCCTGAACGTACTTTGAAATCGGCTCGAGCGGATAAAGTTCAGTTGGCTGTCATCGCTCGTATCAGCCATAGTGGTACTGCCAGTGCAGAGTCAGGGGATTTGTCAGGTAATCCAGTGGTGATTAGTGCGGAACAAAATCAGGTCAATGTTGAAATTAATCAACAAATTCCATAGTATTTATATCTGTTGTTGTCAGCACCTCTGACGTAAGCGCTGTTGTCCGATACAGCAGCGCGCAACAGCATTATATGAACAGATAAGTCATGACAACTTATCACTGCAAATAATGAAAATACTTGAGCTTTGCCAAGCCACAAGGTAAGGTAGCTTGGCAAACAACCAATCCCTGAGTTTTATTAGTCCCAAAATCCTATCTATTAAGGAGAGTCGTGTAATGATGCGTATTATTTTGCTAGGTCCACCAGGCGCCGGTAAAGGTACCCAGGCCCAGTTTATTTCTAAAGAATATGATATCCCGCAGATCTCAACTGGCGATATGCTGCGTGCAGCAATCAAAGAAGGCAGCGAGCTTGGCAAAAAAGCCAAAGACATCATGAATGCTGGTGGTTTGGTTTCTGATGACCTCATTATTAACCTAGTGAAAGAACGTATCGCTAAGCCTGATTGTGCCAATGGTTGTATTTTGGATGGTTTTCCGCGTACGATTCCACAGGCTCAAGCACTTGCAGATGCTGACGTTGCTATCGATCATGTAATCGAAATCAGTGTGCCGGATGACGAGATTGTCAAGCGCTTATCTGGTCGTCGCCAACATCCTGGTTCAGGTCGCGTTTATCACGTTGATCACAATCCACCCAAGATTGAGGGTATCGACGATGTGACTGGTGAAGCGCTAATCCAGCGTGAAGATGATAAAGAATCTACCATTCGTGATCGTCTAGCGACTTATCATGAGCAAACATCAGCGCTTGTTGGTTTTTATCAAGACAAGGCCAAAGAAGGTGCCGATGCCCCTAATTATGATAAGTTTGATGGCACGCAAGGCATCGATGAGGTTAAGCAACAAATTTTATCAGCGTTAAAAGGTTGATCATCGATTTCGAATAATTGATGACGCGATTGAAGACCCTGTTTATTAGCAGGGTTTTTTTATGTCTAATGGTTTTAACTGTATGTCTCACAATATTACTAAGCAGAACTCTCGTTGCTCAACGATTCTTTTGAGTAAGCGCTTAAACAGCATCCACAAAAAAGCCGCTCACTCCTAATGAGTAAACGGCTTTTTTATTAAAATATACTGCGAATAAAGCTAGCACATTTTTGCTTAAAACTTATGCATTACCTTCAGCATCAACTTGTGCTTGTTGCTGGCTTTGTGCGTAAGCTTGGTCAAAGTTGACAGGGGCTAGCAATAACTGCGGGAAGCTACCACGCGTTACGATGTCGCTGATGACTTCACGAGCATATGGGAACAAAACGTTCGGGCAGTATGCACCTAAGATTTGACCGATTTGGTCTTCTGGGATGTCTTTTAATAAGAAGATACCTGCTTGATGCACTTCAGCGATAAATGCCGCTTCTTCCGCATTTTTTGCTGTAACGCTCACCGTTAAGATGACTTGATAATGATCGTCATCGAGTTTTTCAGCATTGCTAGACAAATTGATATCAAGCTCTGGGTTCCACTCTTTGGTGAACACACTAGCGCCTGGGACTTCAAGTGACATGTCTTTTACGTAGATACGCTCTAGTGCTAATTGTGGTTGTGCTTGTTCTTCAGCCATGATAAATCCTCTAAAAGTTAATCAAATAGTTGGACAAACTGTCATTTTAATAAAAGTTCATTGTAATATAAATCGAGACAAAATCTGGATGTTTTTATTACTCTCTTTTATCTTTGCCGCTGTCTATCATTGCACAGGCAAAGACAGACAGCAACGAAAAGTAGCAGATTAACCTGCTAATAGCTCGTCAAGTTTGCCTTGTTGGTTCATTTGATTGAGCTCATCAAAACCACCGACAAAGGTCTCACCGACGAAAATTTGCGGTACAGTACGATAGTTATTGGTTTTTTTCATTAATTCTTGACGCTCTTCGCGGCTCATATCGTGCATGCCAATTTCTTCATAGTCAACGCCTTTAGTTTTTAAGAGTTGTTTGGCGTTTGAGCAATATGGGCAGATAGGCGTCGTATAAACTTTAACAGCGACAGTCATGGTAAATCCTTATTTATAAGTTTAGAAGGTAATCGTTTTATTATAAAAAGTATTATAAATAATTATTTGATAAAAATTCTTATAATCCGTTACCAGCAAGTAAATTGAAGATAGATTCGGTGATGCTCGTTATTAAAGTGGGGATGAGTAGAGCAAATTCAAGATGTTTGAGTATAAAAGCGCTGACGGTAGCATAAATGCCACAAACAAAAAAACACCTATCGATAAGGTGTCTTTTTTATTTGTGAATATTCAACGCGCCTCAATCATATACCAATTGATACGGGCTAAATATTTTTTAAACAGCAGTATAGCGGACTACTTATGTAGACTTGGTTTGGCTTTGCCTTTATTTTTAGGCTTTGCGTCTTTTAAACCAACCAATGGCATGCCCGCTGCTTGCCAGCCGCCGATACCACCTTCTAAGCGATAGACACTGTCCTTGCCGATCATCTGAATCGCCGCGCCTGCTTGCACACCCATATCACAAATGATAATCACTGGCTGCTCAATTGCACGGATTTCTTCTAAGCGGTCTTTAAGCTCAGTGAACGGTATGTTACGGCTGCCTTGGATGTAACCGGTCTCAAACTTCTTTTTGGCACGAATATCGATTAGCTGCGCGTTTTGCGAGTTAACCATCATACCTAAGGTATTGGGCGATATTTTTCTGCCACTACGTTTGTTTTCAATCGTAAAAAATAGCACGGCAAGTACGGCTAATATACCAAATAAAAACGGGTGGTTGCCCACAAATTCCAGCGCACGATCCAAACCATACCTCCAAAAAAATAAGTGTTCGGTTAAGCTGAGAAGACAGCCTAACGATACTGAACAAGGCGCTATTATACCGATTAGACCATCCATAGTAAACGGGCGATGGTCAACCGAGCGATTAACGACCCATAAGGCAGCGATTATGATTAATAAGCCCTATTAATAATGCAAATATTATTAATAGGGCTTAGTATCAGCCTCTTCTCTTAGGGTAACGAGGTTTTCCACACGGCGCTGCAATACCACGCCGTCAGCAACTGCCTCCCATAATGCGCAGCCTTTGCTGTTGTGAGTATGACGACAATCACGGAACTGACAGTTGCCAGATAACGGTGCAAGCTCTACAAATCCTGAAATGATATCATCGGGTGTGAGGTGCCAAATGCCGTACTCGCGGATACCTGGCGTATCGACGATACCGCCTTGGGTCAAGTCGGCTGGATTAAATGGTAATAAGCGACTGGTGGTGGTGGTGTGTTGACCAAGTTTTGAGTTGTCAGAGATGATATTGACGCTTTGTGCCGATTCAGGTAGTAGTGCATTGATTAAACTGCTTTTACCGACACCAGATTGCCCCGCAAAAATCACCAGTTTTTTATCGATATAACGTTTTAGCTCATCCAGCCCTTTTTGCTCATCACTGTTAGCGATGTTTTCAGGGCAATCGACTGAGGTCAAGACGCTCTCATAACCGAGAGAAGCATATTGTGCCAGTAATTCTTTGGTATCGACGCCGTTTTCTTCTGCCAATAAATCGGCTTTATTAAGCACCAACAACGGCTTTACGCCAGCATGATGACAGACGACCAAATAACGATCGATGAGGGTTGGCGCGGCAGCAGGTAGCGGCGCGAAGACAATGGCCAAAATATCAACATTGGCGGCGACAGGTTTAAGTTTATGATAACGATCAGGACGCGAGACCAGAGAGGTACGCGGCTTAACCGATTCAATACGTCCAAAGCCAGTATTAGGGTCAGCACTCCAGCGTACTTGGTCACCAGCGGCTAGCATCGGTAAATTGGTACGCACATGACAACGCCAAATATCGCCTAATGCCAGCTCTTGCCAAAACGGCTCAGGATCATCGGGTGCAATCTCCGGTTGTACGGGTATCACCGCAGGCAAGCTGGTCACTTGTACTTCCAACTGCTTGCCATAATGCGCCATGACCACGCCATCCATCAAACTGTCATCGATGCTGTCTTGACTTGCCAGCTGTTGTTTGTCGATGCGACGAATCTGTTGCTTAGTCAGTTTGCGTTGCCGAATTAATGCCATGGGTTTTGAACCTATTAAAAAAATATTGCTAAGTGTAGCGTGAAAGTTTGATAACATACAGCCTAAAGCGCCTGCTGCAGACAGAGATTTTGTAACGTTTTAAGGGTTATAAATCAGTAGATGCAACGTTTTGCTACAGTTTGCTACTTAGCCATGAACATTAACAGGCGATTTATTTAATTAATATTGCTCCAAAGTTGTTCTAAACTTTATTGACCATAGGATATTTTATGAGTACCGGTGACCACCCCAACAAGATTAAAATCAGAAACCAAGGCAAAAAAGGGCTGGTATGGATTGACCTAGAAATGACCGGACTGGATACCTTGAATGACGAGATTATCGAGATTGCTACCGTTGTCACTGATGAAGATTTGAATGTCCTTGCCGAAGGGCCAGTGTTCGCTATAAAAGTATCGGATCAAACGTTAAATAAAATGGATGATTGGAATACTAAGCAGCATAGTCAGTCAGGATTGGTCGACCGTGTCCGCCGTAGTACCGTGACATTGGCAGAGGCCGAAGCTGAAACCATTAAGTTTCTCAATAAATGGGTCGATAGTGGTAAGTCGCCAATGTGCGGCAATTCCATCTGTCAAGATCGCCGTTTTATGGCGCGTCAAATGCCGGAGCTTGAGCGCTTCTTCCATTATCGCAATCTGGATGTGTCGTCAATCAAAGAGCTTTGCTTCCGCTGGCGTCCTGATATTCTCAGAAACTTTGAAAAAGGTGGTAGTCACTTAGCGTTAGATGACATTCGTGATTCTATTCGTGAGCTAAAGCACTATCGTCAACATTTCTTTAAATTAATACCGTAAAGTAAGAGTTGAGTGATCAATAGTTTCACACTTAAATTCGCTTCAATTATGCAGTGTAATTTAAAGAAAAAAGGTCTATTGATAATTCAACAGACCTTTTTTATTGTTCAGAGGCGCTCAAAAAAAATGATATTAAATGAGCGACTTAAACTCAATCAATCTAAATTCAGCAGCATTACTACTAAAACTGTCATTTGAATGCTCGTCGCCTGTGACTGCGCCAATCACCGCACTTACTTTTGGCTGGCGAGTATCTTTATCTAACAATCTCCAGTCGCCGAGCACGTAGCGTTTTTTATCAGTGGTAGCCTGACGAATATCTGGACGATGGGTGTGACCATGTAGTAATGCATCGCTATCAGCCACTGCTTGTATCACTGCATCTTTATTGACATCCATGATATGCGCCGCTTTATTGGCATTATTCTGCTGGCTTTTTTGCCGCATTTTATCGGCGATAGCCAAGCGTTTTTCTAATGATTTATTGAGCAAATACCACTGAGTCAAACGATGACGCATGATTTTACGAAAAAACTGATACTTTTTATCATCAGTACACAAGGCATCACCGTGCTCTAGACGATAATTTTGCTGACCGACAGTCAAAGTATACGGCTCGTAAATAAGCTCGCCACCAAATAGATTGCAGAATGGCTGACCTAACAAAAAATCACGGTTGCCATGCATGACCAAAATCTCACAACCAGCTACCCGTAGTTTTTTTAATTTAACGATAAGCGGAGTGAGCCAATGACTTTGTCGTTCCTCGTCGGATAAAGACAAATAAAAATCATCACCGAGCCAGACCTCAAACCAATCACCTAAGATAAACAAGCGTTTGAGCGCAGGCAGAGCAAGGCAATCATCAAGCAGCGCCAAAAAAGCCTGCACTAAGGCAGGCTCTTCAGGCGATAAATGCAAATCGCTAATCAATACTTGCCGCACCTCATGAGGGCGGGTGGTAATTAGGTGGTCAAAACTTTGCATTTATCCTTATCCTCGTAATTTTAAACAGTAACGACTCATAAGCTTTTACAGACTCATCGCTACTGAGTAATAACTATTGAAGAATGATTACTGAGAGACAGTTATTTAGTAGCAGTTACTTAGTGATAATAGTTGCTGAGTTGATAACCACTGGCTCTTTTGGCACATCAGCATGCATGCCGAAACGACCAGTAGGTACGCCGCGCATTTTTTCGATGACGTCCATACCGCTGGTTACTTTACCAAATACGGTGTAGCCCCAACCTTGCATGTTTTTGCCAGAATGGTTTAGGAAATCGTTGTCTTTTACGTTAACGAAAAACTGGCTGGTTGCTGAATGCGGATCTTGCGTACGCGCCATCGCAATCGTACCAGCGTCGTTTTTTAGACCGTTGTCTGCTTCGTTTTCAACTGGAGCATTGGTCGCTTTTTCATTCATTTCAGCGTCCATTCCGCCGCCTTGAATCATAAAGCCGTCAATAATGCGATGGAAAATCGTACCGTCATAATGACCAGATTTTACATAGTTTAAAAAGTTTTCAACGGTTTTTGGTGCTTTTTCTTCATTGAGTTCGATAACGATCGCACCCATATTGGTGTCTAGTTCTACTACTGGTGGCATGTCTACCATGTGATATTCCTCTTTGATTGCAACGCCTAAAATGACGCTGTTAAGTGGTGGCTAAAAAGTTGGTGGTTAAAAAGTTATGGCTAGTCTAACGGCTTTTTTATCTCGTGTCATGTATCAGGCTGTTAATGCGTTCGCAAAAGCTGATAGAATAACGCAACTTTAGCTTTTTATTATCATTTTTAATAACTTGTTTTTAATGATTTGGTTTGAATTTTCCATGCTGCGTGATGGCACGTAGCATGAACTGACAATTTGCGTTAGGAGCAATGCCCGATGAGTGAGCACTCAAGCAACAATGCACAAAAAGACGAACAAAAAAACGATTTTATTCGCAATATCATTCGTGACGATGTCAAGGCGCAAAAATACCCACAAATCGTGACGCGCTTTCCGCCAGAGCCAAATGGCTACTTGCATTTGGGGCACGTAAAATCTATCTGCCTAAACTTTGGCGTAGCCAAAGAGTTTGGTGGTGTTTGTAACCTGCGTTTTGATGACACCAACCCAACCGCAGAAAAGCAAGACTTCATCGATAATATCGAGAACGATGTGAAATGGCTAGGATTTGAGTGGGCAGGAGAGGCGCACCATGCGTCAGGCTACTTTGACCAACTTCATGCTTGGGCGATTCAGCTTATCAAACAAGGCGACGCTTATGTAGACTTGCAATCGCCTGAGCAAATTAAAGAAAACCGAGGCTCATTCAATGAGGCAGGCACAGCGTCACCACATCGTTCTGCCAGTGTTGAAGAAAACTTGACCCTCTTTGATGACATGAAAGAAGGCAAGTTTGCCGAAGGCAAAGCGGTACTGCGTGCCAAGATTGATATGGCAAGCCCAAATATGAATATGCGCGACCCTGTTATCTATCGTGTTATGCACCAAACGCATCATCAGACGGGTGATAAATGGTGTATTTATCCGATGTATGATTTTGCCCATCCGCTCTCTGATGCACTCGAAGGCATTACCCATTCGTTAGGTACGCTGGAATTTGAAGACCATCGTCCGTTTTATGATTGGGCGGTTGAAAAAATTGGCTTTGATGTGCCGCCGCACCAGTACGAGTTTAGTCGTCTAAACGTCGACCATACCTTGACCAGTAAACGCAAATTAAAGCAGTTGGTTGATGAAGGTATCGTTAGCGGTTGGGATGATCCACGTATGCCGACGATTGCAGGTATGCGCCGCCGCGGTTATACGCCGGAGGGTTTACGTGACTTCTGTGAGCGTGTTGGCGTGACCAAAGTAGACAGCGTCGTCGACTTTCGCTTATTAGAATTCAGCATTCGTCAATCATTAGAGACGACCACAGGTCGTGGTATGGCGGTACTTAAGCCATTAAAAGTGACCATTACCAACTTTGCCGAAGCGGTCAGCAGTTGGGAGTCGCAAAAAGCGGACAGCGTCAATGCTCGCTTTGATGATGCTTCGCAAACCTTATGGCTGACGCAGCCAAATCATCCTAATGTCGATATGGGCGAGCGTGAAATTCCGTTTACCGAAACCCTTTATATTGACCAAGGTGATTACGAAATTGAGCCGCCAGCAGGTTATAAGCGTCTATCACCAGAAAAGCCAGAAATTCGTCTGCGTAATACCTATGTATTGGCAGTGACTGAGCACATTACAGATGAAGCGGGCAATGTCGTTGAACTAAAAGCGACGATTGATCCGGCGACTTTGGGTCAAAATCCTGAAGGTCGTAAGGTTAAAGGCGTGATTCATTGGGTATCAGCTAGCCAAGGCATCCCAGCAACGGTGCGCATGTATGAGCAGTTATTTAGTGTCGAAGACCCAAGTGGCGTCGCTGACGTCCATCAAGCATTGAATCCTAACTCGTTGACTGAACTCAATACCGTGGTGGAACCGTCATTGGTGAATGCGGACGCTGGCACACGCTTCCAGTTTGAGCGTGAAGGTTACTTTATCTCTGATAGCGAAGACCATAGCACTGATAAACCAGTCTTTAACCAAATCGTGAGCTTGCGTGACAGCTATAAGCCAGCTTAATTTATCACTATTAGCGGCATTAGCGCTTATTTGAAAAGCTACTGAACAATAGTAGTTTGCAAGCTTGCCCATTTCTAGTACGCTAGGGATGGGCTTTTTTGTGCATGATTATAAAGTGATTGATCGTAAGATTTGAGGAAAGAATAATAGCAAAATTTTTAAACAGCAGTGGCACGACTTACTATTTAGAAGAATTGATTAAAAATGCGTCTGATAGGTTGATTATCATCAGTCCTTATCTAAAGCTGAATGAGCGTATTAAAGAGCTATTAGAAGATCGTAATCGCCTAAAAATCGATATTCGCATTGTCTATGGCAAGAATGATTTGCACCCAGAAGAGATAAACTGGCTCAAAAATCTGACTTTTATTCGCACCAGCTTTTGCAAAAACTTGCATGCAAAGTGTTATCTGAATGAAAACGAATGCATTATTACCAGTTTGAACCTTTATGAGTTTAGCCAAGTCAACAATAATGAAATGGGCGTGCTGATTTATCGTAATGAAGATGCCAAACTATATGCCGATACTTATGAGGAGGCACAGCGCATTATTCGTATCAGCGATGAAGTGCGCATGTCGCTTGAAAAAGTGACCGAATCTGATGGTAGGACTGATAATACTGCTACTGCCAGTCATACAATGTCCAGCAATAATGCTAATACAACGGTCGCACTTACTGCTACAGAAGCGGCAACGCCTAATTACTCTAAGCTGACCACAGCAAAGCTTGCCAAAGAGCTGGGTTTTAAGACCCAAGAGTTAAATGATAAGTTGCTTGCAGCGGGATATTTACAAGAGCAAGAAGGTGAGCTTACATTAACAGATGCTGGACGTGCAGCAGGTGGTACCAGTAAAAAAGGTAAATTCGGTGATTTCTGTTTGTGGGATTCTGGAATGGTGATTTGATTCATTCGTTAAGTCTATGCTAAATTACTTAGTAATAAACAGAATAACCGCATTACAATCCTTCACAAGACAGTCATAACCAGTTTGCTAAGATAAAATAGAATTTTTGCTGACGTGCTTTGAGTAATTGTGTAATATCTGACAGGGCACGTTGATAATAAAAAGTACGTTGATAATAGAGCACGTGAATATCTTTGGATATTAGTGCTCATCACTAACATAGCTAAGGAATTAAGCATGGCACATTTACGTTTAGGCGATACCGCACCGAATTTTGACGCTGCAACCACGGAAGGTGACATCAACTTTCACGAGTGGGCAGGCGATAATTGGGTCGTTTTTTTCTCCCATCCAGCTGATTTTACGCCAGTATGTACGACTGAGCTTGGCCGTGCTGCGGCACTGAATGGCGAATTTCAAAAGCGTGGTGTCAAGCCAATCTGTATCTCTGTTGATGGTATCGATGACCATCATGCGTGGGCAAAAGACATTGGTGAGACGCAAGGTACTGAGCTAAATTTTCCAATCATTGCTGATCCGAACAAAGAAGTCGCTGAGCTATATGACATGATGCATCCAAATGCAGATAGCACGCATACGGTACGCAGTGTCTTCATTATTGATCCAAATAAAAAAATCCGCTTAACGCTGACTTATCCTGCGAGCTGTGGTCGTAATTTTGACGAGATTATCCGTGTCATTGATGCTCTGCAACTGTCTGATGAATATAATATTGCGACGCCAGTTGACTGGAAAGACGGTGATGATGTCATCATTCCACCAAGTGTTAAAAACGAAGATATTGCGGCCAAATACCCTAAAGGTTATACAGAAATTAAGCCTTATTTACGTACCACGCCTGCACCCAATAAATAAGTAGCATGATTGGATGAATGAAATGAAGCCTCATGACGTAACGTTGTGGGGCTTTTTGTTGTTTAGTCTCTGATCAAAAAAGCAAGCCTAATAAGGCTTTGCTATGATGAGCAGAGTAGGATATAACAGTTGTACAAAGGATGGCCAGTCTTTATCTATCATCAGCAGCGTAATAACCATAATAAAACCAGATAGCGTTGAATCGCTTTTGTTCAATCTTACAAGGAGTTTGCCATGAAAAAACTATACGTTACCCGTACCGCGCCCAATCCACGTAAAGCCCTTATTTTGTTAGCATCAAAAGGCATCGATGTCGATGATATGGATGATGTGGACGTGATTGACATTGATTTTGCTGCCAATGAGCAAATGTCAGACGAGTTCACCAAAATAAATCCAATGCAGACCGTGCCAGTTCTAGTACTAGGGGATGGCACGGTACTTAATGATTCACAGGCTGTATGTGAGTATCTCGACCGTGTCTATGGTGAGCGTTCGGTGATGGGTAATGATGTAATACAACGTGCGCAAGTGTGCGCTATGCGCCGCATTGCTGAGTTTGAGGTATTATATAATTTTATGCTGGCTTTTCAGCACAGTCATCCGTCCAAAGCCCAACGCGTTGAGCAAGTCCCAGAGTTTGTCGCGCCATCTGTTGCACGAGCTGTTAAAGCCCTTGCTTATTTTGAAAATATTTTAGAAGGTCGTGAGTATTTGGTCGGTGAACAATTAAGCTTTGCTGATATCGTCTTATATCTCGGTTTGGATTTTGGTAAAGTCCTTAACGTGAATCCGAATGAGCAGGGCGAAAATCTTGCGCGTTTTTATCAAATGATGAATGAGCGTTTCAGTATTAAAAATATGGCAAAAGCCAAAATTGCTCATACAAACGAGTAAGACTAGCGAGTAAGACTAGCGCGAAAAATTAAAAATGCGACATCACTGATGGTCTTGAATAATTGATGAAATTTTCAATTATCTGAGACCATTGATTTTTTATGGTACTTTTAAATATTAAAATAGCAGTTACGATGAATTCATAAAAATAAACACTTTGTTACAACCATAGTAATCAACGGCGCTATAGTGGTGAATTGTGACGCTTTAATTAAGTGGATATCATCAGCCCCTTATTGTTAAGTATTTAACCTGATTTTTTAAATACTTTGACTTAAAAAAGGGATAACCACAAGGTATAACTGCTATGACCTCATCTGTTAAAAAACGGCCAATTCGATTCACTTTACTACCAAGTTTGTTGGCACTAAGCTTGGCATTAAGTGCTTGCCAAGATGCTTCTTTACCCAATGAAAGTGACGTACAAGAAGGTAATCAGACAAGCGCTGATGCAATAAATGATGATGGCATAGATATGAATGCTGATGCAGTAACGGATGATACTCAGATGGATAAGATGAGCGATGAAGAGAAAATGATTTCCAATCTTTCACGTTATCGTTGGACATTGATGTCTGTAATGGACAAAGGCGCACAGCCATTAAACATGCTGACGGATATTAAAGACCAAGTGCGTTTGTCTTTTAATCAATACCAAGGTGAGAATACGTTAAGTTATAGCGTTGGTTGTAATACCATGAGCGCCGGTTACCAATTGCAAGGTCATACTTTGACTGTTGAAGAGGGTATGAGTACGAAAATGTCTTGTGGCGAGCTTGATAAGGCTGAAAATAGTTTAAGTCAGCTGATGCAAGGTGAAAGCCAGTTAACATTAATGAAAGCTAACAGTGCCAAAGATGGCGACGTTAAAGACAACAACTCTCAGGATGATAGTCTCAAGGGTGATAAGCCAATATTAACCCAAGTCACCAGTGATGGAGCAACGTTGGTTTGGCAAGGTAGGCTTACCTCACAAGCCAAGTATAATAGTAAAGGTGAGACCGTATTCTGGGCAGTAAGCTCGAAAATGATACCTTGCACCGATAATGGCTTAGAGATGTGTCTACAAGTGAAACCCATTACCTATGATGACCAAGGTATTAAAACGAGCGAAGGCAAGTGGGCAGTCTTTACGGGTGAAATCGATGGCTATCAGCATGATGGCATGCATGATGAAGTATTACGTCTACAGCGCTACCCATTAGACAGTGACGATAGCAATAGTACAGAAGGCGAAGAATATGCTTATGTGTTGGATGCAGTGATTGAAAGTGCCGTCGCAGAGTAGTCGGTTTAAGCCGTTGCATTTTTATAGTAAAGCGATTTTATAGCAAAACGATAGTGTAAATAACTTAGACAGTTCGAAAAACACGCGGCATTCGAACGCGTGTTTTTTATGCTTGTGTTATAAGCGTTCTTAACGCAAGTTCCCCAGATCTTCTTCTGTTAAACGCCAGCGACCTTTTTTCTTAGACGCACCGCGCCCACGCATGGCACTGTTTAATATTAATTTATTCATGGAATGGCTTGAATGCGCATGACAGATGGCGCAGGCAAGACCATCGGCGGCATCTTGTTGCGGCACGACATCCAAAGATAGTATACGGCAGACCATCTCTTGCACTTGCTCTTTTGCCGCTGCGCCATAACCGCAAACGGCTTGCTTAATCTGGCGCGCGGTATATTCCGATACTTCTAAATCTAGAGCAACCATGGCGGCAATAGCAGCACCTCGCGCTTGCCCAAGTTTCAACGCTGAATCAGGGTTTTCTGCCATAAACACTTGCTCAATAGCCGTATAGATAGGCTCATCAGCATATTTCAAATGATGCTGTGTGATGCGCGTCAAGCCATTAAAAATCCGCTTTAGACGTTCAGGCATCTCTTTGGTGTCGGTACGTATGGTACCTGCATCGATATAGGTGAGTTTGTCGCCCGTCTGTTGGACGATGCCATAACCGGTCATGCGCGAACCAGGATCAATTCCAATAATAATTGCCATAATATCCCATCTTGCTTATATTTTATTTTATATTCAATCCTATATAATTTGGATACGGTGTCAGACTCGCTCAGTCTACTACTCGTAGTACTTTTACTCATCTTCCTTGTATCCAGATTATATCTTACCGACTATATGGCTTAAAAATTAGCCTTAAGTTTGATAGTATAGCAATCAATCCCCATATACATCATATGTTAGCCATCTTAATTTGCATGGCGCTCAATTTATTGGTTTTTATTTTATAGGACGACACTTTATGGGTCAGATAGTTGGTATTGCCATTGTTTGGTTTATTATCGAAATGCTACTTTGGTATTTGCTTGCTCAGTTTATGAGTGGTTGGTGGGTATTTATATGGTTTATTATCGCCGCAGTCATCGGTATCTCCCTCTTGCGTAAAGGGATGGCTGCCCTCAATCCAATGGCACAGCAGATGAAAGCAGGTGGCATGATGAACCCATCGATGCGTCCGCAAGAATCAACCATGATGAAAAGTGTGGCCATGGCAGCGGCTGGTATTTTGCTACTCATTCCAGGTGTGCTGAGCGATTTACTCGCATTATTGGTGATATTGCCACCCGTGCAAAAGAAGCTCAAAGACTTTGCTAATAATTATGTCATGAATAATCAGCAAAAAATGATGGAAATGATGGCCAAGCAGATGGGCGGACAGATGGGCGGCGGACAAAATCCGTTTGGGGGTATGGGCGGTCAAAACCCGTTCGGCGGCGCAGGTGGTATGAATAATCAAAATCCATTTGGTCAACAACAAAACCCGTTTGGTGATGGGTTTAAACAGCATACAACGATTGATGGGACAGCAAAAACCATTCCCAAAGATGTGAAAAAAATCACCAAATCTGCCAATGACGAATAGTTGAATTAATAGGCAAGCATAGAAAAACCCCCTTTTATCAATGATAAAAGGGGGTTTTTAATGGTTATTACTAAGTCTTTATGAGTTGATAAGTAAACCTACCGAATATAAATAAAATAATAATTAACCGAATAGAACAACCGAAGTGCCGCTGTAAGATGGTGACCCATGAACCGTGAAGTTCAGGGCGGATGCGTCACTGCCTCTGCAGGTTTCCTGATACACCGCAAGCGGTGCAGGCATACACAATGAAGCAATAGGTACCACATCCTGGTAAAGCATTATCGGCTCAGGGAATAAACATCTACTAGCCAACACTTCAGAATATAATTATCTTAACGAATGGTTTGAATGATTGCAAGTATGATTTACAGATTGATACGTAGATTTAGAGATTGGTATTATTGCTATTAAGTTTTAACTGCCTTTTCTACTGTATAAATGTGCTTTAAATAAGTATGCTTTAACGCTTAAGAGTGGGCGTAAAATGACGATTTTTCAGCTATTTTAAGATGTGTGTTAATATAGAGGGCTTTAAACATCCTAATATAGCATTATAGGCGTTCATTCACTTGAGGAGCGGTAATCCATGACCAATAACCAGCAACAATCAGCATTTATCGATGATAATCAGGCTCAGCTCAATAGTAAGCAGGATGGCGATCAAAATAAAAAAGTGCCGCATGTCTTAATGATATTAGATGGTTTTGGGCATCGTGAAGACGATAAGGATAATGCGATTGCTGCCGCCAATATGCCAAATTTGGATAGGATTTATCAGCAATATCCGCATGGATTGATATCTGCTTCTGGAGAAGATGTTGGTTTGCCAGATGGGCAGTTTGGCAATTCAGAAGTTGGGCACATGAACTTGGGCGCGGGTCGCGTTCTGTATCAAGATTCGACTCGTATCTCAAGTGAAGTGGCCAATCGTGAATTTTATAAAAACGAAGCCTTAGTCAATGCGGTAAAAGCCGCGAACGAGTTGGGTGGTAACGTCCATATCATGGGTTTGCTGTCAGACGGTGGCGTCCACTCTCATCAAGATCACATCGAAGCGATGTGCCACTCGGCGTTAGTGCACGGCGCCAAAAATGTCTTTGTACATTGTTTTTTAGACGGACGCGACACCCCACCTAAATCGGCGGATAAGTATATTAATCGTCTGCGGGACCATATCAATAAGCTTAATGCTCATTATGAAGGCGGCCGCGTACAGATTGCCAGTATCATTGGGCGCTATTATGCAATGGATCGTGACAATCGCTGGGATCGCGTGCAAAAAGCCTATGAGCTTATCACTGAAGGTAAAGCCGATCGTCTGTCTACGCGTGCAGATGGCGCAGTACAAGCTGCTTATAAGGCACGCGAGACCGATGAGTTTATCAATCCAACGGTAGTGATTGGCCGTGATGAGGTGCCATATACCGTTGATGACAATGACGCTCTTATCTTTATGAACTTCCGTGCTGACCGTGCCCGTGAGCTGGCGCAAGCTTTTGTCTTGCCAGATCATGAGTTTTCAGGATTTGCCCGCAATAAGCAGCCAAAACTTGCGGCATTTGTGATGCTGACCAAATATTCTGACGTTTTAGCAGACAATCCAAAAACTAGCGTTGCTTATTATCCCACGTCATTGACCAATACGCTTGGCGAATATTTGCAAGACAATGGTAAAACTCAGCTGCGTATCGCTGAAACTGAAAAATACGCGCATGTGACGTTTTTCTTTAGCGGTGGTCGTGAAGAAGAGTATGAGGGCGAGACACGTATTCTCGTACCCTCTCCAGATGTGGCGACTTATGATCTGAAACCAGAGATGAGTGCGCCTGAAGTGACCGATAAATTAGTGGCTGCCATTGAATCAGGCAAATATGACGTGTTAATTGTCAACTATGCCAATGGTGATATGGTAGGTCATACGGGAATTTTTGATGCGGCCGTAAAAGCAGTAGAGGCACTAGATGTCTGTGTTGGCCGCATCGAGTCAGCGGTACGCGCTGCTGGCGGTGATATGCTTATCACGGCAGATCATGGCAACTGTGAGCAGATGCAAGATTACGAAAGTGGTCAAGTACATACTCAACATACCACTGAACATGTACCGCTCATTTACGTGGGTGAGAAAAAGCTACAAGTACGTAGTCGTGGTAAGTTGAGCGATGTCGCACCGACTATTTTGGCGCTGATGGATATTGAGCAGCCTGCTGAAATGACGGGCGAGAGCTTACTGGTTCCAGCGTTGTAAGTTAGGCATTTAATACTATTATATTGACAACTTACTAGCGTTGTTAGAAGTAATAGAAAGGGGAGAGATATTTATTGTCTCTCCTTTTTTTGATTTGTTTTTTAAGAGATATTTGGCTGACTTTATTTATCTTTAAATGTTTGGATAGTGAGAAAAATAAGGGCAATCATGATATTTCGCCTGCTAAACAAACTTGACACTGCTACTCATCATTTGATGAAATCATATTAGTTATCGTGAATGTTACTTGCAATACTCTCCTAGTCTTAGACTGGCTCTTGATGCTATCTTATGAGGTAAATATTCATCCATATATCTATAAAAATAATTCTATTATTAAACGAGTTCTCTTATGCGTTCTATTTATTTTATGCGCTTACCAGTGACGAAGCGATTGGGCAAACAAGCAATGAAGGTATTCACTGCGCCGACTATTTTTAAACCTGCATTGATGATAGGTCTGATTGGGCTCAGCACTGCTAGTATGTACGCACAAGCAGCGAGGTCACCAGCTAATGCGACCATCAATAATCCCACCGCCAGTCTACAACTGATTAGCTTAAATGCTGATGAGATAGCCACAGAAGATGACACTAATAATTTATCAGATGTCGCTGATATGCTTGAGTCGGCCGACCAAGTTGACGATTCGATAGACAGTGTCGCAGATGAGAGTGCCTTGACCGATGACACGAATGAGATCGATGTCAGTATTCCACCTGAGGTTGCGCAAGTATCATTGAATGCCATTTCTCCAGAAACGCTCAAGACGTTTGTTGCGGTAGTGGATTTGGTACGCCGTGAATATGTAGATGCGGTCAATGATGAAGAGCTGTTCAATAATGCGTTGAGTGGTATGTTGACTAAGCTAGATAGTCATGCTGAATTTTTAGATGCTGAGGCTTATGAAAACTTGCGTGCCTTTACCGAAGGTGATGTGGGTGACGTCGGTATCAAAGTCAATTATCAGCCTACAGATGGCTATTGGGTGATTACAGAGGTTATTGACGCATCGCCTGCAGATAAAAAGGGCATTGCGGTTGGCGATTATTTACATCAAGTCGGTGATTTCAAGCTTGATGAAGATAAAGAAAGTAAAGATATCGAGCAACTTTTGACAGGGATTGCGGGTACGCAAGTGGATGTTGTTACCTCAAAAGCTGGTCGCCGCAAACATACCACGACCTTGCAGCGTAATAACAGCCACCCTCAAACGGTCGAGGCAAGTCTCATTGACGGTATCGCTGTTATTAAGTTACCTGCCTTTCAAAATAATAGCCGTGAAAAACTCTTGGAAGGCTTGATAGATCTAGACGCACCTATTTCAGGTATCTTGCTAGATATGCGTGATAATCCAGGCGGGGTGCTAACGTCGGCGGTGAGCGTGGCCAGTTTGTTTATGAGCGACACTGATGTGGTACAAGTAAAGGGTCGTCAAAGTGATACGCGTACGCTATCCACTCAAGGTCTGGCGATACTTGAATCATTGCCAGTGGTGGTGCTGCAAAATCGCTATTCGGCGTCAGCGGCAGAGGTGCTGGCCAGTAGCTTACAAGCACAAAAACGTGCCACAATCGTTGGTGAAGTTAGCTATGGTAAAGGGTCTGTACAGTCGGTCATCCCACTGAATGATGAGCAGGCTGTCAAACTAACCGTCGCCAACTACATGACAGCGTCAGGCAATAAGATCGATGGAATCGGGGTAGAGCCTGATATGACCTTGTCAGGAAGTGAAAGTACATGGGAGCAGCAAGCGCTCGCTTTACTAAAAACAAAAGCGCTTGATTCGGGCATTCGTTTTGTCCGAAAACCTGCCAAAGTCGATAAAGCAGTAGCAGGAAATAGGGTTCAGTAAGGCTCACTTAAAGACAGGCTATCGCGATGTATTAACGTTAAAATATTATTTGTCATTATTCAAAAATGGCAAATGCTATGGATCAAATTGATCCTCAGCTATCTCTAGTTTTTTCATGCGATAGCGTAAAGAGCGAAAAGTCGTGCCTAGTAATTCAGCTGCTTGCGTTTTATTCCAAGCAGTTTGTTTTAGCGCGGTAATAATCAACTGTTTTTCTTGTTCTTGTAGGTAGTGTTCTAACCCTTGAGATGGTAACTGACCATCCTCTAATTTGCTTAGAATTGCTTTTTCATCACTTCCTTGCAGAATAGATCGATGAGTGACAGATTCTTCGTGATTGTGACGGGCTGTATGGTTTGAGCTTTCTGTATGGTTGCTTTCTGAACGCTGTATCATAGAAGGGTAGTGCTGAGCGTTAGTACGATAAGGGTGCAAGTTGGTCGTCACTTGCTTGACCTGTGGCGCTATTGTCTCATCCATAGATTGAATGACTTTTTCTCTATTTTCTATCGATTGAGCGACCATTTGGTTGCTTGTTTGACGCTCAGAATATTGAGTATTATTGACAACCGCAGGCTCACTCTTCTGATCTTGAGAGACTGCGCGGTGATGGGTTATATCAATATCAGGCAAACCCAAGTGGCTGATGTCAATGTGCGGTGTCTCTGCTAGGGTTACTGCGCGTTCAAGGACGTTACGCAGTTCACGAACATTGCCCGCAAAGTTATGATCTTGCAAACGTTCGCATGCCTCAACAGTGAGTATCGGTGGGTTCTCTAACTGCCATTCATCAGCAATTAATGCTAAAAAGTGCTTGGCTAATACAGGGATATCATCACGACGTGCATTGAGCGTCGGCAGTTTTAACTCAATCACATTGATACGGTAGTACAAATCTTGTCGAAACGCACCGTCTTGCACCAATTGGTTTAGGTTTTTGTGGGTGGCGGACAAGATACGAATATCTACGGGAACCTCTTTGGTATCACCAATGGCTCTCACCGTTTTTTCTTGAATGGCGCGCAGTAGTTTTACCTGCATAGCTAAAGGCAAGTCTGCCACTTCGTCTAAAAATAACGTGCCGCCATTGGCCTGTTGAAACAGCCCTTGTTTGTCAGCGACAGCTCCCGTAAAGCTGCCTTTTTTATGACCAAAGAACTCTGACTCCATCAGCTCTGATGGTATTGCTCCACAGTTTACTGGTACAAAGCTACCATCACGGCGTGGGCTTAAATCATGAATCAATCGGGCAACCACTTCTTTACCAGTACCCGAAGCGCCTGACAAAAATACAGGTGCTTGTGAGCGTGCCAATTTTAAAATAGTATTTTTCAGTGGGTGCATCACCGCAGAATCACCAATGAGTCTACTATCTAACAGTTTTTGTTCGGGTGAGCATTCGGCTGTGGCTTTTGCTTCATTGTCTTGATGAATAACTTTTAAAGCATTTTCCACCAGTTGACGTAGGCGCGGTAACTCAAGAGGTTTATTCACAAAGTCAAAAGCACCAAGTTTCAATGCTTCAATGGCGAGATCCATACTGCCGTGAGCAGTAATCACGGCAATGGGCGTACTAGAGCTATTGCTAATTTCTTTTACCAACTCTAGTCCTGACCCATCAGGCAGCTTTAAATCGGTCAGACAAAAATCGTAATCATTGTCTTGCCAGTATGATCTTGCTTGTGACAGAGTATATGCTACATCACTTTTAATGCCCATTTTGGTCAAAGTAATTTGCATCAATCGGCACAGATCCACTTCGTCATCAACGACTAGCGCGGTTGTTGTCATACATCATCTCATCGTATTCAATAGCTATAAAATGGTAAAAACCAAGAGGCCTTAATGGCAAAGTATTCCATATAATGTTAATACTTGGTAAGGTTGATTTTTATAAAATACTGGTATTAACATTATGTTCAGTTTTATTTACATGAGTATCAGCACCAACAGCAGGTGCTATCAAGCGAAAACAGGTTTTCTCATGTTCAGGAATATAAAGCAAGCGAGTTTGGTTGGCTTCACAAAAAGCTTGTGATAAATACAGTCCTAAGCCTGTCCCTGCTTGGTCTGTCGTAAAAAATGGATTAAACAAATGTTCCAAATCTTTGGTGCTAACCCCGTGACCAGCATCTAAGATATCAATTATAACATCGTTATCCGCACAATAAATCTCGATTTCCACATAGGCATGAGGGTGGGCGTAGCTACTGTAGCGCAAGCCATTGTTAATTAAATTGATTAAGACTTGCTCTAGTTGATGCGTGTCGAATGATATGGTCGGTTGTGTTTTTACATGTAGAAAAACATCGTGTCCTTGAAAGTAGTTCTCTAAAAATGTTGGCATCCAGTCTGCCAGTATAATCGCTTGCTGGTTTGCGGTTTGCTGGCGAGACAATTTTAGTACATCTTCGATAATGCGATTCACGCGTTTTGTTTGTGAAAATATTATTTGATAAAGCTCATGATTCGCTGCCATATCATCATTTGAGATAGTCGCCGTTATCGTATTATCTGCTGTATCGACTTCTAGATTGGCTTCTATAATATCTTCCATTAATAATTGGCTGGCTTGTGATATCGCTGCCAAAGGATTCCTTATTTCATGGGCGATGCTCGCCGTCAATTGCCCTAAAGAAGCCAGTTTCAATTGTTGGGCACTGGCTTGCTCGCGGCGTAAGTCCTCTAATATTATCAGTTTACTGTCATCTTTTAATGGAATAATTTGTACGCGCAGTTTACCGAATATGGAAGCGTTTGCGACTGCAGGCAAATCATAAATAAAGGTGCGTGATTGGCCTGCCGCTACTGACAAACAGGCTTTAAATAGCTGAGTATGTTGTTGGCCAAGCTGCTGCTGAAAGTTAGATAAGAGTGCACTGCGAGTATTGTTTCGAGTATCTTTTGTATCAATAGAGGTGCTGTGCAATGATGCGGAAGGGCTGTGTGAAAGGCTAAGTAATTGGTGAGCGGCAAGGTTTGCTAAAACGATATGCTGTTTATCGATGACGATGACACCATTAACCATTTGCGTGATGACTTCTTGGTTGATAACGTTTAATCGTTCAACTTCTTTAGCGTGACTCGCTGCTACTTTTTCAAGTTGTACCAAACGCTGTGAGATGGACCAGCTCAAACCACCAACCGCCAAAAAGCTGGCTGACATGAGCAATGCGTCCCCTAAATTTGCTAAGCTCATGCTATTGGCAATGGCATAAAAGAATTGCTGATAAATGACAAAAATAATAGCGAGTAGGGTAATAATTAAGGCTTGTGAGCCGTGTAGTAACATAAAACTCGCTGCGACGACCACCATATATAACATGGTCAACTGTAAATCAGGCGCACCCGCTGTATATAGTAATAAGCTTAATATAATGACGTCTAATACTAAACCAAAGGCTAACTGTCGCCGCATTTGCTGATTAACGACATAAAACAAGCCAAGTAAAATAAGACTAAGTAGGAAATAAAAGCTAAGCGTTGTTTGTTGTAAAAAGCTTGGTAGAGAGAGGCTGTTGTCAGAGTGAGCGGTGATATAAACCATCAGTAGAGAAAACAGACTAACAGCAAAGCGGTAACTGCTATAAATAAGCCCCAACCTGCGCAATTGAGGTGGAGATAGCGTGTCATCACGATGCAAATAGTGAGTAACAGCAGAGACGATATTAGTAGCAGGCTTCATAGATTGACCGCAATAAGGGAACAGTTGCTAGGGCGTGTCCTCATTTTAAAAATAGGGATAAAATGAGATAAATTACAATCAAACAAGGAATATATCGTCATTAATATCGGGATATTTGACGATACTTGATAAAATTTAGCCATTTTCAGCCCATGTAGATGTCCATCAATTGAACTGAGGACACGCCCTAATGAGTTATGGCTGAATTAGACCATGACGAATGGCCAAATGTGTTAACTTCACATCGCTATCAACCCCAACTTTTTCATAAATACGATAGCGGTAAGTGTTGATGGTTTTGACACTCACAAATAGCTGATCGGCGATTTGCTGCGGGCTTTGACAGTTAACAACCATCATTGCCACCTGTTTTTCGCGATCACTCAGTAAGTCAAAAGGTGAGTTGGCATTATCTGACAGCAAAACATCAGCCAGTTGCTCAGCGACATCTTGGCTAAAATAACGACCACCTTGATAGATTTTTTTGACAGCGCGAATCATCTCATCGAGCGGCGTGCCCTTCGTGATATAGCCATTGACCCCCGCTTTGATAAGCATCGAAGGATACGGCTGCGCTGACATACTGCTGACGGCCAATATTTTGATACCCATATCCAGCTGAATTAAGCGTTTGGTTGCTTCAAGCCCACCAATATTAGGCATATTGACATCAAGCAAAACCACATCAGGGCGCAATTGTTTGGCCAATTTGATGGCCATGTCACCGCTGTCCGCTTCGCCGATTACTTCGATATCGATACTATCTGACAACATGCGGCTAATACCCATTCTCACCAAATCATGATCATCTACTACCAGTACTTTAATCATAACGATACTCTTTGTTGTTTGTCAGAATGAAGGCTTTTATTGACGCTAAATGACAAAAAATAAAATCATTAGAGTCGTTTTTTTAGTTTTTGAAAAAAATAAAATATTGCTAATCTTTTAGATAGATACCATTGTTTAATATAACAAAAAACGAATAATTACAGTGTTCAAAGTTAAGATATATTGCTGAAATGTGAGTCAATGTTTCTGTAATATAAAGTGGTTGTAGTAAAATTTGAATTACACCAAAATAAATTATTAAATCAGCTTGATACATTAAACTTAAATGCAAACCATGATACACTAAAAATACAAAAACTCTATACGAGTACTTATAAACCCATTCATAAACGCTACGTACGTTGTTGCTATTGGTTAGTATGTAACTGATTCTCTAATTAACAGCATCGTGACAGCAGGAGGCATAATGAAGCAACTACCATTAACCAAACAGCAATTAATCGCTGCTATGATTTCATTGAGTTTGGGCAGTGTTGCACAAGCCGCACTTACTATTAATGGTAGCGCTGACACTAGCTCTAGTGCTCGCATGAGTTGGGGCGGTGCCGATAGTTTGTCTGAAGCACGCAATATTATGTATAAATCCAAAGGCTCAGCTATCAAGAAAGTTGATAGTGGCAATGGTACGACCAGTATCACCAACGCCAATAGCTTCGGTAGTAGTAATAACAGTTACAATAGCAGTAATAGCTACAATACAACGTATCGTGGCTCATTTGGTAGCAGTAACATGATACCGATCAGCACTGATTCGCGTAGTGTTGCGGTCATCGATGCTGAAACGGGCGAATCTATTTATGAAAAAGATGCTGACATTGCACGTCCAATGGCCAGTATCTCTAAAGTGATGACGGCCATGGTCGTATTGGATGCTGGTCTCGATATGCGTGAAGAGCTCACACTCGATCCAGAAGATTTCGTCGGTCCTAAGCGTGCCAGCTCTAACCTCAAATCAGGCGATCGTTTGAATCGTGCTGAGATGTTGCTTATGGCATTGATGAAATCAGAAAACCCAGCAGCAAAGAGTTTAGCGCGTAATTATCCAGGTGGCTATACTGCCTTTATACGTGCCATGAATCGTAAGGCTCAAGATCTGGGTATGACCACGGCTTTCTTTGGTGATCCAACGGGTCTTGATAAGCGTAACGTCGCTTCATCAAACGATTTGGTTAAAATGGTTCGTGCGGCGGGTAACTATGACGTAATTCGTCGTTTCTCGACCACCAAGAGCTATGACTTTTATGTGTCTAACTACTCAAGTGGTAACCGTACTTATAAAGCCAATAACACCAGTAGCTTGGTTCGTGCCGGTGATTATCCAATTGGTATCTCAAAAACAGGTTTCATCAATGAAGCTGGTCGTTGTGTGGTCATGGAAACGCGTGTGAATAACCGCCCAGCAATTATCGTTATCTTAGGAGCGAACAGCTCAGCCACACGTTGGGGTGATGCCAAAAATATTCTAAACAGTCTAGCGACACGCCGCACGGTATAACTTTACTGTTTTAGCATTTATAAAAAGGCTGTTATTCGATATAACAGCCTTTTTATTGTGTTGAATTTAAGGTGTGTCTTTAATTTAATCAATGGACTTCTACAAGGGCTAAAAATTTATCTCATTTTTATCTCCATTTTTAAAATGAGGACACATTCTAGGAAAAATAATATGACTCAAACATCGATTGTTATATCAGCACCAAAGCTATATTTACTGACCAATGACGATGAGTTTGCGCTGCTGTATCGCAAATTAGAAGCAGCATTAGCAACAGGATTCATTGCGCTGTTACAAATTCGTCGCAAGCAGATATTGGCGCTACCTGATGGTGAGTCTCGTCTATACGAAGAGGCTAGGCAAATAGTTGAGTTGGCGAAAGCGTACAGCGTACCAGTCGTCATCAATGACAATATTAAACTGGCTGCCAAGCTCGGCGTTGGTGTGCATTTGGGTCAACAAGATGGCGAAGTTGCCGATGCTAAGCACGAACTACAACCAAACCAAGTGATCGGACGCACTTGTCATGGCAAGATAGAACTGGTTGAAGAAGCAAAAAACGAGGGCGTAAGCTATGCTGCTATGGGTGCGATTTTTACCTCAAATACAAAACCTAACGCCAATATTATCTCGCGCCAGCAGCTCATAGATGGCTGTCAGAAAAATATAGCGATATGTGTCATCGGTGGCTTGACGGTAGAAAATGTCACCGAGCTGGCAGGTTTGCGGATTACTTACGTGGCGGTCGTTGGGGATATTATGGATTTGCCTGTGGATCAAATCGCTGCGCGCTGTCAACAATGGCAGCAGGCATTCTCTCAATGGAAAATGCCTACTTGATCACTAGAACTTTGATTTGGAATGGCTGTCGTAGAGTAAAATGGGTCGTTATTCAGCATGTTCCATACATAGGGTAGCGTAAGGCAGTGCTTGTAAGCGCTGTTCTTCAATTTGCTCACCGCAGACTTCACATTTACCATAAGTCCCGTTTTCAATACGGCTTAGTGCATTTTCGACATAGATCAAACTTTGACGGGCTTCAACCATCAAATTTGTACGCATGTCGTTTTGACGATAAGAGATGGCTTGGTCTTCCCAATGCTCATTGAGGTCGTCTTGCGGGTTTTGGATATGATCTTCGATTTTATCGATACGAGTCTCATATTCTTCTTTAAGTGTCAGTAGGTCTTGTTTGGCAGCTTGAAGGTCGATACTCATTGGGTTCTCCTAATGGGTTATTTTTATTGTAGGTATTATTTATTATCAGTACTAATAGCATCTTAAACAGCCTTATTACTAAGTGCCACCACGAAATGTTACTGATTTTTATTAAAATTTAGCCATTTGTCTTATTTTTATCCCCATTTTCAAAATGAGGACACGCCCGAGTAAAATTTAATAGTGCGTTCTTTATGAGCACTTGCTAGAAAACTGCTAGAATACACCGCCTCAAATTCTTGCTTGGTTGCTTTTATACAGCCATGGACAAGAGCAGCCGATTTGATAAATATTTTCAGTAATGAGTAAAAAGCCAACCGATAGATTAACAAGAGATGATGCATAGGAGCAGGTAATGAATTTTTTGCGTATGAGTGAGCTGAGCTTAACGGATAAAGTGGTGTTGATTCGTGAAGATCTCAATGTGCCTATTAAAAACGGTAAAGTCGCCAGTGATGCACGCCTGCAAGCCAGTTTGCCTACGATTAAGATGGCGTTAGAAAAAGGCGCGGCCGTTATTGTTTGCTCACACTTAGGTCGTCCAACTGAAGGCAGTCCTGAGTCGATATATTCGCTAGCACCAGTTGCTGAGTATTTAAGCGATAAATTAGCCACGGAGTTATCAAAGCCCGTTAGCTTAAACAATGACTACCTTACTGAAGGCGTGGCAATTAAAGCAGGCGAGGTCGTGCTATTAGAAAACGTGCGCTTTAATCAGGGCGAAAAGAAAAACGATGCGGATTTAGCACAGAAATACGCTGATTTATGCGATGTATTCGTGATGGATGCATTTGGCACCGCACATCGCGCACAGGCCTCAACAGAAGGCGTTACCCAAGCTATGCATCGAGCAGGAAAAACAGCTTGTGCAGGACCTTTATTGGCGGCTGAGCTTGATGCGTTAAGCTTGGCACTTGAGACCCCAGCACAGCCAATGTTGGCAATCGTTGGTGGTTCAAAAGTATCGACAAAGCTAGAAGTGCTGCACAGTTTGTCTGAATTGTGCTCGCAGATTATCGTTGGTGGCGGTATTGCAAATACATTCCTAGCCGCGCAAGGTCATAGCGTTGGTGCATCACTTTATGAAGCGGACTTGGTTGAGACAGCTCGTGACATTATGACTAAGACTGAGATTTTATTACCTGAATATGTTGTCGTTGCTGATAAAAATGAGATTGATTTTGCTGACTTCACAGGCTCATTACAACAAGCCACTGCGACCATCAAATCTGTCGATGCGATTGGCGAAAATGACATGATATTGGACATCGCTCCAGAAAGTGCTAAGCAATTAGCGGATGCTATTATCAACGCAAAAACCATTTTATGGAATGGTCCAGTTGGTGTTTTTGAAGTCGATGCTTTTGGTCAGGGCACACAAATCATAGCAAATGCCGTTAAAAACAGCGAAGGATTTTCGATCGCTGGTGGTGGTGATACGCTTGCTGCAATTGATAAATATCAAGTGGCAGATGGCGTTAGCTACATGTCAACAGGTGGTGGCGCATTTTTAGAGTTTGTAGAAGGCAAGGTATTGCCTGCGGTTGCTGCTCTACAGGTTGATGCGTAACGCTTTAACGATATTTAGCAGATGAGTAACATTAGCCGTACAATTTAGCCTCATCATCTCATGTACGCTGTATCAATAATATTTTGGCTACTATTCTTATGTTATTGTTTTAAGAGAAATAAGAGTCAGTGGCCACTCATTATTATTAAGTAGTAATTATTTGTTTCTATACTGAAAATTATGATTGCATGTCTAATTTGCACTCTATAAAATAGCGCAAATCATGTATTTGACATGCTTTATTTATGAGGGATTTATTATGTTAAAACGCCATTTATTACTTGCTAGCGTACTTGCTGGTACTTTTGCAATCACTGCATGTAGCCAACAAACAGAAGAGAACGCCGAAGCTGCAGTTGAGTCTGCTGGTGATGATGTTGCTGCTAACGCTGATACTGCCGCTGCTGAAACAGAAGCCGCTGCTGCTGAAGCTGAAGTTGCTGCAAAAGATGCTGGTACTGAAGTTGCCGAAGGCGCTGAAACTGCCGGTGTTGCTGCTACAGATGCACTAAAAAACACTGGTGAAGCAGTTGTGGTAGGCGCAAATGAAGCCGTTGCCAAAACTGCTGAAGTGGTTGCCGATGGCGCATCTGCTGTTGAGAATAAAGCCAGTGAAAACGCAGTAGAAGCAGAACAACAGTACTAATCATCAATACATAAGCAACTGAACCTAAGCCATTGATCTACTCATTTGTTGATTGATGAATAGCTTATTAAGCTGTTGGTTGCAGATATTGATTGCTGTATAAGCCCTCAAAATATTTAAAAAGCTTTGGTGATAGCCAAGGCTTTTTTGTATTTAAAATCATAATCTAGAGGTTAGGGTGTGTCCTCATCTTTAGCGCATTTAAATATCCATTGATTGAATTGAGGGTAGGCCTTAGTCAGTCAAAAATATGGTGCACAAGGTTTATCCGTTTTTTCAATTAGCTGCGTATCATATGGAACTTATCAAGTTCCTTTATAAAACTCGCTATCATTCTGTTTGTTGAATCAAGCAAAGAAAGAAATAGTCGGTTAACCGCTACGAAGCGCTGGCAATTTTTGCTATAATCACGGCGTAATAATTACGATCAAAAAACACTGGTTTTTTGCTGGTCTGACTATTATCAGGCTAGGGTTTTAGGGCAATTGTTGCAACATCGTATTTTTAAGAATGATTTCTTAATATCATATTCAAAATTTAATCAGAGAGCGTCTTATGGCTTTAATATCGTTACGTCAACTTCTAGATCATGCCGCCGAAAATAACTACGGTGTCCCTGCTTACAATGTTAATAATTTAGAGCAGATGCGTGCAATCATGATGGCAGCCGACGCCTGTGATTCTCCTGTTATCGTACAGGCTAGTGCTGGTGCACGCAGTTATGCAGGCTCTGCATTTTTGCGTCATCTGATTATTGCTGCTATCGAAGAGTGGCCACATATTCCAGTCGTTATGCATCAAGATCATGGTATGTCACCAGCGATTTGCCAACGCTCAATTCAGCTTGGCTTCTCATCAGTGATGATGGACGGCTCGCTTGGTGAAGATGGTAAAACGCCAATGGATTATGATTACAATGCCAGCGTGACTCGCGAAGTTGTCAAGATGGCACACGCGTGCGGTGTTTCAGTAGAAGGTGAAATTGGTTGCTTAGGTAGTCTTGAGACTGGTATGGCTGGTGAAGAAGACGGCTCTGGCGCAGAAGGCGTATTAGATCACGAGCAGCTATTGACCAGTGCTGATGAAGCAGAACAGTTCGTTAAAGACACCAACGTCGATGCGTTAGCCATTGCTATCGGTACCAGTCATGGCGCTTATAAATTCACCCGTCCACCGACAGGCGACATCCTATCGATTGAGCGTGTAAAAGAGATTCATGCCCGTATTCCTAACACCCATTTGGTCATGCATGGCTCGTCATCAGTGCCGCAAGAGTGGTTAAAAGTTATCAATGAAAATGGTGGCAACATCGGTGAGACTTATGGTGTACCGGTTGAGCAAATCGTTGAAGCGATTAAGCATGGTGTGCGTAAAGTAAATATCGATACCGATTTACGTTTAGCATCAACGGGCGCTATTCGTAAATTCCTTGCTGAAAACCCGAGTGAATTTGATCCACGTAAATACTTCAAAGCCTCTATGGTTGCGATGTCAGATATCTGTACCAATCGTTTCGAGGCCTTTGGTTCTGCGGGTCAGGCACATAAAATTCGCCCAATTAGCCTTGAAGGTATGGTCGATTTTTATAAATAAGCTTAATTAAGAGATATCGGCTAGTTATTGAGTGGCAACTAGGCTAATTTTTTATAATAGCTCTAATAGAGGTAGTGGATTATGATTGGATTGATTAGTGGTCAAGTGCAGTATTTGATGGCACCGACTGCCTGTGTCATGACTACTTCTGGTGTCGGCTACGATATAGAGCTGCCGCTACCGTCATTTTGCCAGTTGCGTCTCAATGAGCAGGCGAGCATTTGGACGCATTTTCATGTACGTGAAGATGCGCAGCTGCTTTATGGTTTTATCGATCGCAAAGAGCGTGACGTCTTTCGTCAATTGATCAAGATCAATGGCGTTGGCGCAAAAATGGCGTTAGCAATGCTATCTGCGATGTCAGCTGCTGAGCTAAAGATGCATGTCGAGCAAGAGTCAGAGACGGCATTAACCCGTATTCCCGGTATCGGTAAAAAAACAGCGCAGCGCTTATTGATTGAGCTAAAAGATAAGCTGAAAAATATCGAAGTCGATAGCAGTCATTTAGAGTTTGCCATGCAACCTGCTGAGGTGTCTCACGAGGGCAGCATCATCGCTGAGGTAGAAGGCGCGTTGATTAGCTTGGGCTATAAAGAAAGAGAGGCACAGCAAGCGATTAAAGCTGCTAAGAGTAATGGTAATACCTTTGCCGATACGCAAGGTTTACTAAAAGCCACATTGCAACAGTTGTCAGGATTTTGATTCATATAGCTCACTACCCTTGATAAGTATCAATAAGTCTTAAACAGATAAGCGACATTCATTGTCGCTTATTTTCGTTTTAGGCTGTGCTTTATTTAGTCGCTGCTTTATGATGTTTTGCATGACTTATACGTAGCGTTTGGTTATGCTATTTATACCTATTCTTTAAAAATAATGATTTAATATAATGATAAAACCTATGATGCAAGATCGTTTGATTAATCCATTCGAAGGGGCAGGCGATGCGCCTGATTCTAATATTCGACCGGCATTACTGGCTGAATATATTGGTCAGCCAGTGGTACGTGAGCAGATGGAAGTATTTATTGGCGCAGCGCGTGGTCGGGGTGAGGCATTAGATCATACTTTGATTTTTGGTCCGCCCGGTCTTGGAAAAACGACGCTTGCCAATATTATTGCTCGTGAAATGGGTGGTAACTTGCGTTCTACCTCAGGACCTGTGCTTGAACGCCCCGGTGATTTGGCAGCCATGCTAACCAATCTAGAAGAGGGTGATGTGCTATTTATCGACGAAATTCATCGATTGAGTTCCGTTATTGAAGAGATACTGTATCCCGCCATGGAAGACTTTCAGCTGGATATTATGATTGGTGAAGGGCCTGCGGCACGCTCTATCAAGCTGGATTTACCGCCGTTTACCTTAGTCGCGGCAACCACGCGAGCAGGATTATTGACCTCACCACTGCGTGATCGTTTCGGCATTGTGCAGCGGCTCGAATTTTATAATATTGCTGACCTAACCACGATTGTGAGTCGTGCCGCACGTTTGATGCGTGTACCTATGAGTGAAGATGGCGCGGTGGAGATTGCTCGCCGTGCGCGTGGTACGCCAAGGATTGCCAATCGTCTATTACGCCGTGTACGTGATTATGCTGAAGTGAGAGGCGACGGTAGTATCAATGGCGCGATTGCGGGCAGTGCGCTCGATATGCTGGCAGTTGATAGACGTGGTCTTGATCATTTGGACAGACGTTATATTGAGATATTGCACGAACGCTTTGATGGTGGTCCAGCTGGCGTTGAAGCGGTAGCAGCAGCAATGGCTGAAGATCGCGGTACGCTTGAGGATGTGATTGAGCCATACCTTATTCAGCAAGGCTACGTATTACGTACGGCGCGTGGTCGTGTATTGACGCAAATGGCGATTGATCAGATGTTATGAAATTAGCCTAAAAAATGCGCCTACGTTTAATACTCTAGTTAAACGTAGGCGCATTTTTAGGCTTTGATTTCTTATCAGCAATATTCAACAGTTAAACAGTGGGTAAAGCCACAGGCCATATTTTACCAGGGTTAAGTATGTTTTTAGGGTCAAGAGCTGACTTGATCGCTTGCATCAGCACTAAGGCGTTACCGTGCTCTTGCTGCATATATTTTTGTTTGCCTTGCCCGATGCCATGCTCACCTGTACAAGTGCCATCCATTTCAATAGCGCGGGTAGCTAAGCGGCTGATAATGCCGTCAGCAGTAGCGATTTCTTCAGGGTTTTCGGTATCGACTAATAACAAAACATGAAAATTACCATCGCCAACATGACCGACGATAGGCCCAATCATGCCCGACGCTTCGATATCTTTTACTGTTGCACTGACGCATTCTGCTAATCGTGAAATGGGCACACAAGCATCCGTCGATAAGGCGCTGGCGTCAGGACGTAAAGCAGAGCTGGCATGATAAGCGTTATGCCTTGCTTGCCACAGACGCTTGCGCTCGGCTTCATTGGTATCCCAAGCGAAGTCACGACCGCCGAATTCTTCGATAATATCCGTAAACAGTTGAGCTTGTTCAGCGACGCTGGCATCTGTGCCATGAAACTCTACAAATAGGGTAGGCGTCTCATCCAGATCAAGATTGGCATATTGATTACAGGCTTTAATTTGCATGGCATCAAGTAGCTCAATGCGTGCAATCGGCAAGCACATTTGAATGGTCAGCATTACTGCCTGACAGGCATCCTCAATCGTTGGGAAATGGCAAATACCGCTACCAATACATTCGCTGATGCCGAATAGTTTAAGTGTGACTTCGGTGACGATACCGAGCGTACCCTCTGAGCCGATCATTAATCTCGTCAAGTCATAACCCGCCGCAGATTTTTTGGCACGGGTACCAGTGCGGACAATCTCTCCACTAGCGGTGACTATCTCAAGCGCGAGTACCACATCTTTCATGGTGCCATAGCGGACAGCATTGGTGCCTGAGGCGCGAGTCGCGACCATGCCGCCGATACTGGCATTGGCGCCAGGGTCTATGGGAAAGAACAGCCCGGTATCACGTAAGTAGTGATTGAGCTGCTCACGTGTGACGCCTGGTTGTACGGTAACGGTCAGATCTTCATTATGTACCTGCAATATTGCATCCATCGCGTGCATATCGATGCATAATCCACCATATGGGGCATTTAATTGACCTTCTAAGGATGAGCCAATACCAAATGCAATCACTGGCATTTGATACTGATTGCAAATCTCCACCGCAGCTGCTACCTCGTGCTTATCTTGTACTGTCAAGACGGCATCGGGTGGCTGATTGGCAAGCCACGTCATCGTATGCCCATGCTGCTCACGTACCGTTATATTGGTAGTAAGTTGTTTACCGAAACGAGTTTGTAAGGCAGCAATAGCCTCGCTGTGGTCTTTCTTAGCAATTGATATTTTAGCGGTAGACATGGGTGATTCCTATACAGGGCGTCTTTTTTACCGAGCCAATGAGAAATGAGGCAATGTAAAAACTAAGCTCTCACTCACTTTAAATGTCACTAAAAAGCAATGAAAGTGAGTGAGAGCTTATTGAACAAATACTAGGGCGTGTCATCAATTAGCACATTAATGTATTTAGTGGCCTTAAAATGGCTAAATTTTGCTAAACATCGTCAGTAATTTTGTCAATATGTTCATATTGACGGCAATTTCTTCCTTGTTTATCTACAATTTTTCTCATTTTAAGCCTCACAATCTAATTGATGACACGCCCTAGATAGTACTGGCTATTAACCAATACTTATTTTTATTAAAAATAACAGAGCGTTAGGCTAAAATACGCCAAACGACAACCAAAATAGCCAATATATAAAAGATAGGCGAGAGCCAGCCAACAACCTGTGTTGCAATGGCAATGAAAATGGCAAAACCTGACAGTGCTAGCCAATCTCGGCGTCGATCATTAAGCATATCCGCACGAATTTGTTGTATTTCTCGCAGTTGACTGTCTTGGCGTGATCCTTGTGAGGCAAGGCTTTGTAAGCCTTGATCCAATAGCTTTGGAATATCAGTCGTCGATAATAAAATCTCTGGTAACTGCTGACGCAGCTGTTGCAAATTACGCATCGGATCGAGCTGCTCTTTAATCCAACTGCTTAAGATCGGCTTGGCAAGTGACCAGATATCAAGGTCAGGATACAAGTCGCGACCGAGTCCTTCGACATGAACCAAGGTCTTCAATAGCAGCATGAGTTGCGGCGGGATACTCATATGGTGACGACGGGCGATATCTAAAATTTGCATTAAGACACCGGCAAAGTCGATATCATTGATAGATTTTTGCAGCATTGGACCAACCGTGCGTTTCATATCGCGCATCAGGGCATGCTTGTCTGTATTTGGTGGAATCCAGCCAGCTCTACTGACGATATCAACCATCGCCGTAAAGTTGTTATTCATCACCGCCAACAGCATGCGCGCCACAATGAGCTGATCGTCTTTTGATAGCGTACCCATGATGGCGCAATCAAGCCCTATATAGCGCGGCTCGTGTCCTAAGTCAACCGCTGCCATATCTGCGGTGAGTGTTTTAACCGGCGGCGTCTCTACAAACACATTACCCGGATGCATATCGGCATGAAAAAAGTTATCGCGGAATACTTGGGTAAAAAATATCGTTAAGCCTTTTTCTGCTAGTGCTGCTCGGTCATAACCAAGTTGATCAAACACTGCAACTTGCGAGATAGGAACGCCTTGGATACGCTCCATGACCATCACATTTTTGGCAGAATCATAGACTTCTGGTACATACATCAATGCGGAACCCAAGAAGTTGTTGCGCATCTGAGTGGTATTGTCTGCCTCTAAGGTCAAATCCAGCTCGTTTAACATCACTTGGCGATAGTCTTCTACAATATCGACGATATGGATGGCACGTGCCGCTTCAATACGCGCTGATGCCCAATCGGCCAGCTCGCGTAGTAGCTCAAAATCAGCAATGATGGTGGTGCGGATATCAGGACGCACCACTTTTACCACTACTTCACGCCCATCATGCAATGCAGCAGTATGTACTTGGGCAATAGAAGCCGCCGCTAGAGGTTTGACATCAAAGCGTGCGAACAATGTGCCAATCGATTGACCAAGACCGTGTTTAGGGTCTTGGATTTGGGTAATGGCCACATCAGAATTGAAAGGTTTGACTTTGTCTTGTAGCTGAACCAATTGCTCGATAATCTCAGGCGGCACTAAATCGCGACGCGTTGACAGCAGTTGGCCAAGCTTTAAAAACAGCGTGCCCATGTCTTCAAGCGCATATTTAATCGCATTGGGTTGGTGTTTTTTACCCCACGCCGCTGGATGTAGGCGAATCAAACGCGCCAAAGGTTGCAGCTGTGGCGCGTCTTCGATAGAAAGATGAGTATCGATGCGATAAATTGCGGCGATACGCCAAAGCTCAAGTAAACGGGCGCGATGAGATAATAGCATGAGGTATGGGTACTCTAAAGAAAGTCGAAAATAGGGTGGGCACTGCACTTATTTATAAACTGTGCTTGTCTATAAATTGCACTTATCTATAAACAGTGCTGTCGATAATAGGATTTAGCGATCATCGACGACAACAGTTATTGATGAAACGAGTTATTGAGAAAACGTGCCTGTTCATCTTTGATAGCAGCAAGTTTGGCCTCTTCACGTTCGACATCAGCCCGCAGCTTTAACAGTTGCTGCTTAAGATCGTTTACTTCTGCTGCCTCGAGAGGATCAGGAGCACTATTACCTGCTACCTCATTAGCCCAGTCGCTGACGTCATCAAAAGCGCGTTTGGCACTATGACGCCAGCTACCTTTTAGCTGTGATATAAGTAGATGTAACTGACTGGCCATCGGCTTACCAATAAATGGCTCAAGCTGTCCTGCAACATCTGGGTCGAAACCTGCGACCAGTTGTTTGAGCTGCATGAGTACCTTATAATCACCCGCGATAGGTAAATTGCCTTCGGCACCACGCATCAGATTCAGCAGTTGCGCTGGGTTATCTACAGTAATGGTACAGTCTGGGCGACTATGACCAATCCGTGCGCGCTCCATAGTGGCTTGTTGGTGCTCGTTCATCGCGCCACTTTGCTCAAACACACTCTCGGTTGTCACCGGCTCAAAACGCAAACGCTCATGAGTGAATAAAATATCCAAACGAATCTCAGGCATTGCCATATTGAGTCGCAATACTTTGCCAGCAAGCGGTGCCAATCCTGATTTGGTAATCTCATCACTCGCAATAGCAAGGTTAATCAGCTTTTCGGCACCCGCCAAAAGTAGAACAGTCAGCATAAGGCTCTCGCATAGTCAGTTGAGCGCCTTAAAAGAGCGCATCATTTGTAAAGGTCAGTTGCCACCATTTTACGTGATGGCATGTCTATTACTATGTAATGTAATTTAAAACTTAATCTTACGCTTTAAAGCCGCGATGGACAGCGACAATACCAGCCGTCAAGTTATGATAATCACAATTTTCAAAGCCCGCTTGCTGCATCATTTGTTTCAGCGTCTGTTGATCAGGATGCATACGAATCGATTCGGCCAAGTATTGATAACTCTCAGAATCATTGGCAATCAGCTTGCCCATAATAGGTAAGGCGGTAAATGAGTATAAATCATAGGCCTTAGACAATGGCTCAAATACAGGTTTTGAGAATTCTAAAATTAATAAACGTCCACCTGGCTTAAGTACACGGTACATAGATTTGAGCGCTGCGTCTTTGTCCGTGACATTACGTAGACCAAAGCTGATAGTGACCAAATCAAAGCTATTGTCATCAAATGGTGCGAGTGTTTCTGCATTGGCCAATACAAAATCGACGTTGTTGCAGCCAGCATTGATTAAGCGTTCACGACCGACTTCGAGCATGGCGGCATTGATATCTGATAACACCACATGACCATTTCTGCCGACTTCACGGCTAAAGACTTTGGCTAAATCACCCGTACCGCCAGCGATATCAAGCACATGTTGACCCGCACGCACGCCTGATAAGCTGATGGCATAACGCTTCCATAGGCGATGAATACCAAATGACATTAAGTCGTTCATGATGTCGTATTTTTTGGCAACTGAGGTAAAAACATCGGCGACCCGTGCTTGCTTTTCAGCCTTATTGACGGTCTTGTAGCCAAAATGCGTTTCTTCATTACCGTCAGTATCAGGCGTATGTGGATTATTGATGTCATCACGCTGATTAAAAAGTGTTTGTTTGGCGGTTTGTGTTTGTGCAGATGTATTGTCTACAGTGTCGCTATTGGCGTTGTTGCTGGTAGTATGGTTTGGCATAGTGGTTTGTTGGCCTTGTGGCGTTCCCGTTGGTAGGTCTTGGACTTGTGTAAAGTCATTTCTCTTGCTGTTTTCGATGCCAGCATCAATACCCGTATTAAGCGTGGTATTATTTTCATAGCTTTGACGTGCTTGCACCTGTGCCGTAATATTTTGATTGTGGGTGATGCTATCTCTGACCAATTTATCTTGTAAATGACCATTGATGGTAGGTTTTTGATTGAGATGCGCGTTGTTATTATGGGTGTTATCGGTCATAGCATTATCCTGTGATTCACTTTTATGATTATTGGTTTGCAAGGTATAAAATAGCAGCTAACCAAGCAAATGATGCGTCTATCATACACCAAACGTCATTGGCTTACCGCCATTATCCGTCTCATGAACACGGTCAATAATCTCAAGCTCACGCTCACAAAACGGTTCAATAAAGCCGCTGACACTTTTTAGTGGTTTCATCGCTTTAAAGCCTGAATCGATAAATTCATACAAAGGCTGATAGTTGTAACGGTAGGCGGTGCCTTTAGCCAAGGCAAAGGCTTTTTGCAACATAAAAGAGTTTATATATTTATCGGTACGATAGCACACCTCTTTTAAATGACCGATTTGGATACGTCTGGTGTCGGCTTCATTGACTACGCGATAGGCGTTCAGCATGTTGTCTTCGTTAACGGCTAAATCTTGAGCCAATAGCCATTCTGCTAAATGTAAATCTAGCTCTATCGCTAAGATAGCTGCTTGTATTGCCATGCTGCCAGTCTCTAAAGCCGCTGCTGGCGCAAAACGTTCAACTTTTTGCGCTTTAGGCACAATACGTTCTAACTGTCTGGCCAGCAATTTAAACTCATCGCCGCCATACAATTGTGTCAAAAAATAATCTGCCATCAGCTGATTTTGAGGTTGCTCGAACAAGTCTTTGTGAGTGTTCTGAATACGATCTCGTTGCCAAGCTTGCACCTCACTAAGTTTATCGTTTAATGCCAAATCTTCATGATAAGGCAGTGCCCAAAAACGGTTCAAATGTTGTTGTAAATCGGCTAAAGAGGCCATGGTCAGTAAACCTGCATAAAAGTAAAGAGGATTAAAAGGTTGCGAATAAAAAGCTCAGGATAAACCGTGTTTTATACTTTTGGTTTTTGTATTTATAGAGCGTGATTACAGCATGTGTCTGAGATTGTGTTCACCTTAAAAGAAAATAAAGCAGAATACAAATGTCAAACTGTTACATAGCAGCGTTATTTACCGAATTGCTGCAATGCTATGATGGCGCTAACACGCTTTCAATCATAGGATGATGACAGTTATGAGCAAAAATAATAAGACGACTGAACCCACCGCACCACAAGCGCTAACTGCACAATTTAGTGAGCAGATTATCGATGAGCGCTTAACTCCCAATCCCCTGAGCCAGTTTTCTATGGACAAAGATGCACTGAGATTGGCACTGGTCACGGCCCAATATGCTCTACGAGCAACGCGGCAACAGACGCCGCCAATCCTCAATAAACCAACAGGGCTATTGGTATTGGTCAATGGTATGGAGCAGGCAGGCAAGGGCACAGCTGTTAAGCAATTGCGCCAATGGGTAGATCCTCGACTACTTAAAGTTGAGGCAACCGTTGGTGATTGTCCCTTAGCGTATCAGCCGATTTGGCAGGCACATATCAAGGCATTACCCCGTCATGGCGATGTGATGGTTTATTTTGGCAACTGGTATGCTGACTTGCTTTATAACGTCATGCGTATGACAACGTCAGACAACGACAAAGCGTTACCGACTGCGCAATGGCAAGCCTATTTACAGCAGCAGCTTATTAAGCTACAAGCATTCGAACAAGACCTAGCTACCAATCAAACCCGACTGCTTAAATGCTGGTTTCATGTCGATATCGAAACATTGCAAGCGCGATTGAATGACGATGAAGCCGATCCGCAGTTTTTATACCAAATTGACTGGAATAGTAAAAAAGTTATCGAAACCTTTAATCAAGTGGCTACCGTTCTGCTACGCCAGCAAGATGATTGGATCATCATTGATGGTGATGACAAGTCAGATGCGGCTGACCACTTTTGCCATGAAGTGCTACAAGCGATGCAAACCGCGCTAATGAATAGTAAAAAAAATACAGTAAAAATCTCTGATAAATCAAAGGCTAAGAAGCAAGCTCAGCAAGCACTCAAATCAGCAAAGTTTGAACCTGTAAAAATTCCTAAATTTTTAAAAGATATCGATGATGCAGAGATTGATAAGTCGGACTATCGTGATGCGTTGGTAGAAAAACAAGTTCGCCTTGCCCAGTTGCTGCGTGCGCGCAAAGGGCGTCATATCGTTTTTGCCTTTGAAGGAATGGACGCTTCTGGCAAAGGTGGCGCGATCAAAAGATTGGTGGCGCCGCTCGACCCACGCGAGTATCAAATTTATAATATCAGTGCGCCAATGCTATATGAGCTGCAACATCCTTATCTATGGCGTTTTTGGACCAAACTTCCGAACGAGCAAACCGACCGTATCAGCCGTATTGCCATTTTTGATCGGACTTGGTATGGGCGCGTTTTGGTTGAGCGCATTGAGGGTTTTGCCACGGATGAGGAATGGCAGCGTGCTTACGATGAAATCAATCGTTTTGAGGCGGATTTAGCCGCGGCGGGGACAATCGTTATCAAATACTGGTTGGCTATCGATAAAAAAGAACAGCTTAAACGTTTTGAGGCACGTCAGGAGACACCGCACAAGCAGTTTAAGCTGACGGACGATGACTGGCGTAACCGTGATAAATGGTCGGATTATGTGCAGTCTGCGGCGGATATGCTGGCACGTACCGATACAGAGTACGCACCGTGGTGCGTCATCGCGACCAATGAGAAGCGTCAAGCACGTTTGGATGTTTTAGATCATGCGATTAAGCAACTATCAGCGGTGTGTGGCAGCTGATATGCGATTGGTCATTATTATATATTTAACGTTAAATAAATTCAGGGAAAGAGAGTATAATGCGGCGTTACAGCAGGATGTTTTCTAACACATATGCTGGCAGTTACAAATCTTGCAATATCATCATGCATTATGCGCTTATATTTAATATAATAGGCGCGTAATAGCTCCTGCTGTGCACTAAACTCACTGAGTGAGTAGCGTGTTTTATCCTTTGACACAGACATTTTAATCACTCTGGTTAATAAGTTTGGTAAAGGTTCTTACAATAGCAGTTATTAGCATCAAAATTATTACTACGACATCTCTAAGCCGCAAGCTGCTGTAATCAGACGATTTGGCAATATTCCTTGCGGCTTTGTGACATATTGAGTGATGTGTTTTACCTTATTTACTATCTTTACGTACAATAAAATACGAGTAAATATAAGGTAAGCGCTAGGGTAAAGCACCAAGATAGCAGTAAGAAAAACCGTTTTTAGCAAGCATATTGCGCGTTTCATATACGTTATATTAATGTCAGAAGCTATCACGAGCATTATTAATAGCCGCGCAATGTCATCAACCGCCTATAATTTCAATCAGCTTACGCAGGACGTATCAACGTATGGGTATTAGCAACAGTTCTACAGAGCCAGTCAAATCAGTCGGTTCTATGAGAATAAATCTATTTTTTGCCATTTTACTGATTGCGATGACCGCCTACTTTTTGTGGTGGGGTCTAGATTACACGATGCGTCAACAGACGACGCTATTTATTGTGGCCACCGCTTTTGGTGTCTTTATGGCATTCAATATTGGTGGTAACGATGTCGCCAACTCCTTTGGTACCTCAGTAGGTGCAGGGACGTTGACTATCCCGCAAGCGCTGGGTATCGCAGCGATATTTGAAGTGTCCGGAGCCGTACTGGCAGGTGGTGAAGTCACCGATACCATTCGAAGCGGCATTGTCGATTTAGATGGTCTTTCAGTAACGCCCAACCAATTCATTTATGTCATGCTGTCAGCGCTCATCGCTGCCGCATTTTGGCTATTATTTGCCACCAAAAAGGGTCTGCCCGTTTCGACCACGCACGCTATTATTGGCGGCGTTGTTGGTAGCTCTATTGTATTAGGTATCACGTTAGGTGGTACTGAAATGGCATTATCAACGGTGAATTGGAGTACGATTGGCACCATCGCGATTTCTTGGGTATTATCACCGCTATTGGGCGGCGTTTTGTCCTATGTATTATATGGACAGATTAAGAAAAACATCATTGAATATAATGATAGAACAGAGGCGCACATTGCGACTTTGAAAGGCGACAAAAAAACCTTAAAACAAAACCACAAAGAGTTTTTGGACGGTTTAACAGAATCAGAACAGTTGGCTTATACGTCAGCGATGTTACGTGATCAAGAAATCTACAAAGATGACGATTGCGATGTTGAAGATTTAGAGACTGACTACTATAAACAGCTTTATGAGATTGAAAATGAACGCAGCAACCTTGATACGCTAAAAGCGTTGAAGCAATGGGTTCCTATCATTGCGGCTGCAGGCGGCGCGGTCATGGCCTCTTTGGTCATCTTTAAGGGTCTAAAGAATGTCAATAATGGCATGACGACGCTGCAAGGCTTTTTAATCATGGGTATGATCGCGGCGCTGGTGTGGCTTGCGACCTTTATCTATACCAAGAGTATCCGCGGTAAACATAAAGAAGATTTGACCAAAGCGACGTTTATTATGTTTAGCTGGATGCAAGTCTTTACCGCCTCTGCTTTTGCCTTTAGCCATGGCTCAAACGATATTGCCAATGCAGTCGGTCCTTTTGCTGCGATTATGGATGTTATCCGTACCAATAGCATTGCAACTGAAGCCGCTGTACCGCCTGCGGTTATGCTGACCTTTGGTGTTGCGCTTATCGTTGGTCTTTGGTTCATCGGCAAAGAAGTCATTCAAACGGTTGGTACCAACTTGGCAAAAATGCATCCCGCTTCTGGTTTTTCAGCTGAATTGGCTGCGGCTGCAGTGGTAATGGGCGCGTCAACCATGGGTCTGCCCGTATCGAGCACGCATACCTTGGTCGGTGCAGTACTTGGCATCGGTATTGTCAATAGAGACACCAATTGGGCGTTGATGAAACCTATCGGTTTGGCATGGATCATTACTCTTCCTGCAGCAGCGGCAATGTCTGCAATCAGTTATATCATTTTGGTCAATGTTTTTTAAAATGTACGCTTATTAAGTCTTATTTAACGTTATTTATAAGCACGTTTCCAAATAAAAAACGCTTATCAGCATCACGCCGATAAGCGTTTTTTTTATGTCAAATTAAGGTTTATTCGGTACCAAATTGTTTGCGCTTTTTGGCAAAGAAGCGATCTAAGCGGTCCATGGCATCCTCTAAATCATGTAGGTTTGGCAAAAATACCAAGCGGAAATGATCGGGCTTATCCCAGTTAAAGCCTGTTCCTTGCACCATTAAGACATTTTCTTCAACAAGCAAATCCATCATAAATGCCATATCATCTTCGATAGGGTAAATATCAGGATCCATCTTTGGAAAGCAATAAAACGCGCCTTGTGGCATGGTACAAGAGATACCTTTGATCGCATTAAGCCGTGACACAGCCATTTCACGCTGCTTATATAAGCGCCCACGCTCTGACGTGAGCTCTTTCATGCTTTGATAGCCACCCATTGCCGTTTGGATGGCATACTGACCTTGGACGTTGGAACACAAGCGCATAGACGCTAACATGTCCAAGCCTTCGATAAAGTCAGTGGCATGGTGCTTTTTGCCAGACACCATCATCCAACCTGCACGGAATCCCGCGATACGATGCGATTTAGATAAGCCATTGTATGAGAGCACTAGCACATCATCAGTCAAGGTGCTCATTGGGGTGTGTACCATATCATCATAAAGAATACGATCATAAATTTCATCGGCCATAATAATTAAATCATGCGCTTTAGCGACCTCAATAATTTGTTTCAGTAATTCATCACTATAAAGTGAACCTGTTGGATTATTAGGGTTAATCACCACGATACCTTTGGTTTTAGAGGTGATTTTAGATTTAATATCTTCGATATCAGGATGCCAATTATCGTCTTCATTACAGCGATAATGTACCGCTGTGCCGCCAGCTAAATTCGCCGCTGCCGTCCAAAGCGGGTAGTCTGGCATTGGGATAAGCACTTCGTCACCATCATTCATCAAAGCCTGCATGGTCATTACAATCAGCTCAGAAACTCCGTTGCCCAAATAGACGTCACGGACATCAACTGCCGATAGCAACCCTTTTGATTGGTAGTACTGTAGGACGGCTTTACGCGCTGAAAAAATCCCTTGCGAGTCGGAATAGCCGGTCGCGTCTGGTAGGTTCATCGCCACATCGCGCAAAATCTCATGCGGGGCTTCTAAACCAAAGGGGGCTGGGTTACCGACATTCAGCTTTAATATACGTTTGCCTTCTGCTTCCATCTTATTGGCTGTTTGTAATAGCGGGCCACGAATGTCGTAGCAAACATTTTGTAATTTATCCGATTTTTTTATTGTGTTCATAGTGTGGCCACTCATAGGGTTGTTTTGTGAGTTTGTATCTATAGTAGGAGTTGTAGTCGTTTGATTGGCTTGGGAGTCATGTATCTTGTCAGTTTGAGAAAATGACATGTTTTGACTATTTTTGTTATGAGAATGAGTGATTTCACTCACCTCTTTATTATTATCACTGTCGTTTTTTAGTTCACCGCGTAACAGATAGCCTTCGCTGCAACCTAAAATGTGTGCTAGCGTTGGTAGTTTAGATGACACAATACCATTGGTGCCACGCTCCCAATTCGAGATAGCACCGCGACTGACTTTTGCGCCTGCTGCGGTCATGGCTTGCGCTAATTGCTCAGCAGTCAGCCCTTTATCACGACGTAGCTGTACCAGTCTTTCGGCTTGTGAGCCTTTATTCTTGTCATCAGCCATAGTCATTCAAGCCTTTATTTATTAGTTGGTAATCGAGAGAAGGAAAGCAGGCATTTGTTTTAATTAAGCCTTAATGCAAGATATTATTGCATTATCAGTATCAATGCAAGCTGTTTTTAAGGGTAGTATATTTGCCAATGCAAGAATAACTTGCATTGGCAGTATTATCGTTGCCTCATTGCTGCTATACTAGATATCAAACTTCTTTCAGAGAGTTATTATCATGGCTACATCTGTATTCATTGATACGTTAAGAAAATTTGCTGTATTTTATTTATCATAGCTTTTTCAATACCTTACGCTATCACTTGTTTATGATAGTTTTCTTGTAATGTATGCCTTGAATATTGAGTGGATAAACAATAGATAAGGCCCATCGTTTTTATAAAAATATGGCGATAAAGTGTTAGTTAATAGCAGATAAAAGCTAATGCTAATGGATGAGATAATACATACCCAAATTAAGGATACATTATGCAAGACAATCAACTTAGCCAAGAAGAAATCAGCCAATTAACAGAAGCTGATTGGAAAGAGCGTTTGAGTGCTGATGAATATCACGTGATGCGTGAAAAGGGTACAGAACGCCCATTTACGGGCGTCTATAATGATGCGACTGATGATGGTATTTATCGCTGCAAAGGCTGCGGTGCGAGCCTATTTGACTCAAGCAATAAATTTGATGCCAGCTGTGGTTGGCCAAGTTTTGACCAAGGAGTTGATAACAGCGCTATCGAGGAGCATGTGGATAATTCGCTTGGCATGACGCGGACAGAAGTGACCTGTAGTAACTGCGGCGCACATTTAGGTCATGTCTTCCCTGACGGCCCAAGCGAGACGACGGGGATGCGCTATTGCATCAATTCTGTATCTATTGATTTAGATAAATCTGAAAAGTAATTGGTAAAACAAATTGCTTAGAGTATTTTAGAATCATGGCAGGGCAGCGCGAGATGCTGCCTTGCCAGTTATTAGCATTATTAATGTTTTCACTGTTATTGAAAAATGAGCACGGCTTAAAAGAATATCAAAATAATAACTAATCGATTTAAGGACAAATGATGAGCACGATTTATGATTTTACTGCTGAGCGCATGGACGGAACTGCACAAGCCTTTGCTGATTATCAAGGTAATGTGTTATTAATCGTCAATACCGCGAGCAAATGTGGGTTTACGCCGCAATTTGAAGGCCTAGAGGCAATATATCAGCAATATAAAGATCAAGGATTGGTCGTTATTGGTTTCCCTTGTAATCAATTTGGCGGACAAGATCCAGAGAGTAATGATGAGATTGGCGCATTTTGTCAAAAGAACTATGGTGTCAGTTTTCCAATGATGGCGAAGGTTGATGTCAATGGCAAAGACGCTCATCCTATTTTTGATTGGCTCAAAGAGCAAAAGGGTGGTGTATTGACAGATGGTATCAAATGGAATTTTACTAAGTTTTTAATTGGTAAAGATGGACAGGTCATTGACCGCTATGCGCCAACCACCAAACCAGATGCCATAAAAATGGATATCGAACAAGCATTAGCCAGTAAATAGGGTCATGCTTGAAAATTTATTGGTTTTTTATAAAAATATAAATCCAATGAAAACATAAGCTTGTCAGATTAATAAATAAAAATCTATAAAATAGGTTAAAAAACTGAAAATACTGTTTGACAGCCATGTGTAAATCTATATAATACACACCCACAGCAAGGGGACTTAATTAAGTTCAATGTTGTTAGAATTTTTACTGACTTAAAGCGTGACAACTTTAAAGATTAAACTTTCTATAAAATTCCCTTTAAGGAATTTTAATTTGTGAAGTTAGAATTGCAGTGCAATTTTTTAAAGCTTCTTAGGGTGATTAGCTCAGTTGGTAGAGCGTCTGCCTTACACGCAGAATGTCGGCGGTTCGAATCCGTCATCACCCACCACTCTTTTTAGCGAGTGTCTCTGTAATAAGAGAAGATGCTAAGACGACCTAAGCAGCGGTAGTTCAGTTGGTTAGAATACCGGCCTGTCACGCCGGGGGTCGCGGGTTCGAGTCCCGTCCGCTGCGCCATATTTAGTAAAAAGCTAAAACAAATTTTAAACTCTCGAGTTTAAGCAAGTTTCGCCTCAAACATAATTTTGTTTGGGGTTTTTTTGTGTCTAAAATTCTTCTTACAGCCTTTATCTATAAAGGTTGGCTTTTTTTCCTTATCAACTCTTAGGGACTAGTCTATCTTCGATAAAGTATTCTCTATAAGTTTGTTTGCATACATTCTAACTTTTGAAAATCGCTGATCACCTCCTTGCTGACCACCTGCTCGGTGACCAAAAGGTGACCATTTCTCGATTAAACACGCCCTATGATTCTTTTAATAACTGTACGTTAACTTGAAAGTAATACTCATCCTTAATGGTAATACTGACTTTGCCGTTATGGGCATTGACGATCGCTTGTACGATGGCCAATCCCAGCCCTGTGCCCGAATGCTGATTATTGGATTTGTGATGACGATAAAAGCGTTCAAACAGTCTATCTGCTTCCGCTTGAGTTAGAGGCGTCTGCAAGCGATTAGTGATGGTGATGTTTAGCGATGGCTGCTGAGCCGTTTCTCTAAGGGCGTGAGCGTTATGTTTTATGAGGCTAGCAGTCTTAGAAACGGCGGTAATAGTAATGATACTGTCGCTGGCGGCGTAGTAAATCGCATTAGATATCAAGTTGGCAAACAGCCTTTGTAACAAGCTCTCATCCCCTAATACCACATCAAATGCCCCTTTTTTCTCAAAAGAGATACCGCGCTCTTCGGCTATCAGCTCAAAATAATCGATGAGCTTAATTATCAGTGAGTCGGTATCGACAAGATGACGTTGTGAGTCGTATAGGCCTTTTTGAGTTTTTGCCAGCAATAGCATATTGTTAATTAGCAGGGATAGTTGCTTGAGCGTGTCGTGTTGATGATGTAACTGCTCGACATATTCTTGATGGTCTCTAGGTTTACTGAGCATCACTTGAGTTTGGGTGCTTAACGTTGCCAGTGGTGTGCGCAGTTCGTGAGCAATGTCATCTGAAAACTGTGATAATGAGGCAAAGTTGTGTTCGAGTTTATCCATCATGGCATTATAAGCGTCAGCCAAGGGTCGCAACTCGCTTGGCATTTCAGAGACGATGATTCTATCGTCTAACTGCTCGGCGTTGATACGTGCCATTTTTTGACTGATGGTCGCTAAGGGGGCGAATCCTAAATAGACGCTAAAAGCCGCCACTGATACCAAGATAAAAGTGATCGCAATAAGTATCAGAATAAGATGGTGATTAAACTGGGCAAGGTATTGATGATGCACATCAATCGGTAGCGCGATTAATGCCAAGCGATTAGAGTGCTCAATGACCAGCGCGCGATAATGACGATGATTAAGCTGCAAGTCAAAGGGTTGATCGCGGTGCTGCTGCCATAGTTTTTCGACCAATTGGGAGTCATTGAGTTTATCAATAAAATCCTTTGGCTGACTATTAATGACATGTCCATTATGGTCAGTGATAATTGTTTTGACTTCATAATCTGGTCGAAAAATATCTACCACGGATGATGCTGTATTAGCGAGATGAGCAGGGTCGGCAAGGTTGTCAGAGCGCTGATCATCCGATGTCACCTCTGTCATATACTGTCGTAAATTAAACGCAGCATGAGTCAGGATCTCTGAGTCCATTTGTTCAAAATGATCATTAACCGAACGCTGTATCCATATGTACAAAAAAGCTTGAGATATCAGCACACATAAAGTTAATACTAGGGTAGTGCGCCACAGTAATGACAAGCGTCGATGCTCTGATTTGTATGCCATGCTATTTCACTTCAACGTGATTGAGTTTAGAAACCGTATCAGCTTCATTACTCATATCAATGTTGGTGTCATTATTGACTGTAACGGCGCTATTGTCCGCTTCTAGTTTATAACCCATACCGCGTACAGTATGAATGAGCTTATTTTCAAAGCCATCGTCGATTTTACTTCGTAAGCGTCTTATCGCCACATCAATCACATTGGTATCGCTATCAAAATTCATATCCCATACTTGTGAAGCGATGACAGAGCGGGGCAATACTTCGCCTTGATGCTCAAGTAAAAACTGCAATAGCGCAAATTCTTTGGCCGTCAATTTGATAGAACCCTTATCTCGATGCACGCTACGTTTAGCGATATCCAGTTTTAAATCAGCGATTTGAAGCACTGTGCTGGCGTAATCTGCTTGATTGGCACGGCGTAGCAAGCTTTTGATTCTGACTAGCAGCTCAGCGAAGGCAAAAGGTTTAGTGAGATAATCGTCACCGCCAATCTCAAAGCCTTTTATGCGGTCGCTAAGGTCGTCTTTTGCGGTCAAAAATAATACAGGGGTGGTGTTACCAGCAGCGCGATAGTTACTGACCAGCTCAAAACCACTGACATCAGGCAGCATCACATCCATCACCACGACAGTGAAGTCCTCAGTCATCAGAGCATGATAACCATCTAAACCGGTGGTTCTATGCTCAACGATAAAACCTGCCTCGCTTAAACCTTTTTTAATATAATCGCCAAGCGATAACTCATCTTCGACTAACAATACTTTCATAGCATACTCGCGCCAATTATTTAGGATGAGATCAATATAAAATGTCTCTATTATTATCAATCATAGAGGAATACTGGTAATAAACCTATGCTCAGTCTATAAGATGACAAAATTGTCATCTTGGTGTCATCTGACTGTCAGAGTGGCTATGCTAGTTTGGCTTCAGTACATCCTAATTTTAATATTCAACACCATGAAATATTCAACACTATGAGAAGCCTCTATGATTCCTTTTACCGTTAAGTTTGTTCGAGGGTCAGCGGTCTTATTAACCTCTGTCATATTATCAGCGTGTGGGCAATCTGACAGCAATGCTTCTAATGCTAGCACCTCTACTGCCAATGCCGCTAACGCCAGCAGTGGTGAGGCAAACGCTATACAGAGTAAGCAAACAGTGACAGAGACACCAGCCAACAACCCAGACCTGCTCAAGAACGTGTCAGCCACTGTCTATAAAGATGCCAATTGTGGCTGTTGTAAAGAATGGATAGGGCACGCAGAAGATAATGGGTTAACGACAACTGCCCATGATGTTGCAGACTTGTCATTATTTAAAGAGCGTTACGGTGTGCCTGCTGAGATGCGTTCTTGCCATACCGCCGTTACCAGTGATGGTTATGTCATCGAAGGTCATGTTCCTGCCAAGTATGTGGCTGAGTTTTTGCAAAATCCACCAAAGCAAGCCATTGGTTTGGCGGTACCGGGTATGCCCGTCGGTAGTCCTGGTATGGAATATCAAGATAAGTTTATGCCGTACCAAATTATGCAAATCAATAAAGATGGCACAAACCAAGTATACGCTGAGATTGAGTCCGCAGAGCAGCAGCTATAAGCCAATACTTTATTTAGATAGATTGTTTAAATTTCAGCTACTCATTGTAGTACTGATAGCAGCATTGATGGAGACTGACTGATGAATCATGCAGAGCAAAAACAGATGAACCCTTATGTAAAGTTTACCCTCATGATTCTGACGTCTACCGTGGTGATGTATATCATGATGTACTTCAATACTTATGAGTGGGATCATATTTATTTTAGTGAGACCAGAGCCTATATGGCGCTATATATGGGCGCAGGCATGGCAGTGATTATGCTCGCCTTTATGAGCAATATGTACAAGAAAACTAAGGTCAACTTAATGACTTATGGTCTGAGCGTATTGCTATTTACCGTGGGTATCTGGGGCGTCAGATCTCAAGCAACCGTCGATCAAGTGGATTGGATGCAGGCTATGATACCGCATCATTCAATTGCGATCTTAACCAGCTCAAGAGCCGATATAGAAGATCCTAGAGTACAGCAACTTGCTGACGACATCATCGAAGCACAAAAGCGTGAAATTAAAGAGATGCAGGCACTGATCGAAGCATTAGAATAAATAGCCTTAAAACACACTGCTCTTAGTACATAAATTAAATGATTTTTCCAACTGGTGGATCTTAGCTGATTTGCCAGTTTTTATATGAACCATAACTACCAAATGATCGTAATTAAGGATCTACCATGAAAATGATAAGAAATTCACGTCTTGCCATGCTTGCAGTTAGTGTCAGTGCCGTGATGATGCTTAGCGCTTGTCAGCCGACGAATGACGTAACAGAGGCTACTGTCAAAGACGAGGCGGCTCCCGTTAATAATGCTACAACAGACACTAGCGCGATGGATGCGCATGCAGGTCATGATATGTCAGGCGATGCGATGACGGGCATGCATGGAGAGTATAATGACTCTATGACTAAAATGCATGATGAAATGATGGCAGGCATGGCATACAACGATCCCGATGCTGCCTTTGCCCAAGGAATGCTTGGTCATCATATAGGTGCTGTTGATATGGCAGAGATTCAGCTAAAGTATGGTACGGATGCAGAAATGCGTCAGTTGGCACAAGAGATTATTGACGCTCAGAAAGCTGAAATCGAGCAAATGCAGAACTGGCTTGCCAACCATCCTGATGCTGCTGAGCCAACGTCTGATACTGAAGCCATGCAGACAGCTTATGCTAAAGGTATGGATACGATGCATAGTGAAATGATAGCAGGTATCGCTGACCCTAACCCAGATATGGCATTTGCTCGTGGTATGTTGCCGCATCATATTGGCGCAGTAGATATGGCAAAGATACAGCTAAAGTATGGCAAAAATGAAGAAATGCGTCAATTGGCACAACAAGTAATTGACGCGCAGCAGGCTGAAATTGAGCAAATGCAAAACTGGATAGCCAAGCATAATAGTTAAATAATGAGTGCTTAAGAATGGATGTATTTTAGATAAAAAGCAGTGTCTTATATTTCTTAAGGTACTGCTTCTTCTACTTTACATTTCTTAATCTTCTCTAAAATTTCGCTAGTGCCTGTATCAATATGCGCGTCGCCACCTTTGTCTACCATAAGCCTTAAAAGGTTGAGTCTCCTAGGTACGCCATTGATATGAGTAAGACTTGCTAGGATAGTGTATCTGTGTTTAAACCACCCGAAGGTGGCTTAGTCGTAATTAATCACTCTAAACTATCTAAATCAGGCAAGTTTGATGAATCTTCAACACCAAAAGCCATTTGTCCTAAGCGTTTGAAGTCGATATGTTGAATTTCAATCAAGTCGGGTAAAAGATTGAGATGTACAAAGATATTCATCTTATCTATATTTTTGATAGAAGCATTGTCACTAATCGCAAGGGCAGGGACAAAGCCAAACATTTCATCGTATTCAAGAGCGCCAATTTTTTTAATGCAACGGTCAAATAGTGGTTTACCGTTATTGTCTTCCATCTCAATATATTTAATTTGTTGAAAAGCAAAAAATAATTCTAACTTTCTATCCTCAAGCCCAGTGGCTATATCTTTTGCGTCACCTTGTTTTAGCCTTACCCACCCGAGAGTAGGGGTGATCTCAAAAGCAAACCCTGTCTTCTCTCCCCAAACGTATAATTCACCGAAACCACTACGAGCAATGACATAGTAGCTATCTTGCTTTGAAATATCTTCACCTAGCCAAAGCGCTAGCTCATCTTCATAATCAGCTGGATTGACTATCCAAAACAGACCTTGTTTAAAACGACAAAAACCAAACTGTTGCCAATAGAATAGAAGTCTATTAGGTAATTTACCCTGATAGTAATTTAAGGTAGCTTGATCAACAGGTTGTTGCCAGTCAGGTTGGCCGAATTTTTCTAAAAAATAATCAAATCCTTCATCTATAATAAAGTGACTCATTTTTCTATCCTTTAGATGTTTATTTGTACATATTAATCAGTGTCAATGATATTTGTTGGTAGGTGTTGGCTTGCTATTTATTATTACTGTTTAATAATGCCTTATTAATTGCCCTGTGGTCGTTTAATTCTCTATCAAGCCCTAGTTGCATCAAAGTAGCAGGATGATACTGGTAGTTGTCCAGTTTGTTATTGGAGCTCGAGCTTGAGTTGAGAGTCATAAATATAAAAAACCACACAAAGGTGGTTTAAGTAAAATAATAACAAACTAACCTTTCTTACCCTCAAACTGCCAAATCACTTCACCCCAGTTGTTGTTTGGATAGTCTGGCATGGTTTCGCCTTGTCTAAAGTAACTACGGCTGTCTGCTTTGGCTAAAGTAAACCAGTAGCCTGATTTTGAGCAAGGTTGTCCTGCTGGGCAACGTCCTTGGACTTGACTGGTTATTTCAGGCTTAGCCTTTGGCTGATTTTCATAATAAGGAGTCATGTCTTCACCAGCTTTTTTACGTTCGATAAATTCTTCGTAAGTGATTTTGTAGGGGTCTATTGAGATGAATTTGCTGGTATCGATGCCAGTTCTTTCTAAAACGATAGGTAAGGTGTAGTCAGGTTGATTTTGCTGGATGTCTAAACCTATTTCTAAAGCTTGGGTTTCAGCGTATAACCTAGACGTAGGTAAGTCTGGATAAGCCTTTGTAAAGAGTGATTCCATAGTGTCGTTTGGATTGTCATAACTGATATAACTATTAATATAATTTTCTTCAGACCTAAAATCTAAGCTGACCATATAGACGTAACTACCAATTTCTTCTTCAAAGTTGTATTGCATGTCAACCGTTAAAAAAACATCAGTACCATGTCGCAAGCTCCATGTTTGTAAGCTCGGTAGTTTTTTGAATTGATTAAAAGTTAAAGGGTATTGATAATTTACAAAATCATCTGCAACGTTTTCGCTAGTACCGTAAGTATAGCTATCTTGAATAGATATACGAGGGTCGTCAATGCGGTGATCATCTAACCAATCTTGCTCTTCTAGCTGTTTAAACAACTTTTGCATGGCGACATAGGCATCTTTTTTCGTAACACCATAACTACCTTGCGCATTTTCGATAAAGAAACGAACTGCAGAAGACTCTATGCCTCGTTCTGGTCTATCGTGACTGTAGAATCCTGAAGTACTACTAACATTTTGGATAGTAAATGACGGAACATTAGGGTAAGTAAACGTAACAGTGGCATAATTATCGCTAGGAAAACGTAATTTATAAAAAGTAACGCCTAAGCTACCAATATTGAGAGGATTATCATCAAAACTCCAATACTGTTTAATGTCCTCATTATTTTTTTTAAAGGTTTCAGGGCTTTCTTCTACTGAAACATAAGCATGAGGGGGGATAACAACCTCTTTTTCTGCTTGGCAGGCAGTCGTTAGAAAGGTCAGACTAAAACAAATGAGAATACTGAGAGATCGCTTAAACATAACTCAAAACCTGTCTTAGTCGTATAGATCAATAATGCAATATACCTAACCTGTCTTACCCTCAAACTGCCAAATCACCTCACCCCATTGGTTATTAGGATAATCTGGCATGATGTCGTCTTGCTTAAAGTAGGCTCGGCTGTCTGCTTTGGCTAAAGTAAACCAGTAGCCTGATCTAGGGCAAGGCTGGTTCGGCAAGCAACGACCTTTTGCTTGACTGGTGATTTCGGGTTTATTGGGTTTGGTTTGATTCTCATAATAAGGCGTCATGTCTTCACCCGCCTCAGAACGCTGCATAAACTCTTCATAAGTGATTTTGTAGGGGTCTATTGAGATGAATTTGCTGGTATCGATGCCAGTTTTTTCTAATACAAGGGGGAGGGTATAGTCAGGTTGATTTTGCTGAATTCTTAGACCCATATTGATGGCAGAAGTTTCATTCTCTAATCTCCAAGAGGCTATTTCTGGATAGGTTTCTGGATAGGTATCTTGCCATCTGATTCTATCCTCAGAGTTTAAATTGGTTTGAATTTTTTCTAATTCGTCATAGACATCTAAACTAATTAGATAATGACGATTACCAGTAGATGGATCTGTTTGTCTATTTATCCTAATGTCCATATAGATTTCTGTGCCATATCTTAATCGCCATAGCTGTAGATCACTCAGTTGCATCCATTCTTTAAAAGTAAGTGGGTAACTGTAGTCAAGATATAATTCTGAACCTTCATCTGTCGTTGCAAATGTAAAACTGTCTTTGGCAGTCAACCTAGGAGCACTATTTGAATGCGCATAAGTCCAACCCTTATCTTGTAGTTCTTTAAAGAAAAACATCATTTTTTTATAAGCATCTTCGTCTGATATACCGCTGTCTGTCTCATCGAAGAAAAAATCAACTGTAATTTTATTCAACCCTCTCTGCTCGCTAGTTACCTTATCCATAGCTAAAATAGTGACAACTTGGTCAATATTGAAACTATCATCAGAATAATGGAAAATTACTTTCCCCATGTTGCTTGTTGGAAAGTCATAACCTTGAAAAGTAACCCCCATAGGCTGAGCGTCCGCTTCTTGGAAAGCTTTATACTCAGGGTTAGCATCGTATAAATCTTTAGCAGTCATGTTTAAGGCAATTTCTAAAGGTTTATCAGGCATAATAACCTCTTTTTCTGCTTGGCAGGCAGTAGCTAAAAAAAGGAAGCTAAAGCAAATCAGAGTAATGAAAATTTGTTTAAACATAATACCAAACATGCCTTAGTTGCTTGAATAATGGGATTTTATATCCTTACCCTTGTTGACCTTCAAACTGCCACATGACTGGCGTAGTTAGTTTGATATGATTTGCCTTATTCTAAGGGTTAGATTTAGAGTTATATAAAGACAAATCTGTTCTGTTATCAAACTCACATGATGTCAAATCCACCATCGCATATTTTGATTGTTTTTGTTGAACAGTACATCCTTTGTATTTGGTGATCTTAGGGCTGCTGATGAGCTCTTGGAAAAATAATTCAGGGTTATCTGCCCCGCTGATTTCTAATATTTTATAGATGATATCTTCATCGAGTCTATTAAACGGGTCATGTGGTTGATATTTTCCAGCTAAGGTAAACCTCTTCACAAAATATTTATTATTCACTTTATCCAGTGAGTAATCTAAGATAGTGCCATCATCATATTGAATGACAACAAAAAAGCCATATGCTGTTTCTTCAAATTGTTTACTATTTATTTGGTTTAAATTATAGTCTTTGTGGAATAAGTTTTTAGTTTCTTTTACATTTTCGTTAGGTAAAAAAAATGGTTCTCGGGCTTGTTTTGCTGGTGTTCTCGTAATAAGCGGAGCCCAGTCTATTGTAGTGACTTCCTGTTGTATTCGAGGTTCAGTATTCGAGGGTGATACGTGCTCAGCGCTATTATATTCATCCAGTTTTATAGCAGATTCGATCACTTGATCGGACTCGGTAATAAGTGAGTCAGAATAAGTGGTGTCACAAGCGGGAAATAATGCAGTAACCATTATAGTAAGTGTTAGTTTGGTTGTTTTCATATAGACCTCTTATAGTTTATATATACTGGGATCTTTTTGCATCAGGTACCATTGATACCTTGCAAATGAAATACGTGAATTTGGGTTATTAGGTGCAATACCTATTTGCCAAGTATAATCCATCACTTTATCACTAAACCCTTGATAGAATTTATATTGGTTAGAAAAACCAGGCTCAAATATGTGATGTACTCCCAGACTATGGGCTATTTCATGGACTAAAGTTTCGTAGTTGTCTAAACCTGATTTTAAAACGATGGCAACATTACCCCATGCAAATTGTCCAGTGGAGTAATCTGCAGGTGCATTACCGTCCAAGCCTGTTACATCGAAATCTAATAGAAAAATATAAGTCTTTTTGTGCCCTATTTGATTAATAGATAAGGCATTACCTTTTTTATCTTTATGCTTTCCCAGTCCATATTTATCATACGCACTAATAATTCCGTCACTTGCTGATTCTTGAGTATGGCTATTTTTCTTTACTCGCTTTATATAAGAATTTATATGTGTGTGGGTATCAAATTTATTCAAATCGAAGTGCTCTTCAGTTTTAATTTCTGCTCTTATAAGTGCTTGGTTGAATGATTTGTATTTTAAATACCACTCTATAGATTCTAAGGATTTTTTATTTATACCGGTAGATGTTTTAGTAGGCACCAATACTAAATCAGCTTTGTATGTCTGATTGTTTTTATGTACCATCAACTCTCCTACTAAGTCTTTAGAGTTAGCAGAAATAGCGTAAACAGCGATACTTTCATGTTTGCTAAGTAGTTGGTTCTTTACCCCCTTAACCAATACTGCTCTTTTAAGAATATAATCCTTCCGAGTTTTCTTATTAGCATTATCAACCATGGTGGTTTTATGTCCTCGATTGATAAAGTTTTTAATTGAAATGCTTGAAGGCGAAACAATGAGTTTACTTGGATTCGAAGATACAAACTCTAGCTTCGTATATTTACTGGCTGATAGTTTAGAGGTGTCCCCAATTAGTTGCTGAAGCTCAATATCTAATTTTATTCCATCTTTGTGAATAGATGAGCCACCTCTATAAATACTGTTTGTTGTATACGGGAAGATAGCCAACCATGCAGGTAAATAATTGTATTTATGCAATAGTGGTGAATACATAGCATCTTTAAGATAAATATCTTTAAAATTAGAAATATTACCTCTAAATAATGCTTTATGAGTACGCTTACCTGTTGTAGGTTCTGTTACCTCTTCCATAGGATATCTATCAGCATCTCTAGGATAATCAAAACCATAACGTCCAGCCATATCCTTTGGCTGTCTAAAATGAACCGTAAACTCACGACGGCTGATCCTAAGCACTTTAAAAGGATCAGAAGGACCAGTAGTACCATTAGAGTTTTTACTCATTATTCTTCACCTTTTAGTTCATCATTCTGCCAATCAAGCTCCAGATGAATTTCAATCTCATCCTCGCTATCAGAATGGAAACGTTCGGACCAGCCATCTTCATCAGTTACCCCATTGAATCCTTCGCCTGTAAGCTTATTCACCGCTGTATAAGGCGTATTAGCATAAGGCTCATCATCGTCATCCAAAAACTGGTAGGCCAAACTATAAACCCCATCCATCATCGTCTTTTTATGAGGAACTAAGCTGGGCAACCCCGCCAAACCCATCCCATCCCTTCCACCCCCAGCCTTACTATGCTTACCACCTTTCTCCGTAAACTGCTTTGCGGCTATCGTAATATTTGCGCCATCCAAAGTGATACTTGCACCACCAGCGGTCAGCGTAATTTTATTCGTCGCTACTATCTCAACCTCTTTGGTCGAAGAGGCGATATTGACATCTTGCTTAGCCGTGGCTTCAAGCTTACCCGTATGGGCGGAGAGGGTGATATTCTCTTTGGCATTGGTCATGCTAAATTGACCATCGGCTATGATATTTAGAGACTCGCTACTGACTTGGTTATGACTCTCCCCACTACTGATCATCATATCTTGCTGCGTAGTACTAATCATCTCACCCATACTTCTGTGAATCAGCGTATCGTCACTGACATAAGCACTGTCTGCTGCGCTATCGATTAGTGTGTAGGGCATCGTTTGATGGGTTTTGGTTTGCTGTTCCTCTGCGATAGTCTCAAGCTGCGTCTTAATCGCTTTGTGGTCATTGACATGACGTCCAAGCCCTGTCGCCAATTGTGTTAAACGTTCGGCTAAGTGCTGACCACCAAGACCAGTTTGGGTGAGAGTCGGGGTGTGCTGCTGGTAGTTATGCTGTCCAGATTGCGTATGAGTTTGCGGTTGAGTGGAAAGGACGAGGGCTTCGCCTGATTTGATATTGATTTGGGCATTGGTAGCTGCATTGATGCCTTCGCGTTTGGCGGTGTCTGATGGATTGATGACCCCCATCTTTAGACTGGCAGATATCCTAGCACTGTCTACTTTTAGCTGAGAGTAAGCTTTTTCTGTACGATGATCAGTAATCCATTCTGATAAACCATTGTCCGTGTTGCGATAACCGCTTTCAATGGCTTGTTCATTGTCCGTGGCAAATAGGCTAGGGCGAGTCGATGACAATAAACTGCCAGTGTTAATTAGATGCTCGCTATCGCCGATAGACTGCATCAGGGTTTGGTCGTCCGCTCTATGGGTGAAGTGTGTGCCGTAGTTCGCGCCAGCTTGCGCCTCCAATCGGTTGATAGGCTGAGCTGGGCTATCCAGTAAATAGCTGCGCGTGGGCGTCATATGGTTACGGCTATCCATCTCATTTTGCATTTCAGTGATCCCAGTCATCGGCGGTAGGGCATGTCTGCCATATAGATGACCGACCCATGGGGTATCAGCGGTAATGAGGCGCAGCTGAGTTAAATGAATGCCAGCTTCTAAAGAGGAGGCATGACGCTGTTGGTGGCGTGAGCTTTGGGTCAGCCCTGTGACATGCGCTAGACTATTGCGTGCCAAATGAATGATATGGGTAGCACGGTAGTGCTGATTGAGCGCACTGTGATCGACAAGCATAAAAGTATCAGCAACACTCAAATCCGTAGCATGGGCTAGGGCATGATAGATGCTATATCGATTTTGATGACTGTTTGCCACGATGGTTGCTTCGTCTATGGTTTCAGTCTCTGTTACTGGCGCAAAAGCAGCTGGCGTGTCTAACGTGAGTGTGTGGTCATTCGAATGGCTTACGTCATCAGGGTTACGGCTCATCGCAACGTCAGCGGACTGCGTTGGGTGTGCAACACTGCTGCTATTAAAACGCTGCATCTTTACTGAGTTTGGTTGGGTGATGACCTGCTCACTCAATGCCAATACTGGTGCATGGACACGGTCATGTAACACTTGCTGGTAACGCAGCGCGCCAATATTTAGGCTGATTCCATCGCTATCACTTGGGTCTGCGGTGGTAATGATGAGCTTTGGTGGACTGTGCTCGTCCGTTTGCTCATGGCGCAGATATGCGGTCAGTCCTTGACGCGCGAGCCGCTCGCAAATATGTGTCCAGTCGCTTATTTGCCACTGGGTCATGCGTGCTGGTGACCAGTTAGCATCTTCACCATTGTTAGTGTCATCGATTATTTCTATATCCAGCGTAGCCGTGCGCTCTGCTACCATAGCTTGTACGGTCAAATGAGTATCAATATGACCGCGTATATGCTGATGCAGGCGATAAGTGATGGGCTGGGCGAGCAGGCGATAATAGCCGTAGCTGCCATCATGATCTAGCTGATGCACAGCCGTTATATACAGATGACGAAAGCTTAGGCCCCTCGGAATATCAAAGCTCAAGGTCAGAGGGCTACCGATGAGATTGGTCAATGGCATAAAGGGAGGGTGATGCCGCTCATGGATATAAACATGTAACACATAAGTATCGATACCGTGCTGCTGGTATTGGCGCTTACCATTGGGGTTTAGTTGAGCAATGATATCGGCTTCATCAGCGCTATGCATGAGCTTATCTTGCCAGGCACGATGAGCATTGATGTCTTGGCGCGCGCTCGGATAGGGCGCTTGAGTGCTACCTTCACTGGCATAGAGCCGATCAGGATGCATAGGCAGCACGGTATTGGTCAAGCGTAACATAGTTATGTCCCTATTTTTTTAGCGGTGGCTCTCTTTTAGCATTGGTGTTTTTTGTAGCATCGACATCTCTAGTAGCAATGACAGTATGTTTTTCAGCATTATCAATCCAGCTATCAGCACTTAACCGTCATTGCTTAGTTGCCGTTATCGTCATACGTTCTACATAGCGATGTTATTCATTAAGGGTAAATTCGATACGGCGATTGCGAGTGCGACCTTCTTCGTTGTCGTTACTAGCGATAGGATCTGAGTCCCCTTTACCAGTAGTACTGAGACGAGTTGCATTTATATTTCGACCGATCAAATATTGTTTGACGGCTTCTGCACGCTTATTTGATAGGGCAAGATTGGCAGTAGAATTGCCGACATTATCGGTATGACCGGTGATAAGAACAGGCTTATCACCGACCCGCTGTAACACCCCTGCCATATCGTCTAAGATACCAAGGCCCATCGGCGTTAGATTGGTGCTACCAGACTCGAACTCGACAATGCGGTTGCCTAAAGTTTCGTCTATGAGGCGTTGTTCACCTTCTACCACGACCAGCTGATTTTCTAATTGATAGAGATCAGTTAGGCGCGAGTGAATACGGTTTTGAATGGCTTGCTTTTGTTCAAGGCTGCTTACCTTGCCATGTAAGCTAATGGTCGTACCATGAATGTCGATACGCCCTTGACGAATGTTAGAGATATCGCTATCAATGATAGTCGTGGCTATCTGTTGCCAGTTGGTTGGTATACTGATGTTCGAACGTACTTCGATTTCATCTCTGACAGGTTTATCAGGATACTGTGCTTTTAGTTTGTCGAGCAGTTGCTGTTTGTCTGAGCTGGTAGCGACCACACCCTTGATGACCACTGGCACATTTTGTGAATTATTTGTCACATGAGTGTCGTTATGTTCTGCAAATACAACGGCGCTCATAGGTAGTGTGATAGCGGCGGCTAATAGCAGGTTTTTCGTGTGATTTGTTCGCTTGGATTTTGTTATTCTAGAGAGGACTTTCATTCAAGTACCTTTTTAATCTGTCTATTATTGAGCAGTGACTAATTGCAGGGGTATGATGCATGGCGGCTACTATCAGCTGTTACGAATCAGCAGTTATCGTGAGCCATTATTTATTGTGCTAAAAAAGTTTTTTTAAACAATTGCCTAGTATCATACAGATATAAATTGTCTTGTAACAATACTTTATTGAAACGGGTCAACCCAATGTCTTCATCGATATAGCCTTGAGTCCAGTCGCTATGAGCGATGACCACCCAATCTTCAGGATAAGTTTTTTCACTTTCTGATATTTGCTTGAGTATAAGTCCATCGGGTTTAGTAAAACTCATGAGCAGGCGATAGCAATTAGCGACACGATATAAGTAGGTATTCAAGTAGAGCTGGTGTGGCTGATAAAAACCATTGATGAGATCGTGCCAAAAAGTGGCCATGTGTATCGAGTTTTCTCTATCAGAGGTAAGTGACCAGCAGATGGCTTTATTCAAGCCATGGAAACCCTTAGTAAAGGTCGGTAAAAATAACAGGCCAGTGGCAATGATTTGCTGTATCAGCTGCGCTTTATCGATGTTCATTAAGATCGCTATATCATGCAACGTAGTGGTATTGATAAAATCATAGTAGTAAGTACTGGCATTGTTATCGATGCTGAGTTGGCTATGGTTGAGGTGCTCCATCAGATCGGTATTGTCAGTTTTGGATTTAGCCATACTCAAAACTTCATAAGTGTCATTCCAAAGCGCTGATGACTTGACGGGCAGATAGTTCATCCAGTTTTTCGGTTTATCGAGATGAAGCACGCCAAAACCTATTAATGGGTAATTTCTATAGCTACTATCGTGACTAGGGATCAAAACACCGGTGATAATCTCATTAGCTCTAGTATCGATATGACTGAAGTTTAAAAAGGCAAAGTTATGATTATTGATATTATCTATCGGAATTCCGCTAAATACACTTTCCGACACGGCTAGCGCTTCGCTGACCCATTCATCAATGGCATTGGTCTCAGAGATATGAGCGCGCGCCCGTACAAAGTCCCCGCGAGCAGGCAATTTTCCAAAATATACTAAAGGCAAGGAGTCTGGAGTCATGGCGTTTGCTCCTGCTGTTCAGTCACGGCTGAACGATCATCAGTAGCCGTCGTGGTATCAGTAGGCGGTTGCACTGGTGGACTATTTTCACTATTGGTATTAGGGACTACAGTAGATACGCGGGCTGGCGGCGTGACATTGCTTATATTTTGCTCGCCAGTCGGTACTGGCTGATTGGTGCCAGAACCCGCATTAGGAGTATCGCCATCAACAGCATTATCATCAGAAATTGGCCTTGCTGTACGTGTGACACCAAGGGCAATAATCTCCTCTGGTAGTTTCATGCCGGTAAAGGGATTGGTAGAGCGACCTTGACCGGTAGTGGTACTACCACTGCCGCTGATGATTCTAAAGCGTACAGAGATAGTGATGCCGTCACCAGACCATGCCATCTCAAAGATATCATTGCCCAGTTCAGTACGGCGTGCACTATTAATCAGCTTTTCTACCCCAAAGCTACCTGCCTCTTCAAAGACAGTAAAGTCTCTGCCATCATAGTCTTTGGCTCGAATACTGGCACCCGGTTGGCTACTTGGGTTCGGCCATACAAACGTTGTCCATGCTTGAGTACCCATGCGATAACGCAACTGCTGACCATCGACCACAATGGTATATTCAGTCAAACCGCTGACGGGTAATGGCATGATTTGAAAAGTGGTTTGATTGGCAGCGCTACCAGTATTATTCGCACCAGCAGCACCTGGGCTATTACTACCCGTATAATTGGTAAAGTAACGGCCAAAATCAGCGACAAACTGCGGGTTAAGACCTAGACCTGCACCATTCCAGATTTTACTGGAGATTTGATCGCCGCGGCGAATGATAAAGGGCGATAACGTTTCGTTGACGAATCGCGCCACATAGCCATCTTCGCCGAAGAATTGACCGATCTCTGCAGGCGTCGCTTCTAAGTTTGCATTGGCGGTAAAGGGATACTTACTGCCTAAATTATCGAGGAAAGGCTTATAGACCTGCGCTTTCCAAACTTTATTAATCTCTGCCTTGGTGGGCGTCAGCAGCATATTAAATGAACGAGTTAGTGGCTCACTCAACAACGGACGAACCAGCTGTTTTATTTCAGAGTTGGCTTGACTTAGGATCTGCTCATCTAATATCTGTAGAGATTTGGTTAACTCTGAGCCTTCGGGGCTGAGGGTTTGTGAGGCAAACAACAAAGCATCAGGGCCGATGTCGTCACTACGAGCGATATTATTAAAGCGGGTTCTGATATCGCCTAAACTGACTAAATAGCTGTCTAATAATGACAGATCCTGATTTTCTTCTCTTGGCGTTACTAGCGCATGTATAGAGGAGAATTCTTGAGCAATCACACCTGAGCTTGCTTGTGCTACAGGCGCAGCGTTACTAGAGCTGCCACCATTATTCATCGCAGCTTCTGCTTGCCGCAGCTCAGCAGGGCTTTGACGCAGGATGGTTTGCTTAAACCAATTGACAAATGAGCGACGAGATTCGCCACCATTGCCAGCTGCTTGATTAGCCGCTTTATTGTCCCATTGAGTTTGGCGATCTACTGTCTCAAACAGGGTTTTTAACGGTGACTCTGTGGCATTGGACAGCTGGTTTAATAAGACCGCATGATCATCGAAGCCTGTGCTATCCCGAACATACACTTGAGATAAAAAACGTTTCCATTCACTGACATATTCTTGCTTATAGCGATTGACCAGATATTGTCGTATCTGTTCAGGACTACCCGTCAAGGTAAGATCATCTTGGCTGCTGGTGGCCAACACCCAATCATCGGCGACCACTCTCGTAGTGGCAGCTTTATCAATCTCATCACTGACGAAAGCATCCCATGCCTCTTTAGTAAAAGTGCCTGAAATGACATAACTACCAAGCAGTGTTTCATTAGCATTGTTTTGCGTAATCTGTGCAACCGTGACCGATGGGAAGCGGGCAGATGCACGCATTTTAATCTCAGAGTAAACCCGCTCACGAGCAGGTTGACCTTTGCTAACCTTGGATAAATTGCTACGGGTTTTGTCTATCAGCCCTAAGTCATTTTGGATCAATGGAAAGGCGGGGTCGTCGACATGAGCCAAGGTGAAACTCAAGATACGCTCAGCTTGGCGAATCATCTTGTCACGCGGCATGTCAGCGCGATTGGCTTCGAGCCAGTTGCGCCAAAAACGGGTCATCTGATCACTCAAATGACTGGCCTCTAAATTGTCATGATTGCCAAGCATGAGATAAGCTTTGAGCGCGTTATAAGCATCTTCAACGTCTGTGGGGTCCGACTGGATATAAGCATCATTAACGGCAGCATCAGAGGTGTCATCAGTGTTTGAGTCTCCTGTACGGACTTCTAATTGATCGGCATTGGTATTTACTTCGGTCAAAAACGTTTCGATATTTTGTTTGGTTGGCGCTAAGACGATGATGCTGATGCCGTTATAATATTCTGCTAGCAATTTTTGCTTAAGCTTATCGCCTTGATAGAGGCCAAAACTTAAAGACAGCGGCTTGTCGTCTTCATAGCCTTCAAGCTGCTCGATTCGACTTTGTAGAATATTGAGCGACTCGAGCTGGGATTGTAAATCACCGTTAGAATTTTTTTGTAGCGCTGCGACTTGCTGTAAGTCAGCCACGACACGCTCAGTGAGCTGTTTATTATTGGCATAAGACCATGTCCACAGACCGACAGCCGCACACAAAGTCACGACAGCAGCTAGCGTCGCAAGCGCACGATGACTGCGCTTGTGTCGGTTTTTATGCTGCTTGACCAAATGCTTGTCTTTTAAAATGACTTTAGAAAATAGATCTTGTAAAAAATAAGGCTTGTCTGCGGCTTCTTGCTGCGCATTGAGCGGTATCGCAGGTGGGTGCAAATCGTAATTTTGTACCATTTGCAACGTCATTTGGCTGCTAACTTGCCCGTCCTGCAAGGCACTGGTAAAGTAAAAGCCACGCAATATGGGCTTAAATTGGAAAGGGTTGTCCTCAAACAGAGCATGCATCAGCGTCCGTATCATGGGACGTAACGACTGAAATTCCATTGGGAAAGTCATTAGACTGGGAGATACCGTGCGCTGATGACGTAAGGATAGCTTAGTGGTGCTCAAATCTTTTAGACCATTGACCAATACGCCAAAATGCTCTTCGAATACGTCAGTGATATTGATATTTTCTGGGTCTTCAGGGTAGGGGATGGTCGCGCCCCATACTTGGCTGCGCTCTTCTTGCTCATAGTCATTAAAGAAGTCACGGAAGCCTGAAATCAAATCCATTTTAGTAAAGACCACATAGACAGGCGCATAAACTTCTAACTGTTCAGTTAAGTCTTGCACACGGCTGCGCAGATTCTTGGCCAAATCCAAAGCATAGTTTGGGTCATTTTTGGTGAGTTCGGCGATACTAACCGCGATGATGATGCCATTGATCGGTGCTTTAGGTCGATTCTTTTTGAGTAGGCTTAAAAATGACAACCATTCTGAGCGATCTTCTTCATAGACGGAGTAACGTCCTGCGGTGTCGAGCAAGATACCTTCAGTCGAAAAAAACCAATCGCAGTTACGTGTACCGCCGACGCCTTTAACGGATAGCTTGTTACCTTGTTCCATAAAGGGAAATTTTAAGCCAGAGTGTAGCACTGCAGAGCTTTTGCCTGCCGCGGGATTACCAATGACCATATACCACGGCAGCTCATATAACGCCGCTTTGCCTGTTTGATCGCCTATCTTTGATTTGCGAATGGTTTTAATGGCATCTTGCATTTGCTGACGTAGCGCCTGCACTTCTTGAGCGTTTTCATCTTTGGCCACATGAGGGCTATTGTCACCTTGGCTCTCGTTGCCATTATCCTCCACTAAGTTTGCCAGCTCATCGGAGGCAAGCTTACGTTTTTTCCACAGGTAATAGCCAAGCGCCCCCAGCACCGTACATGTGATTAGGACACCAATGATGATGACAAAGGTTTTAATAGTCACATAATCATAAAGTAAGACTAGGGCGACTATGAGCCCCAGCGCCAATAATACTCTTGGGTTATAGATAAGATGAAAAAACCTTGAAAACATGCGTGCTACCTAGTGTGAACTTAAGATAATAAAACGAGTATTTACCACGACAAAGCACCATTAAAACTACGACTCAGATGCTTGAGAAGAGTCTAGCAACCAAAGCATATTGCAGTGCTTATGTTGAGTAATTAGAAATGATCTGTCTGACTCTTGTTGGTCTTCTTTGGCTAAGTCAATGAATAACGATAAGCTGATAAATGGCTTCAACCAATTATTCAATGGCATATAATGCCCTAAATGATGTTCATTTACCAGAGCGCCTTGTGCTATAAATGCTTCAAGAAAGCTCATATACGTTGATAAGTCATAAGGCTGCTTTAATGGATTAATGTCAGATATGGCGGTAATGGCCATGTCTGTTATAGCAACATTAGTCTTGTTTTTTTCTTTGCTATTGATATCAGACGATTTTTTTTCGGACTTTACTGTCTGTTTATCAGGGGTTTTTAGCGTGGTCGTATCGGTCGGTGACAGTGAAAGCATATTGTCTATTAATAGGTTTTTGATAGTCGTTAAATGATTCAAATAGCGACGATTATCACTCAAAAGCTCAGTGCGATGAGCTGTAGCTATCTCCGTTAATAAAATACAGGTATTAGCGTCAATATTGAGTAGCTCTTGAGCCGCTTGATTCGAGAATAGCAACAGCGCACCCGCCTCAGTTGGAATGACATTGGTCATTTGCTCAGCATACAAATGATTATCTAACCATTCTTCACTTATCTGTGAATCTGCAATGAGAATTAAGCAAAGATCAGGCGCAGTTAATTTAGATAAAGGCAGCAGATGTCTATGGATGAATTCTGTAGGTGTGGCAATGGTGCTATTGTTAGCGCTATTATTTGCTACGGTGTTTGCGACGTCAGTGCCGTCAGTTATGATGGTCGTAATAGCAATCCGTGTATCAGGAATACCGTAAGTTGCTAACTGTTCTTTTATGGTCGCGATTAAAAATGCTGAATCGGCGCTGGAAGGTAAGCATAAACAGATAGGAAGATTGGTTAAATGACCAGTAGAGGCTGCTGTCATTTTGTCATCACCGTTCTCTTTACGGCTGTTATTTTCACTACTTACTTCGTTGGCACTCACCAAATAATGTTGCTGCCATTCGGGATGAATATGAATGGCTGCGTTGGACTGAGTCGTATCTTGTGGGTGATGTTGATAAAAGTGTTCGGCAAGGCTAGACAGCATCTCCTCGCTCAAGACTAGCTGCTCATAAATTAATGCCTGTAAACGTAAGGTAGTATCATTTAACGCTACTTTACGTTCAGTAAATCTCTCATCATCGAGATGGCTGTCTAAACTACTGTCTAAATCATTGTCTAAATTACTGCTCGAATCTAAATAATGGTCTGAATAGCTATCGTCAAACTCTGAGTCTGCTGAATAGGCATCAGACAGACTAGGATATGGTAGGGCGGATACATCAGGGAGTCTTGCAATCGGTTTGACCAACATTGGCATACCATCAATATCTGTCAAATCCTCGCTCAATACGGTTAGGTCTGCATCATTATCCACCACCTCAGACCAACAGTCTCCTTCTGGTAGGCAGACACGGCTATAGATGAATAACTGATAAGTATTGGGCGGCTTAATAGCGTCTGTTTTATCTGTTGTTCCATCAAGTATCTCTGGTGAATCGGTTGTTTGTTTATCCAGTTTTTTTTGCCACCATAAGAGCGCCATGATAGAGCCAAGAAACAATAAAGGGATGGTAACAAACCATAGTAATAAGCCAGATGAGGTCAGCTGTCGCGCATTGTCTTTAAAGTACATCCAGACCAAAATGAGATACAACACCAAAATCATGACTAAAACAGATCGGCCGTATGACAGTATTTTTTTTGCGCCCACTTATTTAAACTCCCTATTTGTTGGGTTGTTATTATGATTATTACCATGTAGACAAGCTTTGCGATCCAAATTTTATGATATCTATAAGCTTGTTTTTACTATGCTAGTTAACTTTATTTGTCTTATTTATAATTCGGTTGTAATGATAGGAATCACTTTGAAAATGTTGTTAAACTATAAATTCGATAACCAGTGAGGGTTTTAGGAATTATTAAGTAAATTTTTATAATGAAATGGTATTTTTAAGTTGTCTCTAGATAAGCGAATGGATAGAAATAAATAAAAATTAGTGTAATTAAGTTAGCTTTATTTTAAAAGGAGATGATTTGTCTATATAATACTGACGAAATCATAATTATCAACGCCTGTTTATTATTATTTTGTTTTTATCGTCTCAACTGTCGCTGACTCTTGCCTATGATTTACTTGACTGTATCGGTCTTTACATTGCTCTCTATCCTCATGATGGTCATGCTTTTTGATCGGCAGCTATGTGGACGACTATTAGATAAGGTAATGGTGTTTTTTCATCGATTGCCTAGCCTAAAATTCAAGCGTCCATCAATAAAGATACCAAAAAAGGCATTTCATTATCGTATCAAGCAGTTTATTCGTTTTATTTCGGATATAGATGTTTCTCGTATTCCAGTGATATCGGCATTGTCTTTTTTGATTGTCATGGCAACGGTTGGATTGTGTTATGCCCTGATTACCAATCATTCTCTGGAGGTTTATCATGCCAACGATACCGTGGCTAGCACGACAAATTTGCAAATCAGTCAACTACTCATAGGAGAGCGTCTGCGTCCACCGTCGCCTCCGCCAGAGGAACTGTTTGCTGAACTAGAAGCCGAGGTTGCAAGCTACCAAGCTGACAAGACAGAGGAAGGGTATTGGCCGGATAATCAGACAAATATACCTCAGATTGATAGACCGCTCATGCTCCCTGAGCCTGATTTGTCTGACTTAAACACGCAAGATCATAGCACTGGCTATTCAGGTGACATGTTGGCTACACATCTAAACAACGGTCATATCAATATTAAGAATGCTGACCGTAATTGGCAAAAAATGAACTCAGATTTTGTTCAACGGCTGTTGACTGTGTATAAAGTAATGAGTGACCAATATGGCTATGACATGGTGTTGTTAGAAGGCTATCGTAGCCCTGCAAGGCAAGCAAGACTATTGAAAAAAGGCACTCATGTAACGAAGGCAGGATCATACAAGAGCTATCATCAGTTTGGTTTGGCGGGCGATAGCGCCTTTATCAGAAATGGTAAAATTGTCATAAGCGAAAAGGATCCTTGGGCAATGCGGGGCTATAAATTATATGGTAAAGTAGCCAAATCTGCCGGACTTGTGTGGGGTGGTGATTGGCGTATGATGGATCTTGGGCATGTCGAGCTGCGCAAAAAAGGCGTGCTCGGTCGCCCAGAAATGGCTGAGATTTTGACCAGTCAATAATGATAATAACAAGCTAAGGTAAACTGAAAGTATGAATAAATGTATGACATTGCCAGTATCATTAATCGCCGCCACTTGCTTGCTAAGTGGTGCGATCGCCGGATGCAGCACTGATAAATTGAGCAAGTCAAATGACAAGGTATCGGCATTGGCAGGAGAGCCTCCTACTATAGATGCCATGAGCCATATCGTTGATAATGGCAAAAATAGTGCTGATTTGCAAAGTTTAAAAGCACAGTTAGAGCTGCAGCAACAGCAGCTGGCGACCATGAGTGCTGAGCAGCAAGCATTGCAAGAAAAAATGAAGCGTCAGCAGATTACCCTAAATATCAAACCCACCACTAATGCCAATGCAGGGCGTACCAAAGTAGGCACAGCAAGTACGGCCTATATCGCATTTTTGGAGGAGGAGAGTCAGTTTACGGATATTGAAGCACTGGCGGCCAAAGAGATCAGTATTATTCCAAATCGTGAGAGCAGTCTGACCGTGAACATTCCACAAGACGCGCGCTTTATCGCTATTAAAGTGGGGCTGAGATATACCAAAAAGCGCTCACAGTTTCTTATCCCACTTGCCAGTCTCAATTTTGATACGCCACTGGCGATCAATATTGGTGGATGCGATGTCAGCATTACTGAAGGTGTTGACCCAGCACTGACACCTACATTTACCACCAAACTTAAATATTATCAGCAGCCACTAGTCAGCTGTTCTTAGGAGATTGTCTTGAGTAAACACAGGGTATTATGGGGAGAAGGGTTGTTTTTGCGACCCCAACATTTTCAGATTCAAGACACTTATCATGACTCGCAACGAGCTTTGAGTATGATGCTGGTGCATCCTTATGCTTATGGCGTATCTGATGTTCAGATTGATAAGCAACTTTTGGAAAGCAATTTACTAAGCTTTCAAAGTATTTATGCGGTATTGCCCGATGGTACGATATATCATGCGCCTCGTACCGACACTTTACCGAAAGCCATTACCTTAGATACCCAAGACAATGGCGATGAAGTTTTCGTATTTTTGAGTTTAGAGATTGTCCATAGTGGCGGCAGCAATATACAGACGGATCGTAGTGACAACCCAACACGCTATGTGAGGGGTGCTATTGAGGCACAAGATCTATATAGCCAAGCGGCTGAAGCAGTCATTGACGTGATTAAACTGTCGCCAAGTTTGCAATTAAGTCATTCTGCGCAAGCGCCTAGCCAAGATACCGTGTCCTTATTGGTAGCCAAGCTCGTGCGTACCACTCAAGGCGTCTATCAAGTCGATGATGATTATATCGTCCCAAGTGTGCATATTACGAGTAACCCTGCGCTTATTGGTCACGTATATCGTTTGATGACGATGATTAATACCAAGTCTACGTCACTGTATGACCATCATCGTCAGTCTAACAATGACTTACTGGAGTTTCGCTCCTCAGATATTGCCTCTTTTTGGCTATTGCATACGCTAAATACCGCATACTCTCAGCTCAGTCATTTATATAATAATGCAAAACTACATCCAGAACGCCTTTATGAAGCATTATTAAATGTCGCCAGCCAATTGGCTACTTTTAGCTCATTATATAAGGTGGGCGACTTACCTTCTTATCATCACGATAATGCCAATGACTCATTTGTCAGTATCATTTTAATCATTCGTGAGCTACTCAATACTGTCATTGCCAGTAACTTTATCTCGATTCCATTGCGTCAGAATAAGCCATCTTATTATACAGGCGAGCTAAGTAGTGACAAGATCACGCGTGGCTCACAGCTGTATCTGTCTGTTAGCTCATCATTACCGATGCACGAGCTCATCGACATCGTACCACGCCGATTTAAAATTGCGACGCCTGACTCAGTAGAGAAACGTGTGTTGTCAGCGCTGCCAGGCTCTTCTATTTCACATGTCAGCCAAGTACCCAGTGCGATACCAGTGAGACCAGGCTTTAGCTACTTCACCATCGAACCGGTAGGCGAGCTATATGACGAAATGCTCAAATCTGAATCTATCTGTATTTATGTGCCAAATGGCTTTGATGATTTAAAAATAGAGCTGATGGCTATCGTACAGTAGTTCTTTTTGTCTCTAGAGGTGCTGAGGTTGCAAGATGAGTATGCACTAGGGTGCGCTCTCATTTTGAGGACACGCCCTCAATAGTATTTGAAATAATAAGTATTAGGAATAATCATGTCAGGGAATAATTCAATGGGTTCTGCACCTTCGTTGTTAGATTCAGGCGAGGTGGCTTCAAAGGTCTCAGCAACTGGTCTAGATAAGCGTATCAGTAGTCAGTCGCTGGTAGACATCATGTATGACGGCTTTTACTTGGTGTTTTTATTGCGCAATCATTATTTCAGTACAGAGCCGCGACAATTTCGTCAAAAAATATATGATTTCTTAGATAAATTCGAGATGAATGCGCGCAAAAAAGGATTTCTGTCAGAAGATATCCATGAAGCTAAGTATGCGTATTGTGCGTTGATTGATGAGACCATCATGACCTCGCAAGAGCCAGAGTTTCAAACCCTCAAAGATGCTTGGGAGCTAAATCCTTTGCAATTGGATTTATTTGGCTCACAAATTGCTGGTAATGAGTTCTTTGAGCGTTTAGATGGGCTACGCGAGCAAGGAGAGAGGCGTCTGCCTGCTCTGGAGGTCTATCACTATGCGATGCTACTTGGCTTTCAAGGAAAGTATCGTTTAGAGGCGCCAGAGAAAATTCGTTATCTTATCTCACGCTTAGGGGATGAAATTGAGCATCTACGGGGTAATAAGAACGAGTTTTCGCCTTTTTGGGCGATACCGGACCAAATCAAGCACACGCTCACGAGCGAAACGCCACTATGGGTCATACTCACGGTCATGGCAGTGTTGTTGACCGCGATATTTGCTACCATATGGCAGTTTACCAATAGTTTCTCGAATGAGCAGCTGTCAGCATACGACAATGTGATTCAAGAAAACAAAGAGCAAGCTCATATCTCAATTTTTCTACCTTAATTATTTTCCTTACTTTAAATGCTAACTTTTTTAACAGTTTTTATTTCAGCTGCATACGTTGTGCTGAAATAGAAACTGTTAGGACAGCCCCGATTGTTATATCGTTGGCTACTTATTTTTCTACTGAGTTTTATATAAGTTTCTTTATGCCAATGAAAAGAACAGCAATAAAAAAACCCTCATCAAAGAGATGAGGGTTTTGGCAAATGCCATAATTGAATTAAAGATAATTCAAGAAATTTACAACTAAAATGTGGCTCTCCAACCTGGGCTCGAACCAGGGACACACGGATTAACAGTCCGTTGCTCTACCAACTGAGCTATTGGAGAATAAGCTGCAAGTGTTTAAAACCTTACAATGAGCCTTAGAAGCCTCTAACGAGTTCTTGCTAAGTGGGGCGTATTCTAGCAAAAATAAAAAATACGTCAAGCCTTTTTTGCATAATTATCAAAGATAATTATTTTAATAGGGGGATAAGGCGTTTTTCGAGGTTTTTTGCCAAAAAAACTCCCAATTGTGAGATGAATAAAAAAGACGCCACATAAAGGATAGAGGATAGGTGGCGTCTTCGTTTATAAGCACATTTCTAAGCACATACTTAAGCGTAGTAATTTTAAGACAGTGGCTGTTTAGTCTTTATTCAGCAACGTCTAGATCAGCCACCGCTTTTTCGATACGTGATAAGGCATCTTTTAGCGTCGCTTCATCAGTTGCGTAAGAGATGCGCATATAGCCACCAAGACCAAAGGCGTCACCAGGCACCACTGCAACGCCAACTTTCTCTAACAACCATGCTGAAAATTCAGTACATGATGACAGACCAGCGGCTTTGATGAGTGGTTTGATATCAGGATATACGTAGAAAGCGCCATCAGGACGCAGGCAGGTAATACCTTTAATCGCGTTCAAACCATCAACGACTAGATCACAACGCTTCTCAAATGCTTCTACCATCGGCGTGAGCACGCTTTGATCGCCACTGATAGCGGCTTCGGCAGCCACTTGGCTGATCGATGTTGGGCATGAGGTTGACTGTGATTGTACTTTTTTCATCGCCCCAATCAGCTTGGCAGGGCCACCAGCGTAACCAATACGCCAGCCAGTCATCGCATATGCTTTTGACACGCCATTTAAAGTAATTGCCCGCTCTTTTAGCTCAGGTGCGGCATTCAAAATATTGTAGAACTTATCGCCCGTCCAGCGGATGTGCTCATACATGTCATCTGACACAACATAAACTTGTGGGTGCTTTTTCAGTACTTCAGCGATGGCTTTTAGCTCATCCAACGTGTAAATCATACCAGTTGGGTTAGAGGGGCTGTTCAATACCAGCATTTTAGTTTTGTCAGTGATGGCGTCTTCTAATTGCTCAGCGGTGATTTTGAAATCTTGCTCAGCAGGGCATTTGACGATGACTGGCACACCTTCTGCAATGATGATCATGTCAGGATAGCTGACCCAGTAAGGTGCTGGAATGATGACTTCATCACCTGGATTGATAAAGGCTTGCGCAAGATTAAAAAATGATTGTTTACCACCGACCGATACTAGGATTTCATTGGGCTCATAGCTGATGTTGTTATCACGTTTGAACTTCTCAATGATGGCTTTTTTGAGCTCTGGCGTACCATCGACAGCGGTGTATTTGGTAAAACCGTCATTAATGGCATCGATTGCTGCTTTTTTGATGTGCTCTGGCGTATCAAAATCAGGTTCACCCGCACCCAGACCGATTATGTCTTTACCAGCTGCTTTTAACTCTTTGGCTTTATTGGTAATCGCTAGCGTAGGCGATGGCTTGATGTTGTTGACGCGGTCAGAGAGTTGCAATTCGCTCATGAGAGATCCTTTTTATAGTGGAGTGGGATTGGTGAAGCACTATCATTAATTGTATAACGTTTGAGATGTTATTAGGACACGATATCAGGCAGTTTCAAAAACTGTCGCAAGGGAAGTTGATTTTTGAAAATAAATAACCGTTAATAAAGACAAGCGCTTTTAACAAGTTGGATATTTTCATGATAAATACGCTGACTAATCAGCCCTTTAATGTAAAGCTATTTTTGATTTTTAGTATTGTAGCATGCCGTAATTAGGCTGTCTTATAAGGCTAGTAACATAAAACAACAGACCTAAGAGCAATTTTTCCAGTGCGCGAGAGTAGACAGGTTCAGTCAATTGAGAGACGCATTGATTGCGAAACCACAACAATAAATCGATAGCCTTGCGCTATGATTGTTTAGATTTAATAAATAAAATGGATGATACCTTAATAAGAAAAGGTTAATGCCATCAGCTGACTAAAGATGATAAGCAAGTATTTGATACCTGAATGCATGGGAAGTTTTGTACTATCAGCACAAATAAAAGGACGTTTACGATGACTGACTCTACTAAGAAATTACATATACTTATTACTGGCGCGACGTCTGGTATTGGCAATCAATTGGCAAAAGACTATCTACTAGACGGTCATCATGTCTATGCCGTTGGTCGAGACGATAGGGCATTGGCTGCGCTTGAGTCATTAGGCGCAGAAACGGTTGACTTAGATCTCATGGATCGGGATAAAGTTATCGATGCTTTTGAAAAAATTGAAGAGGTTGATTTGGCGATTTGTGGCGCTGGCATGTGCGAATATTTGGACATGCCAAACTTCGATAGCGCCTCGTTTATGAAAGTGATGTCGGTAAATATGGGTACGTTGTCACATGCTATCGAAGGGATATTGCCAAAGCTAATCGCCTCAAAAGGTCGCTTGGTGGGCATTGGTTCAGCATCTGCTTATGTGCCGTTTGCTCGTGCCGAAGCTTATGGCAGCTCAAAGGCTGCCATCCATTACCTAATGAAAACTTTGCAAATTAGCCTTGCACCGCATGATGTGTCGGTAAGCTTGGTCGTGCCTGGTTTTGTCGAGACGCCAATGACTAAGCAAAACGATTTTCCCATGCCGTTTATCCAAACAACAGCGCAGGCAAGCCAAGCTATTCGTGATGGTATCGCGAGTGGTCACGATGTGATCGAATTTCCCAAAAAGCTCACTTTACCGTTAAAGGTGTTGGGTACGCTGCCAGATTTGGTGTGGCAGCAAGTCAGTGAAAAAATTAATAAAAAATAGCTTATTATATTGAAAAATTGCAAAAAATAAATTACTAAAAATATGGAAAGGAACGCATCAATGCTGTTTAACCACCGTAAACGTAAGAACCTAGAGACAGTCTCTCATGAAGCCAGCAGCCTCTCAAAACAGACGACTAACCCTCAAGCTAAAAAACGTATTGCTATCATTGGTTCGGGTGTATCAGGATTGACTTGTGCTCATTATCTAGTGGCGCAACATGAAGTGACAGTGTTCGAGGCTAATGATTATATTGGTGGTCATGTAAATACCATCGATGTGGCGCTACAAGACGGCAAAAAAGCAAAGAGCAGCAATGTGGAAAAGAGTGCCATAGATACTGGCTTTATCGTCTTTAATGAGCGTACTTATCCCAATTTCTTTCGGCTACTGCATGAGCTACAAGTGCCGTTTCAATCGACTGATATGAGCTTTTCGGTAAAGAATACAGCGCGCCATTTTGAATACAATGGTCACACGCTCAATACTTTATTATCGCAGCGTAAGAATGTCTTCAATCCAAAGTTTTGGCAATTTATCAAAGATATTTTACAGTTCAATAAGCATATCAAGCAGCTACGCCAAGACTACGAAATGGCACGTACTAAAGGGCAAGATGTTAGTGTTTTTACTGAGCAAACACTGGGCAGCTATCTCACAGAAAAAAGTTATGGCAAGCTGTTTATAGATAACTATTTGCTGCCAATGGTTTCTGCCATTTGGTCAACCAGTCTGCATGAAGTGCAAGACTTCCCACTGGTGTTTTTTGCACAGTTCTTTGACAATCATGGCTTGCTTGATGTGGTTAATCGTCCGCAGTGGTTTACGATCAAAGGTGGCTCAAAACAGTACGTCAATAAGTTGATTCCACGCTTCATCAAAGCGGGCGGTGAGGTGAGAGTAAACAGTCCAGTCCAGTCTGTGGTTCGCGATGGTGAGCAAGTATTATTGACGGTTAAAAATAAAAGCATTACTGACAACAATATCGAAAGCTTAAACGAAAAATTGGTATTTGACGAAGTTATCTTTGCTTGTCATGCAGACACCGCACTCAAAATTTTAACAGACGCCAGTAAGTATGAAAATGAGGTGCTGAGTCATTTTCGCTTTACCAAAAATACCGCCGTACTGCATACCGATATCAGTGTCCTACCGAACAAGCCATTGGCGTGGGCCAGCTGGAATTACCTGATTGATGAGAATCTCGCAAATCAAAAAGCGCAAACATCAGCAAAACCAGTGCTGACTTATAACATGAATATTCTGCAACGCCTGACCAAAAAGCACAATTATTTGGTTACGCTGAATCCAGAAACCGTTCATGAAAATATTGACGATAAGCACGTCATCAAGCGCATCGATTATAGCCATCCTGTGTTTGATAAAGCGATGATTAAGGCGCAAAGCAGATGGTCGAGTATCTCTGGTAACGACATGCACACACATTTTTGCGGTGCCTATTGGTTTAATGGTTTTCATGAAGATGGCATACGTAGTGGTCTACGTGTTTGTCAGGCGCTCGGTCATGATATTGCGATAAAGGACGAGGTTGATCCGACTCATCTGCCTGATGCCGAGAGCGCACATACGCCGTTTCGTTATAAGGACCTGCCGGTAAAGGCAGATAGCAAATTGCGCACACTTAATAAGCGTGAGGTGGTCACGGCGCTCACCAATCAAGAGCTGATTGAGTACATTGAACGTTTACAACCGACTGTTAAAAATGATGAACCAAAGCGAAAGCGTCGCTTATTTGGTCGTCATAACGTGCAGTGATTTTGGTCGTGAGATCAACGAACATTATTGAAGAGAATGCTATGTCTATTGAAACCGACACGCCTAATAAGCTGTTACCCCATCAGTTGTTCCATGGGACGACTTGGCACAGTCGGTTACTGCCAAGTGTGCATAAATTTGCGTATCCATACCGTTATTGGGGCATCAATATCAGCGCATTGGCTAAAGGGCTGGAGCTTCCTGAAGTAAGTACAGATATTAGTAGTAAAAATAAGCTTTTAAACAAGTTGCTTTCAAAAGGGCGGCTGACCAAAGGATTGCCATTATTTTCAGCAAAGAAAAAAGCCTTGCAGCAGTTTTGTCCTGATGATTACTTACAAGGTCTACCTTTACAAGAGTCAAATAGCCTAAGTAATCTATCAATGAGTGATAAGCAAGATAATTGCCGTTCAAATTCTGTTCAGACACTTAATCATCGCTTAAACCAAGCGTTTACTGAGCAAACGGGTAGTGCGCCAACAGGCGATATTATTGGGATGCTCGTTTGCCGCAATGCGGGCATATATTTTAGTCCAGTCAATTTTTACTTAGGTTTCGATGAGCAGCAGATGCCCTCGCATTTATTGGCTGAAGTCTCTAATACACCATGGGATAAGCGCCATTATTATGGGTTTACACTCAATGGTGCGAATACTGAATTTTGTCATAATAAAGATTTTCATGTCTCACCTTTTAACCCGATCGATCAGCTATATCGTTGGCAGGTTAAGGTAAAAAAGCAGCCGGATAATTGCTTGCAAGTTCGTATAGCTATTGATATCAGCGATGAGCGCGGTGAGGTATTAAAAACGGGTATAAAAATGGTTGGCGTTCCAATGACCGCCACAACGATTCGCAACAGTTTGCGAAAAAATCCGCTAATGAATATGACCTCTGTAACCCGTATTTATTGGCATGCTTTCAAGCTTTATGCGATTAAAAAAGTGCCTTATATTCATTATGATGAAAAACTGGCCGATAGCCAACAAAACAAAGCACCGACTCCAAAAGATATTCTTTGATAGTTGAAGGGCTAACGATCAGCCAAAGAAAATTATCAGCTTAACGCTTAAGTATAGAGCATTTAAACAAGGATGAATATACGATGTCAGCACGACCAACCGACCGAGCACCCGTTTCAACATTAGGAAAATTGACCGCACAGATAAGTAAGGTCGTCAATGAGAGCGTCATTTTTCAGCCCGTCAGTACGGGAATGAATCAATTGGCAAGAAAACTCATCTTCCGCGCATTAGCGCATATCCAGTTTGGTAGCCTGACTATAGTCGAAGCATTCGATGAGCAAGCACCTAATACCGTTAGCTTCGGTAAAGTATCCGATAGTGTCGCGAGCAGTTCGGCAGTGGGTCGCCATTCACTACACGTCACCTTGATGATTCATGATCCTACTGTCTATCGGCAGCTGTTGCTTGGCGGCTCTATTGCGCTAGCAGACAGCTATATCAATGGTGAGTGGGATACGGACGATTTGACCGGGCTGATTCGGTTGGCAGCGCGTAACTTGGCGGTGTTGAATAAGTTAGAAAATCGCTTTGCAGGTGTGAGTAAGGCGTTTGAAAAAGCGAAGCATCGGCTACGCAGTAATGATCAGTCTGGGGCTAAGTCCAATATTTTAGCGCATTATGATTTGGGCAATGATATGTATCAGCGTTTTTTGGACGATACAATGATGTATTCAGCAGCAGTCTATCGTACGCCTGATGTATCACTGAGCGCAGCGCAGCAGCATAAACTGGCGCTCATTTGCCAGCGATTACAATTGACGCCTGATGATCATGTGATAGAAATTGGCACAGGGTGGGGTGGTTTTGCTATTTATGCCGCCACACATTATGGCTGTCACATAACGACGACGACCATCTCTGACGCCCAGTATGATGAGGCGCAGCGCCGAGTCGCTGCGGCAGGACTGTCTGATAAAATTACCCTGCTGAAGCAGGACTATCGTGAGCTGACAGGGCAGTACGACAAGCTAGTCAGTATCGAGATGATTGAAGCCGTTGGGCACGAGTATTTGCCGACGTTTTTTGTCAAATGTAATAGCTTGCTCAAACCCACAGGGCTGATGGTGCTGCAAGCGATTACTTTTAATGATCAACACTACCAAGATTATGTTAATTCAGTCGATTTTATTCAGACGCACATTTTCCCTGGTGGTTGTTTGCTCTCCAATCAAGAGCTAAATACACAGTTTACGGAACAAACCGATATGGTCATCAAGCAGCTACATGATTACGGTTTTGACTATGCTCATACCTTGCGCGACTGGCGTGCGGCGTTTATGGCACAGCGTGAAGAAATTAAGGGGCTTGGTTATGATGATGCCTTTATTCGCTTGTGGGATTTTTATTTTTGTTACTGTGAAGGTGGGTTTTTAGAGCGCACCATCGGCGTGGTACAGTTGACCGCAGTGAAGCCAGACAATATTGATGTGATGCATTTCTCTGATTTGTCTTCTCATGACACTCTCACCGATGAGCAAAGCAGCCGTCTGATTCACGATATTATGAATTCTAATGAAAGCGGTAATGCCAACAGTGATGGCCAAGACGCCTCCAAACGAAACATAGCGTCTTAACAAGTTACGTTTCAACAGGTAGTGTCTTAACAAGCACTGACTTAACAAGCGATGATGGAAATAAGCTGGGATTAAAAAACGCTAATTAAAAGGATGTGGTTATGGGTTATGTATTTATATATCTGGCTGCTGTGCTTATATTTTTGGGTATTGACGCAGTTTGGCTCAAGACCATGACGGGCTTATTTTACGAAAAGCGTATCGGGCATCTGCTTGCCGATGAGCCAAACATGATTGCTGCTGGCGTGTTCTATATGTTTTATCTACTGGCTCTCTGTGTCTTGATTTTATATCCACAAATCAAAGCAGGCGCTTCGATTGGTCATATATTCTTGCTTGGTGGCTTGATAGGGCTGATGGCTTACGGTACTTATGACTTTACCAGTTTAGTGTTGTACAAAGGCTTTACACTGGATACAGCGTTGGTTGATTTTGCTTGGGGCGGTATCTTGACAGGTTCAGTGAGCGCCATTGTTGCTTGGCTTGCTTATCGTTTTCATTGGTTGAGCTAAAGTTAAATAGCTTAAGGTTTACATAACCTAGACCATTCAATGACAGAGTGCTGTTTGTGCTCTCTTGTGAGCTGCTGTATAAATGATACTTACTATCAACACGCCCTAAATCATTCAAGGATTTTTATGCCGCAATACAATACCAGCTCTACTGCCAAAAAAGCCCCATTAAATCATGAGCTATATATGTCGATACTTATGACGCCTGATATGGCGAATTTTATTGGCAATGTGCATGGTGGTGATTTGCTTAAGATGCTAGATCAAGTCGCTTACGCTTGCGCCAGTCGCTATAGCGGCAATTATGTGGTGACGCTGTCTGTTGACCAAGTGATGTTCCGTGAGCCTATATATGTTGGCGAATTGGTTACCTTTGCGGCAAGTGTTAATTATGTGGGAAATACTTCAATGGAGGTCGGCATTCGCGTCGAAGCAGAAGACGTTCGAGCCCGTACTGTACGCCATACCAACAGCTGCTATTTTACGATGGTCGCTATCGATGATAATGGCAAGCCCACACCTGCGCCGCCACTTGATATCAAAAATCCCATGCAGCAATGCCGCGCTGATGCAGCACTAGAGCGTAAAAACCTGCGTCTGGAAAGCTCACATCGACCCAGTTGTGATATCGGGGATATGGTTGGTGAGCTGGCTAATTCTCATGATCGTTAAGATGAATAGACCCTGTATAGTCAGTTAAAATGCTTTCAATATACGGTCTATTGATCTGGTTAAATATATACATATCTGCGTTCAAAAAGCCTATATCGAGATTATTATGAGCTTAAAACCATCGGAAGCCGAGTCACCTCCTGCTATTTCTCATCAGCCAGCGCCGCATAATAGTCGTGCTCGGGGTGCTGGCACGCTCATTACAGACACCACTTCTGATGGTAATTCTCACTCTGTATTAGACGGTTCTGCTAAGTCGACAACCAATAAAGACAAGCAACATTCCGCTTCATTGGTGACGGTATTAATTGCTGTTGGAGCCAACCTTATCATTGCGATTGCCAAAACGGTTGCAGCATTTATGACGGGTTCTGCTTCTATGATCGCAGAGTCAGCGCATTCGTGGGCAGATGCAGGTAACGGTACTTTATTAATTGTCGCCGAGAAAAAGGCGATCAAACCTGCTGATGAAAGCCATCCCCTCGGCTATGGCAAAGAAGCTTATGTCTGGTCGATGATAGCCGCTTTTGGTGTCTTTATGGCAGGTTCGATTGTCTCCATTTATACCGGTATCACCGAGTGGAATGCTGCGGAAAGCGAGACTAACTATACCATCGGTTTTATTGTATTGGCGATTGCGTTTGTGCTCGAAGGGTTTTCGTTAGGACAAGCTTACTTACAAAGCAAAAAGCATGGTGAAGCGATAAATGTCAGCGCCATTGGCTATGTGGTCGATACGTCAAACCCAACTTTACGTGGTGTATTCTTTGAAGACTTGGCAGCTGTCATTGGCTTGGTTGTCGCTGCTGCTGCCATGGGTATGCATGCTTATACGGGACAGCCGTTTTGGGATGCGCTCGGCTCTATCATTGTCGGAATATTATTAGGTGCGGTAGCCATTTTTTTAATTAGCCGTAACCGTGACTTTTTGGTCGGTTATAAAGTATCAGAGAGGATACATGGCTATGCATTGACCGAGTTACTCAATCATCCAGATATCGATAGTGTGTCGTACTTACATTTGGAGTGGGTGGGACCCAAAAAGATATTTATGGTGGCAGCAGTCGATATCGCTGGCAATCAAAAAGAAAAAGAGATTGCCCAAAAATTCGAAATTATTGAAAGTCAGTTCCGTGCCAATCCTTTATTTCAGGAAGCTATCCTGACATTATCTGTACCCAATGCTGAAACTTTGAGCTTACCCAATAGTTATAATCAAGATGCCTGATAAAGAGAAACTAACATGAAACTAAGTCTTCAGTCTGCTATAGAGAGCTCTGTTGGGCGTTCACTCATGGTTCGCTCATTAAGTATGACAGTTATCACTATTAGCGCAGTAGCCAGTCTGACTCAAGCACAGGCTGAGCTGGTAATTCATAGTGAGCCTGCTCAACAGCAGACAGTAAGTATCAATAGAATAAGTGCGAATAGCGCTTCTATTAACAATACCGCTTTTATGAATAATAATATCTCCCCAACAGATACGTCTATTGTGAAGCTGATGGAAGTGATGCATATTGATGAGCAAATAGAATCTATCGTTAACGGGCAACAAGCGGCTATCGATGCTATCAATGTACAAACGCAAAATCGTACTGAGTCAGTAGGTGATGGTAACTTAAATAAACGCCAACAGGCGCTACAAGAGCAGATTCAAAAAGTGCTAGGTCAATATGCCAAGATAATGACCAATGGTATAGGCAATGCTACTGACAAGCAGACGTTGACGCAAGCATATATTAACGCAGCAAAAACTTACTATACGCAAGCGGAAGTTGATGCTCAAATTGATTTTTATGATACGGTAATGGGTCAAAGTATCTTGTCGAAACAGCCACAGATTACAGCGGCATTTCTAAAGCAATCTTTGCCTGAGGATACCAGTGAGACAGAGGCGCAGCTGGGTGAGCTTTTACCGCAGATGCAACAAATAATCCAAGGTGTTTTTTAACTAATAACTGACAATTTAGCTACTTTAAAGCCCGTTTCTGAGCGCGAATCTTAAAGTTATTACACATAAATTAGTACGCACAAAAAAGGTCACTATAAAAGTGACCTTTTTTGCTGATATAGACTGTCTTATTGATATACCTGTTTTATTGGTATAACTGGTTTGAGTACAAAGATATTATTTCTTTGGTGCGTTGGCACCGATGAACCATGCATCTTTATCGACCGTACGGCTTATTTCCGTTAATAAGTCAGCGGTATCTTCATCACCTGCATCACCAGCAGCATCAATCCCTTCACGCAATGATGCCGCAATGGTCTTATAACGATTGGTAAGCTCACGAACATGCTGATCAACGTCAGTGATATCAGTAGGGTAAGTCTCTAAGATAGAGTCCTCAACGACGCGTTTAGAGATACCATTGGCTTTACCGCCAAGGATAACAATACGCTCAGCGACCGTATCATAAGCTTCAGTCAAGCGACCATAAGTATCATCTAATAACTGATGAACACCGATAAAGCCAGTACCTTGCAAATTCCAATGACATTGCTTACTGTCCATACTCAAATCAATGAGATTCGCTAGATTAGCGTTCAATAAGTCGATCATTTTCTTTGCGGTTGCATCATCTATTCCACTTGCGTAACGTTCTCTCATGTTCTACTCCGTTATGTGTATTATTTTAATGAAAATCTCATTTGTTGTTATTGGTATCTTACTAATGAACTACTTGTTGATTCGTTATAAATAATAGCAGCTTAAATGAAGATTGAAAGCCTCAAGCGTTAGGCTTTATTAGGTGGTCGTGTAATGAGTTTGTTAATCATGAAAAGCTTTGTAAATTTAGCGGATGCTGTGTGCGTTTTTTATAACGAAGGTACTATTTATTCGTTATAAATAGGGCGTGTGACGTCATATCTAGATGCTAATATCGTAAGAGAAGATGACAAGATAAAACCCTTAATTACCTTTAAAAATCCTAGCTTAGACCCCACATTGTTATAAACCTTCAGAAGAAGAAAGCCATTATGCGAATGCCTGAACCGCGCTCGTCGCGTCAGTTAAACCAATTGGCCACTCAGCTACAGGGCGAAGCTGAAATTAGTGGTGTCAATGCGTCTGGTACGCAAATATCCAGTCGCGCCTTTGAGATGATTACCGAATTTGAGCCAGCAGGCGATCAACCGCAAGCAATTAAAAAGCTCGTTAATGGTATTAATTCTGGTATGGATGAGCAGTTATTATTGGGTGTGACGGGTTCTGGGAAGACCTATACCATGGCAAAGGTCATCTCTGAGACCCAGCGTCCAACCATTATCATGGCGCATAATAAGACCCTTGCCGCACAGTTATATGGCGAATTTAAATCATTCTTTCCCAATAATGCGGTTGAATATTTTGTCAGTTATTACGACTACTATCAGCCGGAAGCGTATGTCGCAGCGAGCGATACCTTTATCGAAAAAGACAGTGCCATCAACGATCATATCGATCAGATGCGTCTGTCAGCCACGCGCGCTTTACTAGAGCGCCGTGATGCCATCATTGTGGCGTCAGTATCTTGCATCTATGGTTTGGGTGATCCAGAAAGTTATCTAAAAATGCTGCTGCACGTCGTCGTTGGGGACAAAATCGATCGTACTGCTACCATTAAACGCCTCGTTGAAATGCAATATACGCGCAATGAGCTAGACTTTGGACGCGGTACGTATCGGCTGCGTGGCGAGCTGTTAGATATTTATCCTGCTGAGTCTGAGCAGCTGGCGGTACGTGTGCACTTATTTGACAATGAAGTGGAGAAAATCACGTGGTTTGATCCATTAACAGGTAAGACGGTACGTAGCGTGCCACGTATTACTATCTATCCAAAATCGCATTATGTGACGCCGCGTAATAAACTGGAAGCTGCCAGTCATACCATTCGTGCTGAGCTAGAGCCGCGTCTGGAGTATTTCCGTGAAAACAATAAACTGATTGAAGCACAGCGTCTGAAAGAGCGTACTCAGTATGACCTTGAGATGATTCAACAGCTCGGTTACTGTAACGGTATCGAAAACTACTCGCAGCATCTGTCTGGTCGTCCATCAGGGGAAGCACCGCCGACTTTGTTTGATTATATTCCAGAGGATGCGTTGTTATTCCTTGATGAGTCGCACGTCACCGTTTCGCAAATCGGTGCAATGTATAAAGGCGATAGATCGCGTAAAGAAAATTTGGTCAATTATGGCTTTCGTCTGCCAAGCGCGATGAACAACCGTCCGATGAAGTTTGAAGAGTGGGAGCGTATCAAGCCTAAGACTATTTATGTGAGTGCCACACCAGCATTATATGAGCTTGAGCATAGTGAGCAAGTCGTTGAGCAAGTCGTCCGTCCAACGGGTTTGATTGATCCTGAGATTGAGATTCGTCCTGTATTGACGCAAGTTGATGATGTGTTATCAGAGATTACTAAGCGCCGAGAAAAAGATGAGCGCGTACTGATTACCACTTTGACCAAGCGTATGTCAGAGGATTTGACCAGTTATCTAAAAGAATACGACGTCAAAGTTGCTTATCTGCATTCGGACATCGATACCGTTGAGCGTATGCAGATCATTCATGAGTTGCGGACTGGCGTGCATGATGTATTGGTCGGTATTAACCTATTGCGTGAAGGGCTAGACATGCCAGAAGTGTCATTGGTCGCGATATTTGATGCCGATAAAGAGGGATTCTTGCGTTCTGAGCGTGCTTTGATTCAGACCATTGGTCGTGCTGCGCGTCACATCAATGGTAAGGCTATCCTTTATGCTGATCGCATTACCAACAGTATGCAAAAGGCGATAGACGAGACCGACCGTCGCCGCGAAAAACAAGTAGCATTTAACCTTGAGCACAACATCACCCCAAAAGGCGCGCGTCGCAGTATCACCGATAAAATCGATACGGGTGACGATCAGAATGCCAATGACAATCAAGTGATTCCTATCAAGAGTAATTTGCCTGATGTGGATATTAGTATCTTACGCAGTCCTGATTTACTGGCGAAAGAAATCAACCGTCTTGAGAAACTGATGAAGCAAATGTCGCGTGACTTGAAGTTTGAAGATGCAGCAAAAACGCGTGATAAAGTGCTCGAATTAAAGGCGCACTTAATCTAATAGGTTATTTGAACTGCCGTTAATATCAGTTTGTATCTAACAAAAAGGTGAGTTGCTAATGGCGCAGCTCACCTTTTTTATGGTCTTCTTATCAGCAAAACAACCTCGCTTTTGTTCGAGATTATTAATAACTAATAATTGGTAATATCAAAACTTGTGTTTATACCAAATGCCCCTTAATATGATATCAATGAGCAATATGAACTTATAACAACGGACGTTAAGGCACATAATCCATCATGCAAAATAATAAATTCTTAGAATTAAATGCGAATGAAAACTCACTAGGTATGGCAGATTCTGCCAAACAAGCCATTATAGAGTCTTTAGGTGAGGGCTTTCGTTATCCAGATAATCCACGCGCGGCGCTCATCAGCAAAATTGCCACCATCCATGGTGTGGCAGAAAACCAAATCTCCTTAGGCAATGGCTCGACTGAAAATATTCGAGCTACCTTACAAATGTTGCAAAACAAAGCATTGAAAGAGGGTAAGCAGTTTCAAATGGTGATTCCTGTGCCAACGTTTGATTGTGCAGAGATGTATGCAAATTCCATTGGCGTGCCTGTGGTCAAGATACCACTAACCGCTGAAAACTATGATTATGATTATGATTATGATTTTGATGAGCTACAAAAAGCCGCTGACGATTTTGATGGCATCAGCCTACTTTATATTTGCAATCCGAACAATCCAACGGGCATCATTACATCAACGTCAAAGCTTAAGACTTGGGTAAGTAATGCACCAGATAACCATTACTTCTTGCTAGATCAAGCTTACTTGGAGTATGTGTCAGATCCAAGCTTTGAGAGCGGTATTGAGTGGGTGAAACAAGGGTTATCCGACAATCTTATTGTTATCCATACTTTCTCAAAGCTATGTGCCTTAGCAGGTATGCGAGTGGGCTACGCAGTTTCTAACCCGCAAGCTATTGAGAGTGTCGAAGCTTTTATGTCTATGGACAACACCAACTTGTCAGGTGCGGTTGCTGCTATTGCGACGTTAAATGATGCCAAGTTTTTAGCGCTAAGTTTGCGCAATACCAATCAGTCGCGCCAGATGATTGAGGCAGTATTGGACGATCTTGGATTGCGTTATTTACCCTCACAGACCAATTTTATTTTTCATGAAATAAAAGGTGATTTAAAAGCTTATATCGATAGAATGCGTGACCATGGCATCAAGGTTGGTCGCGAGTTTCCACCTGTTACAGGTTTCAACCGTCTAACACTTGGCACGCCTGATGAGATGGCAGCATTTATTAAAGTATTAAAGCTGTTCCGTGAAAAAGGCTGGGTCTAAGTAGTACATTAGAAAACTGCTAATTTGAAATATCGATAAACTAACAAGACTAGGACGTGTCCTCAATTCAATCGATTACTTGCTAAATGGGCTAAAAATGGCTAAATTTTGCCAAAAATCGTCAAATAGCTTCTTAATATCTTGCTATTATATGCGCTACTTTCCTTGTTTAACGGCAATTTACCTCATGTTTATCACCATTTTTGAAATGAGGACATGCCCTAGTATTAGCAAAAATGCTAAGAGTTTTACAAAGTGAGTTGCCTATAGGGTGGCTCTCTTTTATTTAACGGATACTATCAATAAATGAGCATCTTACTCATAACAGCTGCTAACGAGTTTCATCGCTCAGAGCGCTTGTAATCAGGGTAAATGCCACTTACCATAACCATTATTATCCGAATGCATCTTACCATCCATATATAAACCCTACTAAATAATCAGAGTAGCAAAAAAGACGAGCGCAAGTGCTACGTCCGCTGGCTGAGCGAGTTTGACATTGTTCATCGCATATTTGGTATGGGTATCAATTAGGCGTATTACTATTGTGCTTACCAATCCATTAATAGAATTAAACTCTAACGAAAACTCACTGGGTATGGTAGACTCTGCCAAAAAAGCGGTTATCGATGCTTTAGATATCGGCTTTCGTTATCCAGATGACCAGCGTGCAGCCTTAATCACTAAAGTTGCGAAAATTAATGACGTGACTGAAAATCAAATATCTCTAGGCAGTGGCTCCAGTGAGAATATCCGCACGGTCGTACAAATGCTGCAAAACAAAGCGTTAAGAGAAGGCAGAAATTTTCAAGTAATTGTGCCGCACCCAACCTTTGCTTATGCGGAACTATATGCAACCTCTATCAATGTGCCCGTGGTAAAAGTAGCATTGATGCCTGAAAGCTATTCTTTTGATTTACAAAATATGCAAAAAGTGGCTAATGATTTTGATGGTATAAGCTTATTTTATCTCTGCAACCCCAACAATCCTACAGCGACGATTACTGACACAGATGAGTTAAAATCGTGGGTAGGAACGGCACCAGACCATCATTTTTTCTTGCTAGATGAAGCCTATTCAGAATACGTCACTGACCCAAGTTTTGAGAGTGGGATTGCGTGGATAAGAGAGCAGCGCTCAGACAATATTATCGTGGTTCGGACTTTCTCCAAACTGTGTGCGCTAGCAGGTATGCGTGTCGGCTATGCCGTTGCCAGTCCGCAAATGATCACTGAGCTAGAGGCGTTTATCTCAGTGGATAACACCAATCTGTCTGGTGCTGTCGCCGCGATAGCAACTTTGAATGATGAGGCGTTTTTGGCGTTGAGTTTGCATACTGCCAATCAATCGCGTCAGCTGGTTGAGCAGACGTTGGATGAGCTTGGACTACGCTACTTACCATCACAAGCCAGCTTTATATTCCACGAAATCAAAGGCGATGTACAAACCTATATCGATAGAATGTGCGACCATGGCATCGCTGTTGGTCGCGAGTTTTCGCCTGTCACTGGCTTTAATCGTTTGACGCTTGGCAGACCTGATGAGATGGCAGCGTTTGTTGAGGTGTTGAAATCGTTTCGTGAGAAAGGCTGGGTATGATTAAGCCAGATAGAGTAGTTCCATCATTAAAAAAGGGGACACGCCCTAGTGCACAGCTTCCCTTTTTTATTGCAATAGGATAAAGGAGCTACAGCTAACATTCTATTTTTACCAACATCAAACGCAGTTTTACATATCCTGTCTTAAAAAATATCACGTCATCTTATAGTATTGATTCATAAAGCACGAACGAACAAGCAGCAGATTACATGCTGGACAGTGGCTGTAAAATCAGTCGTGCTAACGTATATTATAATTTTAAGGTCAGGAATATATCCATGTTTGATATCAAATCATTTTTTAAGAGAGAAGTAGAAAAAAAACTCATCAACGTAGATGATTATATTTTTATGCCTGAGCGAGTAGAGATGGAGCTGGAGGGCGGAGTATTAAACTGTGTACTCAACAGTGATGGTCGAGTCGATATTTTTTATAGTAAGCAAGGCGTGACAGAGGTCGGCTCGGCATCGCGTAAGCATCCCTTTACGGCATTCGAAACTGAACTATATCATGGCGTTTATGATGACGTTATTAATGATTTGATCAAAGAAGTAGATAAGATTATTGATAGCTCTTCTAAGTATTTTAGCCGCAGTAAAATACTGCCTTTTACAGCAGCTTTGTCACAGAATCCAGTTGACAAAAACAAGTTCTAAGCCAAGTTAATAAGATAAGTGATGGTACAAAGACTTAGCAATAAAAAGGGTGCGTTATTTATAACGCACCCTTTTTATGGTTTTATTTTAATGTCTTAAAACTTGAATGTTGTACAACTATATCTACTGTACATCAGTAGATATATCATATTTTATTTCATAAAACTGGTATAGCAACTTTGTAGAGATTTTGCGACGACTTTCGTGACCAGCTGTGTGCGATATTGCGAATCGATAGCAGCATTACCCAATTCAACGAGCGTCACTTGTTGCGGCGCTTGCTCACTGACGCAGCCACAAACATTACTTTTTACAGCTTCTTGTTGTGTGTCGGTCATAGCCACGCTAGCCACACGCCAAGCAGTTTGCTTTTCAATCTGACTGCGGCATTGGTTATCAATCGCTGATTTAAAGACATTCATACCAATCTCATTGGCAGTACCGATAGCAGTACCTGCATTATTATTCATGCCATCAGTCGTTGTGCATCCAGATAGAGCGAGGGTAGCGAGCATAGCCGTTGATATTAAGATTTTTTTCATGGGTCTGATCCTTTAAGATTTTTATTGGTTTGAAGGTTTATGCTTAATAGAAACTGGCATTTGGTACGAGTTGATGTTTGCTAATTGAAATGTATTTTCTCCCAGCAGGTCGTATATTATCAGCAAAATTAGTGCATGACATCATTAACCACTACTAGCACAGAATTAAGCCATTTTGTATCAAAGCTTGACGTTATCAATCCAGCCGCGCATAAGGGTAATAATATGCATAGGCTTTATAACCAATATAGCCGATAATCATCAATAAACCACCGACGATAAATAACCAAGTGGTGAGGTGTTCCCACGAACAAGCATCAAAATAGTCATTGAACGCCGCAGAAATACTGGCGATGAAAAGAATGAGGCAACCCAATAGCAATATCAGTGTTGAGGTTAGCTCATAACTATCTACGCTAAAGTGCAGCATACAAGAATCCATGAATAAAATTTATCTTACTTTAACGATTTTAATCAATAAGGCAGGTGAATTGTTCATGAAGTATTGCTATATTTGGTGGTGGTTTTTGCCATTTTCCACTGTTGATGCTATGCATCGAGATATCATGAAACATACATGGACAGGAATATTTATTTCATCAAAATAGGTTTCCTAAATTCAATTAGAGATTCAATGAATAAAAAGCTATCAATACCCTGTCTTTTAATTGCTTTGATACCCAGCCTGTTTTTTATAAGAAGTGTATATGTGATGTCTGATTATCACGTACAGCAGTGTCATTGGAAAGGCTCTACATCAAAAGTCATGGGAGATGGATTTAGTTTTGATAACGATGTTCGGCTCGAAGATGGCGTCATTCTCATAAAGAACAAACCAGCGGCAAAAATAATGGTTAGAAAGTATCGTCCTTATGCAGATAACCTTATTATAATTAGTGATATAGAGTATTTTGAGTTAGAGATGTATTATGAAAAAGGCTGTTATTAAATTGAAAAATTAAACCCATATATGCGTAGCTCAGCACAAAAAAACCAGCTAAGGCAATGGCTCTTAGCTGGTTTTATTTTATAAAGTTGATGTCAGTTTTTTAACTGTTTTAGACATTCTTACCGTGTTGCTTTTGCTGAATGTCTTTTGCGAGCTTGTAGCACTCATTGATGTGGTCATTGGCGATTTTTTTGAAAATCATATAGCCCATTGTAGCAGCAACCATTTGACCCCCTAATGGGATAAATTTCGTTACTTGCTTGGCAGCGATACGACCACCGAAGCCTTGTACGGTCTTTTTAACAATACCACGTGTCGCCATCAACCCTGCAAAATCGACAGTACGATCTTTTAATGCGCCCCAATGAATGGCTCGTGATTCTAAATCAACTGCCGCCTTACGGTCTTCAAGTAAGCCAAATCGCTCGCTAATGTCAGGTAATAGTTGAGTAAGCATACCTGCGTCTACTGCGACATCAAAAAATGGTACAGGAACGATGGCAACACCAGCAGAATATTTGGCACGTTTTTTGACCAACTTTTGACATTCCTTTTTTACTTGTTCGAGATCCAAGCTAGGGTCAATAGTATTTGGTAGTTTTTCAGCCAGTGGTGTGGTTTTCATAAAGCATCCTTATAAATGGTTAAAATAAAAAATCAAACAAAAAATCTTAATAGATAGCAAGTATCTCAGTTGTTTACCATTTTATGGATTTCTGAGCGGCATACAATCATTGCTTTGTAGCAAAATGCAGAAAAATGCAGTCGCTATACACCGTTTTTGTAAATGAAATATTATGCATATTATATGCACAGAGTATGAATTATTTGCTCTATGCTAGTATTAAACTATGGCTTATCACAATGTGCTGCAACAAAAAAAGATAAACCAATCCGCCAAAAATTGTCATTGTGACCCTCTGCTAAAGCCAGTAGAATATGCACATGCTAAATTTAACCCCCCGTTATACCAGTACTCGCATCGACGAGTTGCCCGCTGCGCTGCAACCACTTGCCGCCCAATCATTGACGCTTGCCCGCTTGTACGCAGGTCGCGGCATTACTCAGCCTGATGAGCTAGAGACGCAACTCTCTGCGCTATTGCCAGCCGAAATGCTGCATGGTGTTACCGAAGCAGTGCGTCTATTAGACGTCGCCATTGATGACGGTCAGCGTATCCTTATCGTGGGTGATTTTGACTGTGATGGTGCGACCAGCACCGCATTAATGATGCGCGCGCTCACAAAAATGGGTGCAGTCGTTGACTTTCTAGTGCCCGACCGTTTTAAGTACGGCTATGGTTTGACACCAGAAATTGTCGAATTGGGTATTGAGAAGTATCATCCTGAGGTGATAGTGACCGTCGATAACGGTATCTCAAGCCATGAAGGCGTGGCACGTGCGCAAGCCGATGGCATCACCGTGATTATTACTGATCATCATTTGACGACTAAAGAAACACCGCCTGCGGAGGCTGTGGTTAATCCCAATCAGCTCGATTGTCACTTTAGTAGTAAAGCGCTCGTAGGGGTGGGCGTGGCATTTTATGTGCTTGGACGCTTGGCCAAGCTGCGCCGCGAAGCTGGTAAATCTACCGTGCAAGTGAGTCAATATTTGGATTTGGTGGCATTAGGGACGATTGCTGACGTTGGGGTGCTTGATAAAAACAATCGCATTTTAGTGCATCATGGACTGGCGGCTATCCGCCAAGGGCGCTGCTCGCTTGGTATCTTGGCACTCCTTGAACAAGCAGGGCGAGATCCTAAGCAGTTGCAGGCACAGGATTTTGGGTTTGTCTTAGGACCTCGTATCAATGCCGCTGGTCGTATGGACAATATGCGCATCGGTATTGAGTGTTTGTTGACGGATGACTGGAGTACGGCGCAGCGTTTGGCGCAAGAGCTTGAGCAGTTAAACCGGACGCGTCGGCAGGTAGAAGGCGAGATGCGCGCGCAAGCGGATAGCATCGTACAGACATTAGCCGCTGCGGATACAGACATGGACGATGAGGCTACGGCGGATAACCGTGAAAGCGGGGATATTATTGTTCAAAATAGATCTGAGAAAAAGACGAATAATAATCATAAACGCAGTATCGTTTTATACCAAGATGATTGGCATCAAGGCGTCATCGGCATCGTCGCTGGACGGTTAAAAGAAAGTCATTATTTGCCAAGTATCGTCTTTGCGCCCGCGGATACAGAGCGTACCGCTGAAGATGACCCTATCAAAGGCTCGGCGCGTTCTATCGCTGGCGTTCACATTCGTGATGCGATTGAACAGGTTGCCGAGCGCTATCCTGATTTAATCAGTCATTTTGGTGGTCATGCGATGGCAGCAGGCTTAACGATCAAACGCCGTAACTTTGATGGGTTTGTTATGGCTTTTAATGACGTCATGGCACAGATGGATAATGAAGTGTTTGCTGAGCAAAAATTCACTGATGGCGCGTTGCAGGCGAGTGACTTTAGCTTGTGGTTTGCTGAACACCTAGCTGATGCTAATATTTGGGGTCATGGCTTTGCACCGCCAATATTTGACGGGGTCTTTGAAGTGTTAAGCTTTAAGATATTAAAAGACAAACACCTTAAACTGTCGCTGCGTTACCCTGATGTGCAATATCCGATTGAAGCAATTTATTTTAACTTTGATAGCGAGATATGGGATTATCGTGCGGAAAAAGTGCATGTATTATTTCAGCTAGACATCAACGAGTGGAACGGCAAACAAAGTCTACAGTTGATGATAAGGGATTTAGCAGTCGTACAGGAATGATGGCATTATCTTATTATAAGATACTCAACCAGTATCAAATATAGCGTCGACTTTGTTTAAGGTTGACGCTTTTTTAGTATTTCCATTCGATGGTTGGAAACTGCCAGTCATAACGAATGGCGAGCATGCGTAAGGTAAAAATCGTACCCATAGTAGCGATGTCAGCAATCCAAGCTGTCACACCCAGATTGTGTAGGGCGAAATAGAGGATGCCGCCAGCCAAGGCTGCCGAAATATAAATCTCTTGCTGCAACACCAGCGGAATCTCATTGCAGATCATATCGCGGATAATACCGCCGACAATAATGGTAATCACCCCAAGTAATAATGCCACGGGCACATTTGCACCCATACTATCGGCAACCTTGATACCGATTAAGGTAAAAACTGACAGTCCAATAGTATCTGAGAGTTTGAGGAATTTATTAACGCGTTTAGAGTTGGGGTGAAAGAATATTTGCATCACTAATGAAGAGATGGTAATAACAGTCAGGTAGCTCATATCCACCATCCAAAATAATGGATGGCGATCTAAAATGACATCACGCACAGTACCGCCACCAATAGCGGTGACAATAGACACCAGTAAACAACCAAAAACATCGAAATTTTTGTGTTTTGCCAGTATCGTGCCTGAAATACTACAAGCGATAATACCAATCATATCAAAAAGATAAATGAGAGAGCGTGGGTCAAACGTAGTGATTAGTGCTGAAGGGTTCAATGCGATAGCCAGCATGAGCAAGTCTCACTAAGTTTGTATGATGATTGTCTGATTATTTTTAGCCCATTTAGAAAGTAAACGATTGAATTGAGGACACGCCCTAGTGTTTAAACCATATATATCGGTCTTATTTCACCAAACGTATAGAAGGCAGGTGCCAATCAAAACGCAATGCTAGCATCCGTACAGCAAAGATAACGCCCAGCATAATAAATTCATTCAATCCAGCATTAACACCCAAACGATCAAGCAGCAGATAAGTGATCGAACCTACAATACTAGCAGAGATATAAATCTCGCGTTGAAGTAACAGTGGTATCTCATTACAGATGATATCGCGTAGCAGACCACCAATAATAGCCGTCCAAACCCCCATCATAATAGCGATAATAGCTGACATATCTTGTGTCAATGCTATCTTAAAACCAATCACGCTAAAAGCCGCTAACCCAATGGCATCGAACAGCTTCAATGCCTTATCAATCTTATGATACAGATGAAAGAATATTTGTAAAATAAGCGATGTCACTGTGATGACGATCACATAATTGAGGTCAGTCATCCAAAAGAGCGGATGACGGTCTAGCGCCATATCACGTAGTGTACCGCCGCCGATAGCATTGACCATCGCAACCAAGATACAGCCAGCAATATCAAAGCCTTTGTGCTGTGCCAGCAGTGTACCTGCGATCGCACAAGCAATCACACCAACCATATCTAATAAATATAATAAAATATCAGGAAAAATTAAATCATTAACCATGATTATATTACCAATATAATGGCCATCAAAATAGATTGGCTGGGCTGGTTTTGAAGGTGTTTATATCAATAATTTAAATAGAGTTAACCTAATTTTAGGTAGTAGTTTAGCCATCTTTTGCAAATAGAATAAGCCCAACGATAATCAGAGCAATACCTATTAAGCCCATCGCTGATGGCAGGGTATTATTGAGCAATAGCATACCGCCAATTAAGGCAAATATCACTTCACTTGCCTGAGTGGCATCAACCCCAGCCACTTCGCTTGAAGTTTCCGCTTTTTCACGGGCATATAAAAAGATACTGGTTGCCGCCACACCTGCCAATAAAGCCACAAGTAAGGTATTGAATACCTGTTTAGTATCAGGCAAATCCGGATGAACGACAAGACCCAAAACCAACCAAAATGGCAGACTGCCCAAGGTCATTAACCATACTTTGTTAAAGGCATTTTGTAGGAGGGTAGTTTTGATAGCAGGTATACGTGCGATTAAAGTTTGCAGCAAAGAGCTCGGCAAGGTTTGAGTGGGGTGGTTAAGGTTTAAGGAATCGACCGCGTCCGCCGTATAAGTCATATCAGCTGACAATGCAGGTGCTTCTGTAATAAGTGAGGTGGTTTTTTTACTAATCTCGTTGGCTTGGATATCACTTTTTTGAGTGCTAGTAGGCTCGGCACTACGCTTGCGAGCGTTGTAAGATACCTGCCAAACCAACTGATTACCAATGGGATAGCTAAAGGCGGCTATTAGGGCAGGCACGGCACCATAAAGCAGCATATCTTTCATAGGCACTGCATCAGCATCTAGCAAAGAAGCAGCATGCAGCCCTTCACTAATATTGACCAGTACCACGCCAGCAAATACTAATAACGCATATGCAATGAATTTTTTATCAAAACGTTGTCCGAATGCTAGCAAAACGAGTAGGCTTGCAACCACGGTAAACATAAAAGTCGCGGCGACTACCCAGCCTGCGACATGATCAGCCGCGTAGCATATTCCTGTATAAAAAATTCCAAAACCTATACTGCCCGTAATACACCAAAAGCCCCAATGTTGACGGAATATAGTCATCAGCTCCGTAATACGCCCAAAACCATGCTGCATAATTATAATAGCCGTGAGTATTAGCCACATAAATGCATAGCGAAGGCTAGCTGACCAAAACCAATGCCCACCAGCCGCACTCATAACTTCGTTTAACACAAACGTCGAGCTAAAAAATGCTCCCGATAATAAGCCCAATAAAATGAGTTTGACCATACCTATATTCCTATCCTTGGGTCGCTATTTATGTTGAATATCCGTTTAGATGATTGGACTATTATTTGCCTTTAGCATCTGCCCAGATGATTTTATGCAGTTGCAATTGGAAGCGTACGGGCAGCGCGTCAGCCAACATCCATTCTGCAAGTTCGCGCGCCAACACAGGTACATCGGGGCTGACTTCGTCGTCGATATCCTCTGCGACATTAAACATCGGAGAGAACCAAACCGTTCCGACCAAATCGTTTAGCTCATGCTCGATCAACATGGCTTTCGCCCAGTCGTAATCTTCACGATTCATGATGACAAATTTAATTTGGTCATGCTGAGTGAGGTGAGTGAGGTTTGACCATAGGTTTTTATCGACTTCACCTGAGCTTGGCGTTTTGAGATCCATGACTTTACTGACTGCTGTTGGCACGTTTGCTACCGTGAGCGCGCCTGCGGTTTCAAGCGAGATTTCATAACCGTCGCTCAGTAAGCGCTTCATTAGTTCAATGGCGTTCGGCTGAGCTAAAGGCTCGCCGCCAGTCAGACAAATACGCTTGCAAGGATAGCTTTTGATGGTCTCTATAATGGTTTCTAGCGACTGCCGCTCGCCGCCAGTAAAGGCGTATTCAGTATCGCAATAGACACAGCGAAGTGGACAGCCGGTCAAGCGTACAAATATCGTTGGCAAGCCTGAGGTCAGCGCTTCACCTTGCAAAGAATAAAAAATTTCTGTCAAACGTAGACCGGCTTCAGGATCAGTGACAGGAATGGCGGCGGTGCGTAATAGTGATTCACTCATAATATGTCAAATACAGTTAAAGATTGCTAATGGGATGAGGCATTTATCAATCGTAATAAAAAGGCAGGTTCTGGTATGGGCGTTTTGCGTTTGGATAAAGCCAAACCAAAAAAAGGGATTATAACGCACCACCCTCTATTAAGCTGCAAAAAAGACGCTGAAGTTTTCTTCAGCGTCTTTAATAAAGAGGATCTGTCGCTGTCCGTACGGTTTGGGTACGAGACTCTAAGTATTAAAAATACTAAGCTAAACGCAATAGCTCATTGACTGATGTTTTAGCGCGGGTTTGTGCATCGACTTTTTTGACGATGATAGCAGCATATAAGCTATACGTACCATCTTCTGATGGCAAGCTACCCGGTACGACAACAGAGCCTGCTGGTACACGGCCACGATGAATCTCACCCGTTTCGCGATCATAAATGCGCGTTGATTGACCAATAAATACACCCATCGAGATAACAGCACCTTCTTCGACGATTACGCCTTCAACGATTTCAGAACGTGCACCGATGAAGCAGTTGTCCTCAATGATTGTTGGATTCGCTTGCAATGGCTCTAATACGCCGCCGATACCAACGCCACCTGATAAATGGACGTTTTTACCAATTTGGGCACATGAACCCACGGTCGCCCACGTATCTACCATCGCGCCTTGATCGACATACGCGCCGATGTTGACATACGATGGCATCAATACCGCACCTGCTGCGATGAACGAGCCTTTACGAGCAACAGCGGGTGGTACAACACGTACGCCTGATTCTTTGAACTGTGCTTCGGTCCAGTTGGCAAACTTAGTCGGCACTTTGTCATAGAATTGCACATGTTCGCCCGCTGCCTGAACATAGTTGTCGTTTAAGCGAAAAGAGAGCAAAACGGCTTTTTTTGCCCACTGGTTCACGACCCATTCGCCATCCTTTTTTTCTGCAACGCGCAATGTGCCGTTATCTAATTGCTCAAGTACTTGATTAATAGCATCACGCACGTCCTGTGGCATCGTGCTTGGGCTGTATTCGTTGCGTTTTTCAAAGGCTTGTTCGATGGTTTGTTGTAATGACATAAAGGTTCCTAAAGTTAGTGGAAGGTAAAGCATATATTATCGTTAAATAACTCGCATGACTTGGCGTAAAAACTTGCTTGCCGTATTGTCGCTAATTTGGCGACTTTTAGCAAACGAGTTAACTGCCAAGATGAGCGCTGCTGTTAATTGCCTGAGCTATGGCTTTCTATCCATTCTAAGATATCTTCATAAACGGTTTGATGGTCTTTTTCATGCAAAGGCTCATGACGCATATTTGGATAGAGTTGGATATCTACCTGACTGAAGTTTTGCTTGTTTAAGCGCGTGACAATTTTGCGGATACCGTTGCCCATATCTCCAATAGGATCATCTTCGCCGCTGATAAATAGCATCGGGAAGTTTTTTGGGATAGTCATTGCCCAGCCTTTGTTTAAGCCAGTTTCCATCAGAAAGAATAGTGTCATAAAGCCATTATTGGTGAAATCAAATCCCGTCAGTGGATCTGCTTCATAGGCTTCAATGGCGGCAGGGTTTTCAGTTAACCATGCAAATTCTGATGAAGAGATGCGATCTTCAAGCTTACTATTCAAGACTTTATTCATCACCTTGGCAAACATTGCATTTGGTTTTTTAGGGGCTACTTTTGCCAGTATTTTATTGACTGGGAGTAGCACTTTAGTCAAGGGGTTGGCATCTGCTGTACCCATCAAAATAGCACCTGTAAAATTGTGTGCATGGTGCTTTAGGACATTACGCACAATAAACGAGCCCATAGAATGACCCATTACAAAGTGTGGCACGTCAGGATGGCGGTTTTTTAAGCTATCTGCCATGACAATGACGTCTTTTAGCAGGGACTGTACTGGATGCTCTTCACCAAAAAAACCTAAATCTGCTGATGTTTTGACGGTCTTTCCATGTCCCAAATGGTCATAAGTTGCCACTGCGATACCATTATCCGCTAAAAACTGAGCGAAGTCTGCGTAACGTCCGCTATGCTCTGCCATACCATGAACAATTAGTAATGTGGCTTTTACCGCTGTGTTTTCATGGCTTGGTTCAAAAAAACTATGATGCAAGTAATGAATATTATCGGAGGAGAGAATGTGGTCGTTACCTGTATCGGTGTTGATACTCATATAGGGTTCCTTAAACAGTTTTAATGAATGTTTTTAATAAATAGCTTTAACGGTTCATCATCTTAATGAATAGCAGGCATGATGATTTGAAATCGCCTGCTAAAATTTGGCTTATTATACGGCGCTTACCATGAACTATTGTACTGGACGTTGGTAAATCGTTTGACCTTCTTTAATGGTTGTGATGACTTTGATGTCTTTGAGCTTGCTTGCCTCTATGGTTAATGGGTTGGCATCCAAGATAACCAAATCAGCCAGTTTCCCTGGCGTCAAAGTGCCTTTGCTGTCTTCTTCAAAATACTCATAAGCAGCATTGCTGGTAATGGCTTTTAACGCTTGATACGGCGTCGCTCGCTCATTTTTACCAATGATTTTACCTGAGCGCGAAGTGCGATTGACTGCTGACCAGACTGTAAATAGCGGGTCAACAGGTGTCACTGTGTCATCAGAGTGATTGGTGTATCTAAGTCCCATTCTATCAGCAGTGGCAATCGGGCTTGAAAAGTCGGCACGTTTTTTACCTAAGTTTTTAACGTGTACATCTCCCCAAAAGTAAGTATGGTTGGTAAAGAAGGACGGCACCATATTGTATTTTTTGAATGCTGCTAGCTGATCAGGTCGGGCAAATTGAGCATGGATGGGCACAGTACGGCGATCTTTATCAGCTGCTTGACCAGTCTTTTTGACGGCATACTCGTGTGCCTTGATGAGCATATCGGTTGCGCCATCACCATTATTATGAATAAAGAGCTGATTGTCACGAGCATAGGCTTTGACAAACATCTCGTTCAGCTCATCTTGGCTGACACTTGGTAGACCACGGCAGTCCTTTTCACAATCTGGAACTGGTGTGAGATAAGGTTGGCTAAAATAGGCGGTCTTGCCTTGTGGCGAGCCATCTGCGACGATTTTGGTACCCTGTACTTTAAAACCATTTTGATAGGTTTTCCATACGAAGTTTTTATCAGCCAAATTCTCATCTAAGTCACTCACTCCTGCCAGTGCGACCAAGTCAATTTTAAGTTTACCTGCATCGGCTTGTTTTTGAAAAAACTGAATGGTGTTTCGAGCCGTTGAGCCATTTTGTGCCGTCGTTATGCCATTCTTTGCATAATACTCTTGCGTCTGCTCAAAGAATTTGCCTTGATTCGGCGCTAACACTTCTAGCATATTGCGCATGAACGGATACATCGCCGTTTCTTGTACGAGACCGTTTGGTTCATTAGAGCCTTTAATTCGAGCAATATTACCGCCTGCTGGATTTTTACTGTCAGCAGTGATGTTCATCATGGCAAGCGCCTTGCTGTTTGCGACGCCCATGTGACCACTTGTGTGTTGTAAATACACTGGATTGTTTGGCAGTACTTTATCAATCTCGCTTTTGGTCGGATGACGCCCCTCGGCGAGCTGAGTTTCATCATAACCCCAACCAAAGATCCAGTCGCCATCAGCAATGTTATTGTCCACTTTATACTCTTTTAGCGTTTGCATCATTTTTGGAATACTATCGACTTGACCGATGGGCGGCGGGTTGAGATTGACCTGACCCATGGTGTTTGACACCATATCAAAATGACTGTGCGGATCGATAAAGCTGGGTAATAAGGTTTTATCTTGTAGATTAATCTGCGCGGCATTTTTATATTTCGATTGCGCCTCTTGTAAATTGCCCACATAGGCAATCTTGCCCGCTTGGGTGACTAAGGCTTCAGCCATTTGTGGCTGATCGCCCTCCATCGTGATGATGTTGCCATTGTAATAGACAGTTGCTGAGTTGCTCATATCCTTGGGCGCGGTCTGCATGGTAGTGCAACCTATGACACTCATTAATCCAATGCTCAGTACAGTTGGTTTTAGTAATGTGCTCATATTCATTACGTTATCCTTAAAGGTGATTTGATGCTTACATCCGTGTGTCATAAGCATTGGGACGTGGTGGGCTTTCTATATTCTAAAAGTATTCATATTTTATCAGTGACTGTTGTTTTAAAAGATAGGAATATTGCAACCAATTTAGCGATAAAGCCTTGTACGGTCAATGCTATTTAAGAGTTTTGCACTGACAAATGTGGTATTGCCAATTGGATGAGAAGGTCGATCTATAAAGCTGCCAAATATAGTATCTTAAAAGCCAAATTGAGAAGTGATGTATGACATCCTACGAGACGTCATGCTCATTTGGCATAAAAGACGAAAATCACGATATTAGTTGTCAATACCGTTTCACAACCAGGTATGATTAATTAGATAAAACGTAAAGTGACAAGGCTAAAAATGAGATGGTAATTTTATGAAATAGTCATAAGAAGCAATTGCTTGCGTGTGAATTTGTCTTTTTTAACCTTTTATTTTTGCGTCATCCTTTTTGCTTTAGAGGTGCTACCAACGGGGTTTTATACCATTATGAAATCAACTATCGAATTACTCGAGCACACGGATTTCCCAGCGATCAAACGTCGTGAGTTAACCACGCTACAGGTCAATATGGGTTACTTATGCAATATGTCTTGTGTGCATTGTCATGTGGCTGCCAGTCCTTACCGCACAGAGATGATGTCGCGTGAGTTGGTTGAGTTGATTCTAGAAGTCTTGCAAGCACAAAATATTGATACGCTTGATTTAACGGGCGGTGCGCCTGAGATGCACGAAGACTTTAAGTATTTGGTTACAGCCGCGCGCGCCTTGGGTGTAAAAGTGATTGATCGCTGTAATCTAACTATCCTGATGGAAGAAGGCTTTGAGGACATGGCACAGTTTTTGGCAGACAATGCGGTCGAAGTAGTGGCTTCTCTGCCATGTTATTCATTAGAAAATGTCGATAAGCAGCGCGGTAAAGGCGCATTTGATAACAGTATATTGGGACTGCATAAACTCAATGCCTTAGGTTATGGCAAAGCTGGCTCAAACTTAACGCTTAATCTCGTCTATAATCCGCAAGGTGCGACGCTGCCGCCCAATCAACAGCAGCTTGAAGCAGATTATAAGCGCGAGTTAAAAGCGCATTTTGATATCGAATTTCATCAGTTATTTGCCTTGACCAATATGCCGATTCAGCGTTTTGGTGCGGTGCTATTGGCCAAAAACCAATTCTATCCCTATATGGATTTGCTCAAAGCCAATTACGTGGCCGCCAATTTAACCGAAGTCATGTGCCGATCGACCATTAGCGTTAATTGGTTAGGAGAGTTGTTTGATTGTGACTTTAACCAGCAATTAGAGATTCCAGTGCCCAACAAGTCCCGTCGGCATCTAAGCGATTTATTAACGCAAAATCCTGCTGGCGATGACATTGCCATTGCAGATCATTGCTATGGCTGTACGGCAGGGCAAGGAAGTAGCTGCGGTGGTGCGCTAGAAGAAGAGACAACAGATCAGACGATAGAAAAAATATCATTGATTTAAATGGAGTGACTCATGTCAGTATTGAATAGCCGAAGATTTAATAGTACAAGACTTAATAGTAAAAGCCTTTTTTTAAGCAGTGGTTTATTAATCAAAACGGCAGTGACCACTTCTATCCTGTTAGCCAGTATGGCAAGTTATGCGGATTTTAATCACAGCACTTGGGATAGTTTACTGAATAAAAACGTTACTATGACCAATGATGGCAAAGCCTCAGTCGTTAATTACAACGGTATGAAAGCCGATAAGAGCAAGCTTGATAGCTACATGGCAGCAACTAGCAAAGTCAGTCAATCAGAGTTTAATGGTTGGAGCAAAGATGAGCAATTGGCATTTTTGATCAACGTCTATAACGCTGGCACTGTAGAGCTAGTCTTGACTAAATATCCTAACATCAAGTCGATTAAAGATATTGGTGGAATATTTGGTTCGCCATGGAAACAAGATTTTATCACGCTATTAGGCAAAAAGCGCTCGCTTGATGACATCGAGCACAATCTAATCCGTGGCTCCAAACGCTATAACGAACCACGTATTCACTTTGCCGTAAACTGTGCGAGTATTGGCTGTCCAGCATTGTTGAATGATGCTTTTACAGGTAGTAAATTGGATAAACAGTTGGAGCAAGTGACCAGTAAATTCCTTGCAGATAGTAGTCGTAATCGTCTCAAAGGTAATACGTTAGAGATATCACCAATTTTTAAATGGTATAAAGAAGACTTTGAGACTAACTGGCGCGGTACTAACGATTTAGAAGGGTTTTTGGCTCGTTACAGCTCGTCTTTAGGGCTTAACAAGTCGCAAACGGCTGAGCTAAAAGCAGGAAAAATGAAGATTGGTTATACCGATTATAATTGGAGCCTTAATAAGAAATAATGGTAACAACAAGTAAGAGTACTGCTAACTATGACGGCTATGGCAACGGTTTCTATCATTATTCCAGTACTCAATGAGGCAGATAATTTGCCTTTATTGTTTGATAATATCAATAGGCTAAATCCAAACCCACAGCAAGTGATACTGGTCGATGGTGGTTCAAACGATGATTCTATTGGCATAATCCAAAGTTTTATTAATGAGTTAATGCCTGATAATAATAGTAAAATTGATTGGCAAATGACTGAGTCTAAAGCAGGGCGCGCGCTGCAAATGAATACAGGCGCAGCGTTAGCAACTAGCGATGTATTGCTTTTTTTGCATGCCGATACGCAATTGCCACTGCACGCTATCGATAGCGTTTCTGAAGCGATGAAACGGGCAGAGTGGGGACGTTTTGATGTGCAAATAGCCAGTCGTCAACCGACACTGCGATTGGTCAGTCAAATGATTAATTGGCGCTCACGGTTGAGCGGAATCGCGACAGGCGACCAAGCTATTTTTATTAGCCAGTCTTTATTTGAGCGAATCGGTAATTATCCTAACCAAGCCTTAATGGAAGATATTGAGCTTTGCAAACAGCTAAAAGGTAAGCAGTTAAAAGGTATGGCTAAACCTGCTTGTTTAAAAAGCAAAGTCATCACATCAGCAAGACGTTGGCAACAGCACGGCACTTGGCGGACGATTATTTTGATGTGGCATCTACGTTTTGATTATTGGCGCGGCGTATCAGCTGATAATGTCAAAGCGCGTTATTATAAATAAATGAACAAACTCTTACTATGAATCAAAACCAACAAACTTGCATTATTCTCTTTGCCAAATTCCCCGCACAGGGCATGGCAAAAACGCGCTTGCAGCCAGCTCTTGGTATTGAAGGTGCCGCGCAAATGGCGCATAAACTGCTATTGCATAGTATAGAGCAAGCCGTCGCTACTGGCTTCACGGTTGAGTTATGTGTCAGCCCTGCGCCAACACATCCATGCTGGCAAGCGCTTAATTTGCCTGACTCGCTGCAATGGTCAGCACAAGCAGATAGTGATTTGGGTTTGCGTATGTTAACCGCCAGTCAGCAAGCATTAGCACATTTCGAGCACGTTATCGTAATAGGTACGGACTGTCCGAGTCTTACAACCATTCGTATTCGACAAGCTGCCCAGCAATTAGAAACGCAAGATAGCGTGATGATTCCTGCTTTTGATGGTGGTTATGTGCTGTTTGGTTTTAAGCAAGTTGCTGCTCGCTTATTTAGCACTATCGAATGGAGTACGGCGAGCGTCGCAAAGGTTACTCAACAGCGCTTGGCAGAATTGAGCTGGTCTGTAGCGTTGTTAGCGCCTTTGCCTGATATCGATGAGCCTGAAGATTTACAGTACCTGACAAGTGGCTGGCTTGATGGTTATAAAGTTATTGAGAATTGAGCAGGCCTTATCATTCTGGTTTTTAGGTATAAAAAAGCCATCAAACTATTGTGTAGACCTTATTGGGTTGATTATAGTTTGATGGCTTTTTGTTGACCATAAATGCGTACTGCTAAGGCAATAATGCTGAAAGTCTGGTCTTGGTCTCTTCACTCATCGCCTCAACAGGCGTGACTAACGCTTGTGCTAAAGCCATATGGGCAATAGAGTCAGGCTGTTCAGCAGCTAACAAAGCAACCGCTTCTTTGATGACCTGCTGCGCATTACCCACATTTTTCATTAAATTTTGAATAGCATAATCGGCACTAACGGCTTCCTCCGTCGGATGCCAACTATCAAAGTCTGTGACCAATGCGAGCGTTGCGTAAGCCATACTCGCTTCACGAGCAAGCTTAGCCTCTGGCATATTGGTCATACCAATGATGTCAGCGTTCATTTGGCGATACCAGTGTGACTCTGCACGAGTGGAGAACTGCGGCCCTTCGATACAGATATAAGTGGCTTTTGCATGACATTGACCTTCGGCTATCTGCGCATGAACATAAGCACGCGTTAGAATATCCGCGACTTTAGGACATAAAGGATCAGCCATCGTGACGTGTGCCACTGCACCTTCCCCAAAGAAACTGCTGTTTCGATACTTAGTCATATCGATCATTTGATCGGGAATGACCATATCTAAGGGTTTAAGCGCTTCTCTTAGCGACCCCACTGCCGATACCGAAATGACGTAGCGTACGCCCAAATTTTTGAGGGCATAAATATTGGCACGATAAGGCACTTCGGAAGGGGTGAATTTGTGACCTTGACCATGACGAGTTAGAAAGGCGACCGTCACGCCATTTAATTCACCTAAGACAATATCATCAGAAGGCGTACCGTAAGGCGTCGATATGCTGACACTACGTTTATTGGTTAAATCTTGCATCTGATAAAGACCGCTACCGCCAATGATGGCGATATCAGCGGATACCGATACCGATACTGATACTGCCGCTGACTTTTCTACACTAGATATTATCATAAAGTTTTTCCCTATTTTTAGAGTAACAGATAACGTTGCCAAGATATGTGGTGACGAATTTATAAATTTAGACGGGATCTACTTTAAGTCAGCTGCCTTACAAGATAACCGCTTAGGATTTATACATTAAATATCATCAGTCCTACAGTATGATAAAAATGCATTAAGAACGACCATTTAGTCATTTTATATCAGTATTTTTTGGTTAAATAACAAATAGTCTCGTTTGTATTTAGACGATTATAAAGGTTTACAATAGACACAGACTTTGGTTAAATGAATTGTCCAATGAAACATTGTTCCGCATAGCAAAACTATATTTAGCTATTGATTCATTATAAGAACTGCTGCTCCTTTACTTAAATAGCTTCGCATATAAAGTATAAGTGTAGAGGGAGTCTGGATGGCAGTTTATTTATAGCAAGAATTGCTATATTATTACAGGTCTGTAACGCATCATTATCGATATATTGGTGCCGTTAAGTGTATTAACTCGATTATTTCAAGGATGAATTCAATGCTCAACTCTCTAAAATCCCCGTTACTTTTATCAGCAATGTTAAGCGCCACTTTAGGTCTGACAGCATGCTCATCACCAAGTTCAGAAAGTACAGACAGTACGGCAACAGATAGCGCTGCTACTGACTCTGCCGCCGACAAGCTTGATACCAAGTTTCTTACCATCGCCACTGGCGGAGCATCTGGCCCTTATAACATCATCGGTACTTCATTATCAGAAGTCTATGTCAAAACCTTTGGGGTCAACTCAAAAACGCAAACCACTGGCGCTTCAGTCGAAAACGTCAATCTATTGACCCAAGGAAAGGTCGATATGGTGTTGGCGCTTAGTGATGTGGTCACCGACGCGATCGAAGGCAAAAACAACTTTGATAAGCCGATAACCAACATCCAACAGATTGCGGTTTTATACCCTAATGTGGTGCAAATTGTCACCACCAAAAAATCTGGCATCAAAAATATTGAAGACCTACGTGGTAAGCGCATCGCTGTGGGCGATCAAGGCTCTGGCACAGAAGTAAATGCTCGGACGCTATTAGAAGGGTTTGGTATCACATATGATGATGTGACCGTTGACTATTTAGGCTTTGCGGAAGCAGCGGACGGTATGAAAGCGGGTAAAATTGAAGCGGCTTTCTTTAGTAGTGGTCTGCCAAACTCTTCATTGATGGAGCTGGAGCAGGGTTTAGATTTACAGTTGATCACCATCAATCAAGACAAGCTAAAAGAAATCATTGCGACTAAGCCTTACTTTAAGACTTTTGAGATTCCTGCCGGCACTTATGGCAATGACGCCGCGATTCCAACCGCAGCAATCATGAATGCTCTATTGGTTAGCTCTGAGTTGTCTGAAGCAGATGGTTACAAGCTGACCAAAGCGTTATTTGACAATTTAGACGGTCTAAAAACAGCGCACCAAGCGGCCAATGATATTAGCTTAGCAACCGCTCGTGAAGGTATGGTCGCACCTATCCATCCTGGCGCTAAAAAGTACTATGATGAGCAAGCAGCTAAATAAGCGATTAGGGTTATTAATTGGCGTGGCAGGCATTGCCGCGCTGGTTTTTTTTACGCTATGGCATCTCTTTGTCCGTCAGCCTGTGGTGGAAGTGCGTGTCGCAGGCGTTGATGGTGCTAATGATAAAGTTTGCTACTTTGTCGAGCCAAATTTTCAATTGCGCTGGATACACTCTGTAGAAAAACAATGGTGGGAAGAGCAATACCAACGTATAGACAGCAGTAGTACAGAAGACGCTGAATTGCTGCTGACCACCACTTATTTTGAAGCTTTTGGGGCGGGTACACCCTCAACCGAAGCGCTTGCTCCCATACAAAAACCTGGCTATCTGGGTTATCAAATCAATGAGAAATTGCCTAAGCTCAATTGGGTGGTCTCACGGCTTACCAAAGGTGAGATTGACTATGGTAACTACCAGATGTTCATTCATCGCTGGGTGCCAGACTATTCTGAAGTAACGATCATGCCGAAAACGTATGGTTTCATTGATAGATTTAACAAGGATTTGTGTCATGAACTCCCAAGTGATGGATCACAATAATGTGACAACGATGTCAGATAACCATATCAATAACGACTTGCCTATACATTCCAACACGGATGCTGATACTCAGGTCGACGCTGAACTAGAGGCGCAAGCCCACAATAAAGCCATATTAGAAAAGTATGATAGAGAATCCATCACAAGGCACATCACTCAAGGACCAGTGAAGTATTTTATCGCTGGACTTTGCATTTTATATTCACTGTTTCATTTATATATCACCTTTAATCCCATGCCAGCGTTGCTACAGCGCTCTGTACACGTGGGCATTGGTTTTGCCTTAATTTTCTTAATTTTCCCCGCAAGTAAAAAAAGCAGCCGTCAGCGCGTTGCATGGTATGACTGGATTTGGTTTGCTCTGTCATTGTCTGGGATGGCTTATCTGATATATGAATATCAAGATATCGTGACCTCACGTGGCGGTATGGCCAATCAGATGGATGTGATATTTTCGTTGATTACAGTGGTCTGCGTATTAGAAGGCAGTCGCCGTATCACAGGTTGGATTTTACCGATATTGGCAGGGATATTCTTGGCGTATCCGTTTGTCAGCCACTTAGACTTTATGCCCGATAGGCTGCTGACGCGTCCTTATGACATGGGTGATATCTTTGGTCAATTATTCCTAAAAACCGAAGGCTTATACTCTGTTGCGATTGGTGCATCGGTCACTTTTATCTTCTTATTCATTCTTTTTGGTGCATTCTTAGCGCGCTCAGGGATGGGACAGCTGTTTAATGATTTGGCATTGGCAATTGCGGGTCATAAAAAAGGTGGTCCGGCAAAAGTAGCGGTCATCTCCAGTGGCTTTATGGGCAGTATTAATGGCTCTGCTTTGTCAAACGTAGTCAGTACTGGTGCGTTTACCATTCCGCTCATGAAAAAGGTTGGTTACCACAAAGATTTTGCCGGTGCAGTAGAGGCAAGTGCCTCTGTTGGCGGGCAAATATTACCGCCGATTATGGGCGCGAGTGCCTTTATCATGGCAGAAACAACAGGCTTGCCGTACAGCACGATTGCGTTGGCAGCATTATTACCCGCGATATTGTATTATCTTGGCGTCATTGCGCAGGTGCATTTTCGCGCTGGTCGTCGTGATCTAAAAGGTATCGCTAAAGAAAGCTTGCCAGCCGTGAAAGAAGTGTTAAAAGCCCGCGGTCATATGCTGCTACCGATTGTATTTTTGATTTTCTTATTAATCAGAAATGTGCCCGTCGGATATGCAGCGGCTTATACCATTGGTTTTACTGTCGTGGTTAGTATGCTGCGAAAAGAGACCAGGATGGGTTTCTCTGACATTTTGGGGGCATTAGAAGATGGTGCACGCCAATCGCTCGCGGTAATGGCTGCCTGTGCAGTCGTCGGTATTATCATCGGAGTCGTGAGTCTAACCAGCTTTGGAACGGTGATGACCTCATCAATTGTCACACTTGGTGCAGGGTCATTATTTTTCACGCTCATTTTGACCATGCTTGCCTCGATGGTATTGGGCATGGGACTGCCGTCTATTCCTGCCTATATTATTACGGCAACGATGGCAGCACCAGCCTTAGCTGGCTTTGATATTCCAATTTTGTCGGCGCACATGTTTGTTTTCTACTTTGGTATTTTTGCCAATATTACACCGCCTGTGTGTCTAGCCGCCTTTGCTGGTGCGGGCATATCTGGTGGCGATCCGATGAAGACAGGATTTTTATCGCTCAAACTGGCACTCGCCGGATTTATCGTGCCGTTTATGTTTATCTATAGTCCAGCGATGTTAATGATTGATCCTACTGGGCTTGCGGTAACTGCTAAGGACTTCCCGCTACCACCTATTATCGATATTATCACGGTAGTATTGACGTCAATTACGGGTGTTATCGCACTTAGTGCAGCATTAGAGGGTTATTTTAAAAGCGATATGAGCCCAGTAACACGCGTTATTTTGGCAATCGGAGCTTTGCTGTTAATCTATCCTGGAATAACGACTGGTCTAGTGGGTGGCATGATCGTTATTGCTATCGCCATCCTTAATACTAGAAACAGTGGCGAGCCAACGCCCACTTTAACCATTTAAGACGTTGCGGTTGAGGGTTTTAAAATCTACTAAAGCTAAAAAAAGGGTGAATAACATAAAATGTTATTCACCCTTTTTACATGCTCAACTTAATTTTTAAGTATTAGCTCATTAAACCCCGACACTTAGCAGCCAAGTTTGCCTTCTGCTGCCAATGCTTTTTTGCTACGAATCGGTGCAGGGCAGTCTTCACCGTAATATTGACGATCGGCAAAGTAGCTTGAGCGTACCATAGGACCTGCCCAAATGTTAAAGAAGCCAATTTTTTTACCGTAGTCCATGTAGCGTTGGAACTCGTCTGGATGGACGTAACGATCGACAGGCGCATGGTTTTTACTGGGTTGCAGATACTGACCAACCGTAATCATATCCACGTTATGTGCTTTTAGGTCATCAAGCAATGCATAAATCTCTTCTTCAGTCTCACCAAGACCGACCATAAAACCGCACTTGGTCGCGATATCAGGGCGACGCTCTTTATAGAGCTTGAGTAAATCTAATGAATGCTGATAGTCAGAACCTGGACGGAAGGCTTTATATAAACGAGGCACGGTTTCGATGTTATGGTTAAAGACATCTGGCGGTGTTTCAGTTAACAAGTCTAGCGCGATATCCATACGACCACGGAAATCAGGCACCAATATTTCAATTAAGCAATTTGGGCTGAGTGCGCGAGATTCATTGAGCACTTCAACGAAATGCATCGCGCCGCCATCTTTTAGATCGTCACGATCCACAGAGGTGATTACCGCATACTTAAGCTGCAAACCTAAAATAGTCTCGGCAGTGTGACGCGGCTCATCTGCATCTAGCTCATTAGGACGACCATGACCGACGTCACAGAACGGACAGCGACGGGTACAGATATCACCCATAATCATAAAGGTCGCGGTGCCATCAGCGAAGCACTGCGGCAGGTTAGGGCAGGCCGCTTCCTCACAAACGGTATAGAGCTTTTGCTCGCGCAAAGTGGCTTTGATACGCGCCACTTCAGCAGGCGAGGACATTTTAACCCGGATCCAATCTGGCTTTTTCTTGGCCTCGATGGTCGGAATCACTTTAATTGGGATGCGGGCAACTTTATCGTAGCCACGTAGTTTTTCGCCTTGAATGGCTTTTTTAGGTTTGACCTTAGCAGCAGGCACATGTGTTTGTACGGCAGTTGTCATAATAAAGTATCTCTTAACCCTTTATAGTATAAGGGTTTATGGAATTATTAGAATGTGTTGTGAGTGAGGACATTATAGCAGAAACTTAGGGGCTAATTTTCAATGAATAATGTTTAACTGATCATTTTGAGGTGGATCATTAAGGCTACTATGGTTTGTCTCGCAACCATAGTTTTAAATATCTATATCAATATTCAACTCATTCAGTACATCTATGGCAGCACGAAACGCTTCTTGAGTGGCAGGTGCCCCGCAATAAGGCAAGCTGTGCATTAATACTTCTCGAATCTCAGCGACACTTGCGCCATTATTGATGGCACCTCGAATGTGCCCTTTTAGCTCAGTTGGGCTTTTTTGCGCAATTAAAAAAGCAATAGTGATTAATGAGCGGTATTTGCGCGGCAGTACTGAGTCATCTTGCCATGTGCTGCCCCAAGCGTGCTCAATGATCCAATCCTGTAATGGCTGAGTGAACCCAGTCGCTGTATCCAGTGAGCGTTTGACATGTGCCTCACCCATGACCTCGGTGCGAACTTTGAGACCGTTTTGATAATTAGCGTTACTCTTCATATGGCTGTTTTCCATTGCACTACTATCCATATCATCATCCTTAATGTTTATTCGTTTAATATATGGTTAATAAAAGTTGTTTTTTCAAGCGCTATTTTTTTAAGTGATATTTTCTCTAAGCTATCGTATCAAGATGATATTTTATCAAATAATATCCTACAAAGCGTCTAGCAGTCACAGCGTATGTATTTACTCATAAATCGGGCGGTGCTTGACTAAAATGACAAGCTGTATATCGATTGTGTAAGGCTGCTCAATCATATTGTTGATGGTACTATTTATATAATAAATGTTCAATATGAGCCCTTTATAACCGCTTTATGAGCCTTTTAAAGGCTGAGCCATTAACATTTAGGGCGTTTTAAGCTATGATTGCACCAATAATTATTCCATCTAGTATATAGACGCAGGCGGTCATGCTGACTACCCACGTAATGTACTAATACTCCCAACTGACGAGGACGACTATTGTGTTAGAAGCTTATCGTAAACATGTCGAAGAACGTGCTGAGCTAGGAACGGTTCCGCTACCACTGAATGAAAAACAAGTAGCAGAGTTGGTTGAACTACTAAAGAATCCACCAGCAGGCGAAGATGCGTTCTTGATGAACCTGCTAGAAAACCGTATTCCTGCTGGCGTTGACCAAGCGGCATACGTTAAAGCGGCGTTTTTAGCAGCGATCCTTAAGGGTGAAACCTCTTCACCACTTATTAGCAAGCAAAAAGCCGTTCAAATCCTAGGCACGATGCAAGGTGGCTACAACGTTCAACCATTGGTTGCGGCACTGGATGACGCGGAAGTGGCACAAGATGCTGCTGAAGCGTTGAAAAAGACGTTACTGGTGTTTGACGCGTTCAATGACGTGACTGAAAAAGCAGAAGCGGGCAATGCTATCGCTAAAGAAGTGGTTCAATCTTGGGCTGACGCTGAATGGTTCTTGAACCGTGATGCTGTACCAGCAAAGACGACTTACACGACGTTTAAAGTGACTGGCGAAACCAATACCGATGACTTGTCGCCTGCGCAAGATGCGTGGAGCCGCCCTGATATCCCATTGCATTCATTAGCCATGCACAAAAACTCTCGCGACGGCATCACTGCTGACGAAGAGGGCGTTGTCGGTCCAATGAAGCAAATCGAAGCGCTTAAAGAAAAAGGCCATCCACTCGCTTATGTTGGTGACGTGGTAGGTACAGGCTCTAGCCGTAAATCTGCGACCAACTCAGTATTGTGGCTCATGGGCGATGATATCCCTAACGTGCCAAACAAACGTGGCGGCGGTCTAGTACTTGGTAACAACATCGCGCCTATCTTCTTCAACACGATGGAAGATTCTGGCGCATTGCCAATCGAAAAAGTAGCCGTTGATAACCTAAACATGGGTGATGTGTTTGACATCTATCCTTATGAAGGCAAAATCACTAAGCATGATTCAGATGAAGTGTTGTCTACGTTCAAATTGAACTCACCAACATTGCTTGATGAAGTTCGTGCTGGTGGTCGTATTCCATTGATCGTTGGTCGTGGTTTGACCAATCGTGCTCGCGCATACATGGGTCTTGGACATTCAGATATCTTTGCTAAGCCAGAAGAGCCAGTTGATACGGGTAAAGGTTTTACCCTTGCACAGAAAATGGTCGGTAAAGCTTGTGGTCTAGAGGGCGTACGTCCGGGCATGTACTGTGAGCCTAAAATGACGACTGTAGGATCGCAGGATACGACTGGTCCGATGACTCGTGATGAGCTAAAAGATTTGGCTTGCCTAGGTTTCCAAGCAGACTTAGTAATGCAGTCATTCTGTCACACTGCCGCTTATCCAAAGCCAGTTGACGTTGAGACTCAGCATACACTACCTGACTTTATCATGAACCGTGGCGGCGTAAGCTTACGTCCTGGTGATGGTATCATTCATAGCTGGTTGAACCGTATGCTACTTCCAGATACCGTTGGTACTGGTGGTGACTCGCATACGCGTTTCCCAATGGGTATCTCATTCCCAGCAGGTTCTGGTTTAGTAGCATTTGCCGCAGCGACTGGTGTTATGCCACTTGATATGCCTGAATCTGTCCGTGTACGCTTCGTTGGCGAACGTCAGGCTGGTATCACGCTACGTGACCTAGTACATGCGATTCCTTATCAAGCGATTAAAGAAGGTCTATTGACCGTTGATAAGAAAGGCAAAATCAACGAGTTCAATGGTCGTATCTTAGAGATCGAAGGTCTAGAAGATTTGACCGCTGAGCAAGCGTTTGAGCTATCTGATGCCTCAGCTGAGCGTAGTGCTGCTGGTTGTACCATCACTTTGTCTGAAGCGTCGGTGACTGAGTATTTAAACTCAAACATTACACTACTTAAATGGATGATCTCAGAAGGCTATGGCGATGCGCGTACTATCAGCCGTCGTATCGAGCAGATGCAAGAATGGTTAGCGAACCCAAGCCTATTACGTGCTGATGCTGATGCAGAATACGCCATCGATATGACTATCGATATGAGCACTATCAAAGAGCCTATCCTTTGCTGCCCGAACGATCCAGACGATGCAAAAACATTGGCTGATGTCGCTGGCGATACCATTGATGAAGTGTTCATTGGTTCATGTATGACCAACATCGGTCATTTCCGCGCTGCGGGTAAACTGCTACAAGACGTACCAGCAGGTAGTTTGAAAACTCGTCTATGGATTGCGCCACCTACTAAGATGGATGCGCGTCAGTTGATGGAAGAAGGTTACTACAACATTTACGCTCAAGCCGGCGCTCGTACTGAAATGCCAGGTTGTTCGCTATGTATGGGTAACCAAGCACGTATCGCACCGAAGTCTACGGCGGTATCGACGTCTACTCGTAACTTCCCGAACCGTTTGGGTCAAGGCGCTAACGTATATCTAGCTTCTGCCGAGCTTGCAGCCGTCGCAGCGGTACTTGGTAAATTGCCAACCAACGAAGAATATCAGCAGTACGCTGGTATGCTTGATAGCATGGGCGAGGAAGTGTATCAGTACATGAACTTCGATCGTATGGATTCTTATACTGAAGAAGCAGATAAGATTAACGTTGCTCAGTTGACCTAATATTTGCTTTAAATCTTAAGTTAAAAATTTTTAAGTTATAAAAAACCCCGTATCGTGATGATGCGGGGTTTTTTGATTAAGTTTACTATAGCTTCATGATTATTTGATCAATAAATTCATATAAAATTTTAGCAACTTATAGATTATAAGTTCTTAAAAAATAGCGCTTATAATCTTACATCTATAGAATGATATATAATATTGATTTTAAAATATATGAGCATATATAAAGGTTTTATTTTTCCCATACTTTAGTCATAAAAAACGAGGAACTCACATGGAAGGTTTTTTAGTTATTTTACAGATACTGACTTTACTTGGTATTGGGGGTATTTATTTTTTTAAGAAATATTTATTTTCTTACTCATCTGAAAAAGGAAAAAACCTTGCTACAAAAGAAGACATAGAGGAAATAACTAGAAAAATAGAAAATGTAAAGTCTGAATATTTAATTGAGCTTGAAACAGTTAGAGTTGAACTTTCAAAGTCGCTACATCAAAAGAATGAAGTTTGGATAATGAAAAGGAATGCTTGTTTAAAGGCTCTTAATCTAGCAAATGCTATTTTAAGTAATTATAAATATACTAATATATCTGAAGGTGATATGACTCCACAGCGAGAAAGCATTGAGTCTGCACGTTCATGTTTTAATGAACTAGCCTGTACTTGTGAAGGTTCAGAGGTAATCAAAGAGTTGAAAAAAATAGTGCAGGGATCTATTTCGCCTGATTCGATAGTAGATCTAAGAAATGCAGTTCGTAAAGAGCTTGGATTTGAAAATGAATCAATCGACTTAGATAGAGAGTTTGCGTTTATTGGCAAAATAAACTGTGATGTTGATAGAAGTTAATTATAGTAAAGTGTTGTCATAGTAAACTCATATCGAATTGATGTGGGGTTTTTATATTATCATTACATGTGCTTATTTTTTGTATCATCTTCTGTATAATATAAGGGCAGGCGGAAACCGTGGCTCTGCACTGAATCTATCTTTTCTATCTCGGGACGGACCGATACTTTGATAGGCACTTTTTTGTTTACACTCTAGTGCTTTGGAGTTTTGGTTGATTACTTTATCCCCACTCAAACGTCGTATCGTCTATGTGACTGTCTTTGAGCTTATCGCTATCATTTCTTCTACTTTTGTATTGATGAAGCTGAGCGGTAGCGACGCGGCAGAATCATTACCAGTTGCTGTGATGGTGTCATTGGCAGCAGTGATTTGGAACTTCTTATACAATACAGCTTTTGAAGCGTGGGAACGTCGCAAGCAGGTGGCAAAGCGTACCTTACTCATTCGCAGTGCGCATGCTTTAGGATTTGAAGGCGGATTGGTATTGATTTGCTTACCACTTTATATGATTTGGTATGATGTTGGTTTAATCAAAGCCTTTATGATGGAAGCAGCGTTACTGCTATTTTTCTTGGTTTATACCTTTATCTTTACCTTGGGTTTTGACAAGATGTTTACTTTACCGCATCACTATAAGACAGCATCTGATTCTTAAGAGTTAAAAGTGTCACTTAAAGATATGTTTAATACGGAATTTTCTTGATATTGTATGACCTAAAAAAAAGGCTGCCATTAGGCAGCCTTTTTGATGATAGCGCAAAAAAGAGTGTGATCAGGTTATTATTTACCTTGATAAACAGGCTTACGTTTTTCCATGAATGCGGTAATACCTTCTTTAAAATCATCCGTTTTAGCAAGCATGGTCTGTTGATCTACTTCCATATCGAGCGCTTCATTGAGACCCATATAAGCGTGCGTGTTAATCATATGCTTCATTGACGCCAATGCTTTTCCGGGCAGATTGCTCAGGCGCGTTGCCAATGCCAATACGCTAGCATCCAGCTCGTCGCTACTGACCACATCATTAACCAAGTTTAAGCGTGCCATATCTTCCGCTTTGAGTTTATCGCCAAGCATAACCATCTCAGTGGTTTTAGCCACACCGATCAATTGATTCAGTAAATAAATGCCGCCAGCATCTGGTATTAGACCGATATTGACAAAGGCTTGCACGAATTTGGCATTATCAGCGGCTATGCGAAAATCACAAGTCAGTGCCAAGTTCATGCCAGCACCTGCCACTGCGCCTTCTAATTTGGCGATAATAGGCTTATGAATATTACGCAACTTTAAGCTAATCTCAGCGACTTCGCCAACCATAAAGTTTAGCTTATTCGACAGTGCCTCGCTTTCCATGCCGTTTTCTAACATCTCACCGATATGCCCGCCACTTGAAAAGTTATTGCCTGCGCCTTGCAGGATGATGACTCTGACGTCTTTATCTTCATCTGCGTTCGTCAGTGCATTCATCATGGCATCTTTGAGCACTGTGCTAAAGGCATTCAGTGTTTTGGGATCGTTCATCGTGATGGTTGCGATATGGTTCTCTACTTGATATTCGACGAGAGGGTGTGACATGGTTGATATCCTTAATTGAGTTTTCTATAAAACGTTTTTGGTAACACTAGCTATTGGCAGTAAATGTGACAAATAATGCAATGCCAAATACTATAGCAGTTTGAGCTTATTATAAAAGCAGGATGTGTGCGCGCTTAAGACATGATTCAGGTATAGTGTTTTTTGCTGCTATCATATTGCTAAAGTTATTAAACCTACCATTCAAAAATAAGGCTACTATCTGTAGAAAGGTTGAATTATGCTAAGGCATGTCCTCAATTCAATCGAGCATTCTCTAAATGGGCTAAAAATGGCTAAATTTTGCCAAACTGCGTCAAATAGCTGATGAATATCTCAATATTATTTGTGCTATTTTCCTTGTTTGATGGCAATCTATCTCATTTTTTTCACCATTTTTAAAATGAAGACACGCCCTAGAAGGCAGGTTTTAAAGACTGATTTTTTATTTATTAAACCAACAAGGAAGTGGTTATGCCAATTATTCATGTCAATAATATTGAACTTTATTACGAAGACAGCGCGCCGAACGATAAGCAAAAACCCGTCATGGTATTTGCCCACGGTCTACTGTGGAATACACACCTATTTGACAAGCAAGTCGAGTACTTCAAAGCCAGTTATCGCTGTATTACGTTTGATTTTCGAGGACAAGGTCAGTCTGAAATAACCAAGTCTGGCTATGATATGGAAACCTTAACCGAGGATACATTGGCATTATTAGAGGCACTAGATATTCATAAATGCCATTTGTTAGGGTTGTCGATGGGTGGGTTTGTCGCCCAGCGTGTCGCACTCAAACGCCCTGAGCTATTGCTGTCGCTTACCCTGTTAGAGACTTCTGCTGATCCTGAAGATCTTAAAAACGTGCCGCAGTATCGTAAGCTGGTCAAAGCCATTCGTTGGTTGGGTCTCAAACGCGTGAGTAACAAGGTCATGCCTATTATGTTTGGCAATACTTTTTTGACAGATAAGTTACGTAAGTCTGATCGTAAGCAGTGGTTAACGATGCTACAAGGCAATCGCAAAGGTGGAGTTATTAAGGCAACGACGGGCGTCATTGAGCGGTCAGGTACCTACGATCAGCTAGGGAGTATTACGGTGCCGACATTAATCGTGGTCGGTGATGAGGACACAGCAACCCCTTATTCAAAGGCTGAACGTATGCATTTTGCGATTGCAGGGTCTAAATTAGCAGTAATCAAGGGCGCTGGTCATACCGCAACCGTAGAAGAGCCTGAGCAGGTCAATCGAGTAATTAACACCTTTTTAGCGGACTGTGTCTAGTTTTGAGTTGGTCTTGAAATAGCCTTAAATAAGGCATCGTTTTAATAATAATAGAGTAATGGAACCTTTGTGCTAAAAAAAGCCGTTATCTTGAATGTGATAACGGCTTTTTTATTGAGCGCATGTAAAAGAGTGCATTTAAAACATTAATTAAAGAGCGGTAATATTAAAATTTCTATTTATAACCGTGCCGTATAGTCATTATTACCGTCATCAAGGGTGCCACATGCCTCGGCACGATTGACGATTTCTGTTGCCCAAGCGCGATGGGTAGCAGGCTCTAGCATGGTATTGTTATATTTAAACACCGCTTTCGCCTCGCTATGCAAGATTGCTTGCGCCTCATCTAAAATGCTCAATGGTACGCAATAGGCTTGTTGCACCAGCGCAATTTGGCTTGGATGAATGACTGTTTTGCCGACCAATCCTAAGCTAACATCGCGGGTTAGCTCTTGCATAAATAGCGTTGGCTGATCCAAATATTCAAAGACAGGCGCTGTTAAATAAAAGCCATGCGGCACAAAGCAGCCGAGCAGCTGATAGGCAAGGGTGCCGATAGGGGTATCATAAACGATGCTGTTTTTGGGACGTCGCAAACGCAATGCTGCAAACAAATCATTGCCGCCGATACGTAAGGCAAATACAGGCTGGCTAAAAGCTTCTTTAAAACCAATGGCCAATTCCTGATTATGATGCGGATTAAATAACGCTGCGGTTTCAAGCGTCGGCATCAATAGTTGCTCAGTACTCAGATTTTGACAGGCCATACGCCAATTAGACAGACTATACATATCGACTTTTGGCATGACAAAGCCATCAATCAAATCGATATGGGCAAAACCTGAGAGCTGCTCTAACATTGCTGGATGACGCGGACGTATAAATACCAGCGGGCGTGTTGGTTGCTCAATCTGAATGTCGGCATGTTTTGATGGGTCATTGATGCTATCGACATGCGTCGCCCACGTATGCAGCAACGTTTGCAAGCGCTGAAGTGCCAGCTCAACATCACTATGGCTGACGGCATCTTCTAGGCAGATGATAATACTATTAATCGTTGGCAACTTATCACGCTTAATGACTTGCCAAATATCTTGGCGAGTTGCTGGCATGTATAGGCTAGCCCCCAACTGATACGGGTGATGCGCCTGTGGTTTGAGCATCGCATGACGCTCAGTAATGAGGTGAGCGTAAGACTGGGTGTTTTGATAAAGAGTAGACTCGTTGTTTTGCATATCTGACATAATTGGCATCATCAATAGTGATAAGTGAATGGGTATAAAATCTAAGAGGTATCATCAAGTAATATGGCTTAGCAGCAATGACCGCAAACCCAAAAATACGTTTGGTAATGTCAAATTCGTTTAGCTGACAAGAAATATTACTTGTACTTTTTTCTTTCGCTGCTTTGAGTTTGAGACGGGTCTGGTTTATAGAAACCGCGAGTGTAGCAATGATTAATGGTCTTCGCTACGTTGCTTGATAAGCGTGATGGCTTGATAGGGATGTATTTTATCACCTAATACACTAACAATGATATTTCGCTGGGCACATAAATGTCTTAGCAGTATGGTATCAGGATGATCAGCGCTAGCTAATAGTATGCGTTCAGGGTCACGGCGCAATATCGCCCGTGTCGCCTCTGCAATTGTCGGCTTAATACGATTGCGATTACTGATTTGATAGTTTTTTGCCAACTCATTAATTAAATCAGCAGTCTGATAGCGCGGCTGCTGAAACGTCGGCAAGCACGGCAAAGATGGGGCTAATGCACGGCGCGCTGCATCGATATGAGCGATGAAAGCTAAGCTATGGTCTACCTCAATTAAGTTATCATAAAACACGCTGCGGTGTAGCCCCAATGCTGGCTCAGTATATAAGCTACGTGATATAAGCCCCGAAACCGTACTATTTAATAGCCCTGAGGGAATCAGCCAGTCATCAATGCTAGCTGCAAGCCAAGCAACGCCAGCTGGATCAGCGAGCGTTAATAAGGGAATAACATCTGCCCCTTGATGAAAGATATTGGCAAAGTTTGCATGGCTAGGATCGCTAAATTTTTCTAAACTATGAGCAAGCTCTTGATAAATCGCGCCTTTGCCTGTCCAGCCATCAACAAATACGATAGGACTGTGTGGATGAGCGTTCAATATCATCTGTAACGCAACTGGATCAAGTCCGCGGTCGCGAATGATGCTGATTCCATAATGCATGCTCGGCAAAGCAGAGCTGCTATTAACGTCTGCTAACGCACGCTGCAACAAAACGCCAACTGGCAAACCTGCGCGCACCAAACTGACTAAGACTAGCGGGCGCTCAGTATTAACGATATTTTCATTTCGAGATTTTTGAAAAATATGATGTAACGTATAAGCCAAATTAGCAATATCAGTGGCAGTCCTCTCAGCTCCTTGCTCTAATGCTTGCGTATATAGCTGCTCATGCATAGCAGTAGGCGCTTGCTCCAAGGTCAACATATCAGAATAATGACGTTGCCCACTTTGAATAAGTGCTTCTTTTTGACTGACTGGTACATCGGCGACCGCGTCTTTAGCGACTATGTCGAGGAGTACGGTCACATCACTGGCAAGATAGCTGCCAGAGCCATATGCTTCTAATTTTTGAACATTAGGGTTCGTTATATGATGGGTCATAAAGTGGCTTCTACTTCTATAAACGGCGGCGATTATTGTTTTTATTTAGGAGAGATTAAGTGTTTAGAATGATTGAGAGCTAAGTCGTTCATGTAACTGACCATGATTGGGCATACCATACCAGTCAAGCAGCTGTAAAAATGGTAAATCTGCCAGACTGTCACCAAATCCAAAACTTGGTCGCTGACTGTCTAAATGATTAGCTAACAAGAACTGTACCGCATGGCGCTTATGAACTGCGTGCGGCAATATCGCTAGATTATTAGCATTCACGTGCACATAAAAATCCTGCTCAAAGTCTCGTATTAACGTTGGCAGTTTTGCAGCGAGATCTACTAATGCTTGATGGTCTTTTTGCGCATGTTTGATAGCCAGATAAATGGTTAATTCTTTATTATCAGCGCCATTACTAAAGCTATCGATATGCGGTGTAAAGACCAGCTGGCTACTGTCATTTTTGCTGTGATTCGCGAATAGCTGGCTCAGCTGCTGCAATTTTTCTTGCAATGGAGCAAGCTTACTATACATATACTGTTGCCACTGGGTTTGTAATGCCCCGTCTTCATCAAGAATAATCGCGCCATGAGTCAAAACTTGCCAACTGTCAAAAGGCAGTTTAACGCGCTGGATTTCACTACGGTCACGTGCCGTCACTACGATTAGATCAGTGCTAACAAGTAGCCAGTTAAAAAACGTGGCTTGGCGCCGACTCATAAAACTTAATGGCTCGCCTTGTTTGTTAACGGTTGCGCAAACTAAGTTTTCAGTTTCAGTGGTGGGTAAGTCCCATGCGTCAATTTTACGCTGAGTTTGAAAGAGCGTATCGTCCAAATCCATTAGCGCGTAAGGCTTGAGAATATCAGGCTTGGCTTGAAAGAATGGGCTGGTCATAAAGGTTTCCGTAAGGGTTGAATGTGAAAAGCAGAGCGGGATTTAGATGGTGGTTTTAATGGGACAGTTCTTATAAAATAATTTACAGCGTCGGACTCACCACCAATACATTATTCAAACCTTTCCACATAGCATCAACGCTATCAGCGGACGTTTCCACACACAAGACAATCAAATCCCAATCGCTAGGTGTAACGTTATACGCAAAGTTGGTCATACCAAGCCCATAATTATCATTAAAACTTAGCATCGAAGTAATTGCGCCACCAAGCGCAATCGGTGAGCGGGTCAACGCACTAAAATTAACCGTATTCTTACTATTCTCTATATGCGTATGTTGCGCAAGCCATTCCGCCAATAAAAACGGCAACCAAACAAACTCATTACTGCCCAATACTAAGATACGCTGTGGCAACTGTTCTTTATCAAACGGCTCTTTCTCAGGTTGAGCTTGCTTGTTAAAAACGTTAAAGGCAGTTTGAAACCTCAAAAGATAATGATCAAACCCATCGGTGCTATCTAGAGTGGGGAAACGTCCCCAATTACCAGTATTACCTAGAGACTGACTGCCTGCTTCAGTTGTATCAACCGATGGCATCGTTATCGGTTCGGGATTGGGCGCATCCGTCCAAGTCCATGCACCAGACAGTAGATGATGACGTTGAAAGTGGATATTGGGCAGGCGTTTTGCGATTTGGTCAGACACAGCTTCATTTGTATCGGCTGCATTCTGATTCTGGTTTAAAGACCAATCAACCAAAGTGGTAAGATGTACTTGCTCTAGTTGGTCAAGTCCTGCGTTACGAAGGGCAGTGACGACATTGACGCAAGTATTGCCCGTCGATGCTTCATCATCCACCATAATCAAGGTCTTGCTCGCTAGTAATTGCGCTTGGGTCACTGTATCTGCACTTTGATAAATGAGATGCTGGCTGGCATGACTGTGATCTTCGCTGAAAGTGGTTAATAAAGAGTCGCTGCTACTGTTTTTATTGTCATCATGTTGCGCATGACGCGTAGAGTTCAATAGTAAGGCATTGGGATAACGCGTTTGCAGCGCTTGGTGCACACCGGCCGATAAGCCAACCGCCGTCTCTGCCATACCGATGACTAAAATCGGCTCAGGCAAATCGCTAGGAACCAAATTCGCCAAGTCAGTAAAAGCATGACGCATGGTACTAGGAGCCACTGGAACATGACGACCTAATACTTTTGAGACAAACAAAAAGGCACGTTTTGGGTTAATGCGTTGTGCAAAGCCAAGTAAGTCTTCTAATTGATAATCGTCACTTGGTTCTGCCCCATTTCTCGTAGTGGCTGAATTGGTTTGATAGGTCAAATCCAGCGTACCGCGAGGTAGAGTGATGCTGGTGATTTGTTTTGGTTGTTCTCGTTTTAATAATTGATTAGTCATCGCTAATTTCTATTCCGTATTGTTCGCACATTTCTCTCAATCCGCCTTTTACATCTTGATTAATGGCAGAAAAATTCCACCCGCTTTTTACTCTTGTGAGGTTGAATAACTTTAGACCTTTTCCTTTTTTCTGACTGATGTCAAAGCCACTTTTAAACAGAATATCTCCTTTACCATCTCCGTTGTTTCGGCAATAGTTTTGTATCTGTACATGAACAAACTGGTTTTTTTGGTCTATTGATATACGATGTGCATTTGTCGATAAGACAATCATTAATTGAGTTATCTCTGTAGGTAGCTTGTGTAAGGAACATTCAATTCGTGTAATTGCTATTAAAGGAGAGTTTTGTTGCTGTAGTTCTATAGTGTGATTTTTATCATGAGTTTGACCATAGAAAATCAAATCATCATCATTTGTAACACTCCCCTTTGCATAAAGCTTAAATAAAGCAACATCAATAACATTGGATGCTTCAATTCTAATATTTGTTAGAAATGAAGGTATAATTAAGGGTGTATGACTCCTACATTCTATCGTATTATGCTGCTTGTTTTTAATAGAGGGTTGATGTTCTACTGCTTTTCTATTAGACACATTTATAGAGTTTTTTGAGCGTACTGAAAGTGTGGTTTCAGTTTTTCTAACTTCAAATAAATCGATAGTTCTAAGAAGTGCAGATATACTATCATAGCCATAGTTTTTTGAATCAAAATCTGGATAATGCTCTTTCATACCTTTTCCAACCAAACCTAAATTTAGCCAACACTGAGCATCTGCTTTAGGATGATCAATAATAGAGGCGCGTAAGCTATTTAGTAGCTTAGTGTCACACTTTAGGCGTTTCTCATCCCAAGCCTCCACTGACTTATTGGTTGCTTCAGTAGTGCTTTGAGTGATTTTTTTATTAGCAGAAGAAGGAAGGTTGATTGAGCTTTCAACCATTTTTGGAGTTGGCAGCAAATCCTCTACATAAAAAAAGGTATCGCAAGCTTGTGAAAACGCGCTGACTGTACTGCGTTTGCCGAAGCCGAATACTTTGACATGATTTTTGCGAATACGGAGCGCGAGTGACGTAAAATCGCTATCACTTGATATCAGACAAAATCCATCATAAATATTGCTATATAACAAATCCATGGCTTCAATGACCATGCCGATATCGGTCGCATTTTTGCCTTTTACATAAGCGAAATGCTGCATAGGGTCGATGGCATATTTCAGTAAGGCGTCTTGCCAACTTTGAATATGGGCATTGCCCCAGTCACCATAGATTTTTTTGCAGGTGATATGGCCAAGTTTTTTTATTTCTTCCAAGATATACCCGATATTTTTTGCTGAAGCATTATCGGCATCGATTAGTACGGCAATATTCTGTAGCTGAGCGGACATTACTATTTCCTAAAGCATTTTCAAAGGGTTATTTTATATTTTTTGCAGTTATCTTTGATTACTTAACCCTGACAACCTACCAACCACAAAGCACCGCGACTTTGTTTGCTTAATTGCGGCGTGGTCAGCGGCGTAGCTGTCGTGCGTAACATGCCAGATGAGTCAGATAAATTATCTAAACTAATTCCAGCGCTCGCGAGTAGGGCGGATAATAACTGAAATTTCACTGCATAGTTCATATTTTGTGCATGCTCATGGACGAGGCTGGACGTTACCATGCCGATAACTTCGCCAGTCGGCAGTAATAAAGGGCTGCCACTAGAGCCTGGCTGAATAGGCGCAGTAAATTGCAGATAGCGAATATCATCGCCAAACCCTGTCAGTCCTGAGATGCAGCCTTGCGTTACTTGTAATTGGCTACTCAATCCTGATAACGGAAATCCCAAGGTGGTGATGGTTTCACCTAAATTATCAGTACAACGCTGTGCTAAGGGTAAATAACTTGGCAGCGGCTCGCTTACTCTAATAATGGCTGAATCACTACCGATATCGCTGAGCACCACTTGCGCCTCACGATCGGGCTGCCCTTGCTGACGCACACCAATCATTGCCGCCGATTCAATGACATGATAACAAGTCAGTAAATGATAGGGATCGATAGCAAATGCTGTCCCTGTCCAAGTTTCACCAGACTGAACTTGTCTGGGCGGACGTGCGTCACTGTTAGGATAACCTTGCTGCTGTGCGCGCTGGGCATCTTGGATAAGGGCATGCGTATCTGGCGGACGCATATCAAGGCTCACTTGTACATGATGCTCAAGACTTGCCAGTCCTTGGGTGGAGCTTTCACCAAGGGCGCGGCATTTAAATTGTCCATTGCGTCGGTATATCTCTAATATGATCGCCGCTTTAACATGGCGCTCACTTGCGGTAAATTCATAACAAATATCGCCCTCATTGAGTGTTAAGCTTACTTTGCTCAATTCAACGGCAGGTAAGTTTAGGCTTGGCTCATGATAAACATAAGCAATCAGTTGTAAAAAGCTTGCACCTTGTTTATCAAACAATGCAGGCAAATCCAATTGCCATGCATTTGGATTATCTTTGCTATTGAGCTGCGCCCATTCCTTCTGTTCATGAAGATAAGCAGGACTACAAGCGGCTTTTCGATGCTCATCCAAAGGCAGCCATAATAGCCCAAGCTGCTCGCCAAACTTTGACTGATCTGTCGTTGCAAAGGCGACCGAACAATTCGCTGTCGCGATGACCGTATTTGCCCCTAACACTAACGTGGTTTGTGCTGTCATCGTTTGCCTCTTATTGAATATATTCGGTTGCCATGGATGTCTTATTGTCGATTCATTGCCGTCAGCTTTTTATATTATTATTTTGACTTATTCAGTGATGTCTTCTTCAACCTTTACACCGACCATAATAGAGCGTACTTGGCAGGGGGTTATTTGTTGCGCGATATCAGCCAGTATCGGTTTATCGGTTAAGCCTAGCCAATAAGCAAATCCAACTTGGGTCAAATCCACACCGCTGTGGGTGGTGTAATCAATGCCACCAGAAGGGCGGCTATTAATCTCAAGCACACGGTGATGACCGTCATCATCGGCTTTGGTTTGGACACTGACGATGCCATCGCAGCCAAAGGCTTTTATGAGTGGAATGACGACATCCATGACCGCTTGCTCGTAGCCGATATGCTGGATTTTCCCTGTTTTATAGCGGGTGACAGCAGCCAATACTTCGCCATATTCACAGACGACATCGATAGAGTACTCTTGCCCTGATAAGTAAGGCATTAGCAGCATGGGAATTGGGCGTTCCTGCACCATGACACTGTTAGCATAAGCATTGATAAATTGCGCCGTATTTATTTTCTTCTCTTCGGTAAAGTATAAATGCTCAAAGCTATCGTACTGTTCCCCATCATTTTTGGCTAAATCTAATCGCCAAAACCCTTGAGCGAAAATACCCGTAACCGGTTTGACGCATAATGGTTGGTGACCGTACGTAGCAAGTAATGCTTCAAGCTCTGCGACATTATCAAAGCGCCACGCCTCGGCAACGGGAATATCATGCTCATGACACTGCTGCATAAAGGCAAACTTATCATCTATCACTTCTAACGCTGCCACACTCGCTGCACCCGTCAATAAACGAATACCCGCTGCGACAAACGCCTCACGCTGGGCTTCGTAATCAATACCATTGCGTCCAGTGAGCAACACTTTGACGTTGTTTTTCTGCGCTTGTTCTAACACAAACTGCCAACGCGGCATCAATGGCTCAACAGATTCGAGCACTGCTTGCTCATCGTTATCTGCGGTGCTAGTAGAAGGCTCGCGGTAAACGCTGTCAGCAAATTCAAAAATCTCAGGTCTATTGTGTCGGTGTGAAGCGATAATGTTAAACGGAGTATCAGCGTGATTTTTTAGGGTTTGCAGGCTGGCTAACATATCACGCTGGCTTGACTGACCTTCAGCTAACCAAACGGCAGGTGATGCGGCAGTTGATGTTATATGATCGTTATCGTTAGCAGGGGTTTTCATAATTCTCTCAGCATTATCGTAGGTTTTAGATATAATTGAATAACTCACTATCGTCATCGCAACACCATCAGGAATATAAGCAAGCCGTAATATTGCTAATAGTAGGGGCTATTATATACAAATGCTAAGCGTTATAAATGCTGCTGACAAAATAGCATGAAGGATTTGTAAAAATATTTTTTAGGGTCATTGGCATGTTATTGAACGGTCGTACGCTTTAAAAATCAGCGGCCATCCATGCTACTATATGACAATTATTAGCATAACAAACACACGCACATAATAAATAATTCAAAGGATGTATGATGAGCCAAATCCAACCTCAACAACTGATTGCTGGTGCCAATGCGCCACTGCCAACAGATCATATTAGCATTCGTATTTTAAGCCAAAGTGCGGTCGATTGCGCGGCATATCGCCTGACAACTGATGGTAAAGTACGCGGTGATGGCGACATGATATTTTATGGGCAGACACGTAGCGATGATGACAGTGTGAGTTTCCGTGGTCATGATAGCGATGGGTTTTTTGATATTAATTTACCTGCCCAGCCTGCAAATATCGAGAAGATAGCATTAGCATTTTCTAGTGCGCAGCCGCTTGCACAAGTTGGTGATGTCGATATTCAAGTATTGCAAGGCAGTCAAGTGCTGATGACTTGCCAACTAAGTGCTGCCGGACGTAATGAAAAAGCGATTATTTTAGCGGAATGTTATCGCCGCCAAGGTAGCTGGAAGTTCCGTTTTATTGCCCAAGGTTTTGAAGGAGGGCTGAAGCCTTTGTCTGAGCATTTTGGTGTTGAAATTGCCGATGAAGCGCCCGCTCAAAGCCCTGTACAAGACCAGTCACAAGGTCAAGCTCAGCCCATCAATACGCAGCGCCCAATTAATACGCAGAAAGCAGGTAGTGCACCTCAAACAAGCACGCCGCCGCCGATTCCTACAGCTTCTCCAAATCCGTCAATTAACTTAAGCAAAATCACTTTAACCAAAAATCAGTCTAGCATCAACCTAAAGAAACGTGATGACTTTGGTAAAATCTCTGTCAACTTAAACTGGAACCAAAATCCAACTGCCAATCAGCAAGCACCCAAAAAAGGCTTGTTAGGCGATCTTTTCAAACAACATAAAGCGGGCGGTATTGACCTTGATGTTGGGGCGATGATTCATCTGAAAAATGGTGAAAAAACCTTGATTCAGGCCTTGGGCAATCGCTTTGGTAGCTTAACATCAGCGCCTTACGTGTGTTTGCGTGCCGATGATAGAACTGGACAAGTCAGCGGCGGTGAGTGGCTCGATATTAATGGGCAACAGTGGTCGCAGATTGAAGAAGTCTTTATCTTTGCTTTCATCTATGAAGGTGCACCCAATTGGGCGCAAACAGATGGTGTCGTGACCATTCATGTGCCCGACCAACCCCCGATTGAGACACGTTTGACAGAAGGGACAGGTAATTTGCCAATGTGTGCGATTGCGCGTCTGGTCAATCAGCAAGGTAGTATCAACGTTGAACGTATTAACCAGTATTTTAAAGGCCATCAAGAGATGGATAAAGCCTTTAACTGGGGCTTTAGCTGGAAGCGAGGGAGTAAATAACAGCGTTAAAAATATTCTTTAGCATATGTAAAAAAACAGCCCATCTAATCGTAGATGGGCTGTTTTTTCTCAATAACGTTGCTTCAAGAGCTCATTTTAACGGATGAACGCTAATCCAACTAAAGCTTTGAATCCTTTACGCATGCGGCGTGATAGCAGGCATCAAGTCATGAAAAGTACGACCAGAAGCCGTTTCACCAATCGCATGCATTTTCCACTCGTTATTATGACGATATACTTTTGCCATAATCATCGCGGTATGCCCACCTTGCGCTGATAAATTGTAGCGCGCGACTTCCTGATTGTTATTGGCATTGACGATACGACAAAATGCATTTTCTACCGTTTCAAACGTTTGACCAGTGAAACTATTGACCGTAAATACTAGAGAGACGACATTGGCAGGGACCTTTGAAAGATCGACATTGATAACTTCGTCGTCACCATCGCCGTCGCCAGTGCGGTTATCACCAGTATGGACGATACTGCCATCTTTTGATTTCAGCTGACTGAACCAAATCGCATCGATGGCTTGTTTATTGGTATCAAACATGATGCACGAGGCATCTAAGTCAATCGAGTCGCCGCCGCTACCACCACCAAATAATTTGCCCAAGAACCCACCTTTTTTATCTTGAGGGTTTTGAGCAACGTCCCAGCCTAGACCCAGTTTTACTTGGGTAAGCTCGCCGCCCGCTTCTTTGCTTAGGGAGATTTTCTGACCTTTTTGTAAACTAACTGCCATGTGATATTCCTTATACTACAGTGTTATAGTAATTGTGAGTAGAGGGTTAAATAAAGTCTATGATGACGAGGAGTCGTTGTAACATACAGCTTTAAAAACATAATAATAGCTATAAGATATTGCCAAGTAAGCCGCTATTGCCGCCGCGACCGCCGGAGCTAGTCCCTAAGATGCTCTGTAGCCAGCCTTGGTAGCTATCACGATTACGAGAGCAGATAATGACTTTGCCTGAGCCTGAGAAGTTTAAAACCATACCTTCGCCACTGGTGACCGAATTGATAATATTGCCCATGAAGCCTTTTTTCTTACTGGTGGCGACTGAGAGTTTGTATTCCAAACGCGAGTCCCAACAGACCACATGACCGTTATCAATGATGACGTCTTTACCAGGTTCGACATCAATCTCAAACAATGAGCCAAAACCCGATACCACTACCTGACCTTGACCTTGCGTCTGCATCACCATAAAGCCACCAGTATCACCAAAGACGGCGCCACCTAGATTACGTTGAATCTTAGCCTTCACATCGACACCCGTTTGCGCCGCGACAAATGCGCCATCGCTTAAAGTATATTGCTGCGCACCGCAATCAATGATTTGCATATCACCGTCGAGCGTTGGCGCAAGTAAACAATCGCCTTCACCGTTCACGGCTTCAATCTGCTGCTGAAATAAGGATTCATCATTGGCAAAACGGCGCATAAGTGATTGCATCAGACCGCCTTGCAGCTTACCTTTTAGCTCAAGGTTTGATTCCATCATCACCATTGCATTGGCTTCACAATAGATGGAGTCGCCTTTTTTGAGATTACAATGAAGAAATGGTTCAATGGTACCGATTAAGCTAAACGTGGCGGTCATAGGGTGCGAATCCTTATATCAGTATTCTATATGTTTGTAAGTCATGTCTGTAAGTCGGCTTAACCATAGATTTTCGCTAGCCTATTACTTTTAAAGCCATCAAATGCGATAGTAGGGCACACTTGATGGCTTTTCGGGCTTATATTATTAGTGCTAAATGTTAGTCAGCTCTTAAACATTAACGCCATAAGAAGCCGCTAATGGTCCAAGACCACCGCTGAAGCCTTGACCGACGGCACGGAATTTCCAGTCACCACTATGGCGATATAATTCACCAAAAATCATCGCGGTTTCGGTGCTACCGTCTTCTGATAAGTCATAACGTGCGATTTCAGCATCACCATTGTCATTAACAACACGGATGTAAGCGTCACCCACTTGACCAAAGTTTTGATTGCGGCTTTGACCTTCATAAATAATCGCACAGATAGCGACTTTGCTCACGTCAGCTGGAATGCTAGCAAGATTGATTTTGATTTTTTCATCATCGCCGTCGCCTTCACCAGTACGGTTATCACCTGTGTGCTCAACCGCGCCATTGTCTGACTTTAAGTTGTTAAAAAAGATGAAATCTTGGTCATTACGTACTTTGCCCGCTTCATTGACCAAAAAGCCAATCGCATCTAAGTCAAACTCTTGACCATCAGTAGCACGTGGATCCCAGCCAAGACCGACTGTAATATTGGTTAAACCCGGCGCTTCTTTTGATAAGTTTACGTTGCCGCCTTTTGTTAAGCTAATAGCCATATAAATATCCTTTTGATTAATAATTGAGTGGATTGAATGATAAAAAAATAAACTAAAATAGTGCAGTGGTCGATATATAAATGCAAACAATGAATAAATTTACTCGTATGCCACGCCCTGCATATCATTACGATTTACTATACTAAGCGATTGCTTACTAAGCAAGGCGTATTTTGTGTGATTACGATATGATTACTAAGGGACATATCAATGCTGCAAGTCTGATACTTTTTAACCGTCCGAGCAACAGTCGTTAAGGTGTTGTTATCAAAAAGTAAATTAGATCGTCAGGCAGTGCAACATAAAAAAGCACTTATTCAACGGGTGTCAAATAAGTGCTTTAAAGCAAAAACGGGTCATACCAACTGCTTTGGTACAACCCGTCTATTTTTAAACTAACTTTATCTATCCACTTTATACTGTTTGATATTAAAAATTTTTGCTTGGTTTTTTAACATCGAACGAGCATCAAGTAATTGATTTGGCTTCTCGCTTACGATAATTAAGTGAAGCGACAAACGCCCAACCAATAAAGGTAATACCAATCAGACCAGTGATAAGCTCTGGTACATGGAATTTCACTGATAGCAGCATGATGATAGCTAAAGCACCGATAGCATAATGCGCGCCATGCTCAAGATAGACATATTCATCAAGGGTGCCTTTGTCGACCAAGAAGATAGTCATCGAACGTACGAACATCGCACCAATAGCCAGACCTAGCATGATTACGATTACGTCATTAGTAATCGCAAATGCGCCAATCACGCCATCGAAACTGAATGAAGCATCAAGGACTTCTAGATATAAGAAACCGATAATACCACCTTTCATAATCGCGCTAGTTGCAGCACCAGTACTATTACCTTGAGCATCTAATTCTTCTTCAAGGTCACCCTCTAACATACCAGAGACCACTTGTACGCCAAGGTAAACTAAGATACCCCATACGCCAGCGATTAGGACCGCAGCTGATTGCTCAGGCTTGGCAAATGATACGGCAATCATCAAGACGATAAGCGCGACAAACACGCTCATGGCATCGACTTTACCTAATTTTGCCAGACGGCTTTCAAGCCAATCGAACCAGTGTACTTCTTTTTCATCAAAGATGAAGTTTAAGAAAACCAGTAATAAGAAAATACCACCAAATGCTGAGATTTCGGCATGATGCGCCAATAGTCTGGCTGAGTATTCTTTAGGATCGTTCAAAGCCAGATCGATTACTTGCATCATACCAAGGTCGGCAGTAACAGCGACGATAACAATAGGGAATACCAAGCGCATACCAAAGACGGCGATTAAAATACCCACCGTTAAAAATATCTTTTTCCAAAACTCGTCCCAGCCTTTAAGGACTGAGGCGTTGACCACCGCATTATCAAACGATAATGAAATCTCCATGACGGCCAAAATAGCAGTAATAGATAGGGTGGTTATCATACCGCCCATACCGCCATGTGAATATCCCCACCATGCCGCGACCGCTAGGGCGATGGCTGTGAAAATAAAGTCTAAATAAAAATGTCTCATGACACATCCTGTCTGGTTGCATAAAGCTAAGGTCGGCCTACTATAGGCACAAACCACAAAAAAAGCGGTTATCGCTAACCACTTTTTTTGCATAATTCTAAACGAAACATAAAGCATTACTAGTCATTTAGCTATGAATAATTGTGACTATTTTGCAACCATATTTTACAGCCATTATCATTGCTAATGGTGAGTACAAATAGAGGGCTAATACTTGCTTTATATTTTGAGTTTAATTGTCATATAGTAGTCTAAGCATGAATAAGTTATCAAATTAGATAACAACGCCATACTGTTGACACATGGCTTGCAAGCCGCCTGAATAGCCTTGACCAACGGCACGGAATTTCCATTCACCGTTGTGACGATAGACTTCGCCAAATACCATGGCTGTTTCAACAGAGTAATCTTCTGCCAAATCAAAACGTACCACTTCAGTGCCTGTCTCTTCATTCACGACACGAATAAAGGCATTGGCAACTTGACCAAAGTTTTGACTACGAGCCGCCGCATCATGAATAGTGACAGTGACGACAATTTTATCCACATCAGCAGGTACTTGAGTCAGATTTACTTTAACGACTTCATCATCTCCATCACCTTCGCCAGTGCGGTTATCACCAGTATGCTCAACCGCGCCATTATCAGACTTAAGCTGGTTATAGAAAATGAAGTCATGGTCGCCGCGTACTTTACCTGCCGTATTCAGTAAAAACACACTGGCATCCAAATCAAACTCAGCACCAGAAGTTGCGCGTTCATCCCAACCAAGACCGATAAGCAGCTTGGTTAAATTTGGATCAGTCTTGGTGAGCGATAAGTTACCGCCTTTATTAAGTGATAAAGCCATGGGATTGTCCTTATTATTAAAGTAAAAGGTTATTAGAGTAGGGAGAGGGGCAATAAAAGCAATAGCAATGCAAGCTATCAGACGTAAGCTAAAGTAGCAAAATCGATAGTGGGATTGAACTGGTCGAAAAATTATATAGTCAAGGAATTTTAGAATCGCTACAAGGCGACCGACCGCAGATAGTACACTGAGTACATCTAGGGCGGGTAACACCGTAGCGGTTTAAAAGTGCTCTGACTATAGCTGCAAAACGATTGCTTAATGACGCTCTATCATAACAACAAAAAATGACCCAATCAAAGCCGATTGGGTCATTGTTATGTGTACGACAAGACTGACTATAAAAGATGGCGTCTAAATGCGGTGGTTAACCTTTATATCCATCCATAAACTTAAATTATCAGCCCTGACGATGACGAATCTCAAAACTTTGATGAATAGGCTTTTTAATATCAAAATCAAAACCAATGGTTTTTTGCGTGATATCGACAATATCATAACGCTCAGTTAGTTGCTCATCGAGCTCAAAGCGGGTAAAGTTATTTGAAAAATACAAAATCCCGTCAGAGGTCAAGCGGTTCATCGCACGATTAATGAGGGCAGAGTGGTCGCGCTGCACATCAAAGGTACCTTGGAACTTTTTCGAATTCGAAAAGGTCGGTGGATCGATAAAGATAATATCAAATTGTTCAGTATTGTCTTTAATCCATTCAAAGATATCAGCTGCGACGAATTGATATTTATTGCGGCTAACGTCCAGACCATTTAATACAAAGTTTTGCTTGCCCCAGTCTAGATAGTTCTGTGACAAGTCAACGCTAGTGACTTTTTTCGCGCCAGCAAGCGCCGCATGCACACTTGCCGTACAGGTATAAGCAAATAAGTTCAGTACGGATTTATTACGACTGTTGTCTTTGATACGGGCACGCATATTACGGTGATCAATGAACAAACCCGTATCTAAATAGTCCGTAAAGTTGACGTAAAAATACGCACCATCTTCACGTGCAACATGAAATTTACCACGCTTTTCTGTGGTGTTCTGTTTGCTATATTGGTCATTACCAGACTGGCGTGCACGAGTCTTGATGAATATTTGTTCACGGTTAATACCAAAAACTTCACGAATACCCATTAGTGCCAAGTTGAAGCGTTTTTTAGCAGTCTCAGGTGGAATGGTTTTTGGTGGCGCATATTCTTGCACGTGCACATAGTCGCCATATAAATCGACGGCGACTTTGAAGTCGGGCAAATCCGCATTGTAAACGCGCAAATTACTAACCTTGTCTTTTTTAGCCAACTTCTTCAGCTTGGACAGGTTTTTCTGCAAGCGGTTGATAAAGTCTTGTCCCTCTTCCACTTCAATTTCACGTTTTTCGAAGCGACTAACGAGATTGCCCGTTTGTCCCGCAATCAACGTGCCATAGCGGAAATAAACGGTGATAGCACCATTATGACAGCGTAAGGTTTTTGGTTCTTTGATAGGTAAGATATCAACTTGCTCAACATTAGATGCCAATATGCCAAGCATCGGATCAATGCCGCTACCAGCAAAGCTGTCTTGCAGAATAAGCCCAATCGCTTGATATAACGGCTTAATCATCTCTTCGTCACCCAAACGCTCACCATAAGGTGGGTTGGTGATGATGAGAGGGTTGCTCAATCGACCGTCATCGACCAATGGCTTCAGAATAGTGCTCAGTTGGTCAAGCGCACGCGTCTCAAGATCAAGCAGTGGTAGTAAATCTTGCAAACCTGCGGCAATCAGGTTTTTCTCTGTTGCTAAAATCGCGCCGCTATCGGCATCAAACCCCAAAATCAGCGGTAATGTATCTGGTTGCTCATTAGCAATTGCTAATGCTTCGCGGAAACGTGTCTGGGCATCATCGATCATCTGTTGCCATAAGGCATCGTCATGATGCTGCCATTGGTAAAAACCAAATTGATTGGCGGCTTTATCGATACCCACAGCATAATCGCAATGCATGAGTAGTGCTTCAATGATAAAGGTGCCAGACCCACACATTGGGTCAATTAGCGCATTATAAAAAGGTGCATTGCCAGCTTCATTTTTCTTGTGCCAGCCTGCACTATATAGTAGAGCCGCTGCCAAGTTTTCTTTGAGTGGCGCTTCAGTCATTGCCACACGATAACCACGGCGATGCAAACTGGTACCTGATAAATCTAAATACAGCTCAGCTTGCTTATCATTCACGGTTGCAAATATAGAAAAGTCTGGGTTTTTACTATCGACGTTAGGACGGCTGTCATAAACTTCATTGAACGTATCTGCAATCGCATCTTTGATACGTAGCATCGCAAACTGTTGACTGACGGCGACACGCTTGTCGACCGACAGACGAATCGCAAAGGTTTGCTCTAAACTAAACTGCTCAATCCAATTGACCGATTTTGCCAAGCCATAAAGTTGCTCAGCCACATCGTATTCGGCATTGATGTTTTTGCGTTTAATGAGCATTAGTACCCGCGAGGCGACACGTGACCACAAACAAATGCTATATAAGTCACGCAAAGTACCAGTAACTGCCAGACGACCTGTACTTTTGATTTCACTTGCAATACCAAAACTTGTCAGCTCAGTTTGGAGTGGTGCCTCAAGCCCATCGGCACAGGTGATAATAAGGTCAAGCGACAATTCTGGTGAAGCTGCTGTTAGAGGTGCGGGCGCGGTTGTTTCGGTCATACGGATACCTGTGGGCTAAATTGATAAGTAATGCACATCATAAAATAAGATGTTTAACCGCCAATTTTACCATAATTCAGGGCAGGATGGTTTAAAGTGGTGGTGTTTATCAAAGAGAGATTCAGCAATGTCATCTTTCACAAAATCATGCTTATCATACTAAAGATGAAAACCTTGAGCCTAAAAATTGTGGGATAAATTGTCCAAGGGATAAATAATATAATGAGCTTATTTATCCGCTTTGCTCAGTGGTGGCGTTTCTGACACGACCTGCGTTGTAGTTGCAAAAGGTTTAGTGGCAATAGGATAATCCACATCCTTTGGCATAAGCAGACGCATATGAGGGTAAGGAGTAGAAATATTAGCGGCATCAAAGGCACGCTTGATATCTTCTTTTAGACCTTCTTTAATTTTGGGCATGCGCGCGACAGCAGCAGGCTTGACCCAAAAACGCACGATAAAGAACACTCCATACTCACCAATTTCATCCACGGTGGCCGAGGTTTCAGGACGGCTGAGTACTACATCGGTATCAGTAAGCACCTGCAAAATTTCCTTGCGAGCAGTATCGACATCATCTTCAAAGGCGATACGCACACGAATATCGAAACGTATGAAGTTCTTGGAGGTTAAATTGGTCACCTCAGAGGAGGCAACGTTAGAGTTGGGAATAATGACGGTGATGTTGTCTCGAGTCAAAATATGGGTGGTACGTAACGCGATAAGGACGACGCGCCCCTCATTGTCATTGATATGAATCCAGTCACCAACCTGAAAAGATTGTTCGAGTAAAATGGTAATACCTGCAATGAAATTAGCAAGTGTTGACTGGGCAGCAAAACCGACTGCCAAGCCCACAATCCCTAAACCTGCGACCAATGAGACGATATCGAAACCAAATTGCGCCATGACGCTGGCAAGTCCGAGTACCAATAGCAGCACTGACAAGATATTTTGAAGCAGCTGCTCTATAGAAGCATTGAGACCATAATGCTGTAACACCCTATGGATAATCTGTCCAGATGACGCCCAAAGTACATAATAAATCCCCGCCCATGTACTGGCTTTTGCAGTAGCTTTGATAGTCTCTGGTTCAAAATAAATCTGACTCATAATGGCAATCAGGCTGGCAACTATCCAGATATAACGCAAGACTGAACGGACAATCTTAGTACGGCGCTCATTCAGGCGGATTTTTGTCCTACTTTGCTTAAGGATGTAAATGGCAAGCCAATAAAAAAATCCCAACACTGCCAGCAGTATTAGGATTTTGATGGCAGTACTAGCGAGCTCTACCGCTTGAGACGACCAATCAAGTGACTCTTCATCGACAGAGCCGCCAAGCGCAAGGTAGAGGCTAGTATGCAGGTCACGAACAATCTCTTTAAAAAAATCAGTAATACTAGCGATTGCCATTTTTTGGTCCATGCAGAGTTTTTAAAGTACCTCAAGTCGTCAGTGCTACCAAACACAACATGAGTGATGATTAATACGACACATCCTTGTTTTGAAAGTGTAGCTGAGCTGATGCTTAAAAGCTATCTTCCTGTGTGTCTTGGTACTGATAAGGTATTGCCATTTTGTGTTGAACATCGCGTAACGCGGTACGTAAGCCTTCTAATATCGTAGGATGATAAAAAGGCGTATCGAGCATGGCCTTAACACTCAAATCATTGGTAATCGCTGCCGCTAAAATGTGTCCAATATACTCGGCATCAGGACCCACCATACTAGCGCCTAAGATTCTATCAGTTTTTTTACAGCCATAGATATGTAGTAGACCACAGTTGACGCCCATCACGCGACTACGTCCTTGATTGTCGAAGCTGACGCTACCGATGACATATTCTAAGCTTGTATCCTGCTGAATGTCTGGTAGAGACATGCCGACGTTAACGATTTGCGGTGAGCAAAACACAATCGAGAAGGGCGTGGCGGGCGGGCGAATATGAGCGGCGTCTTCATTCTCGCAGACCATACTTCCAGCGCTATAGCCTTCATCGCTGGCCACATGCAATAGTGGGAGATTGGCGTTGGCATCACCAACGATATAGACATCTAAATCACCAATCTGACCTGTTTTTTTATTCAAGTGCTTTGGACGATCTTTGTCGTCAAGCTCAACGCCTAAATGCTCAACTCCCAGCGGTTTGATATTATTGCGGCGACCAGTCGCAACCAGTACATACTCACCTTGCCATTGTTGCAACTCTCCAGCACTGTCTTCATAATCAATGAACGCGGCTGAATGGTCATTATCCGTGGCTGTTTGCACGCCGACATCGTTGATTTTGCTACCCAAATGCATGGTCAATTCGCGGCTTAAGCAATCGATAGCTTTGTTATTGATATCATCGTCTTTGAGACCTGCAACACGTTTGAAACGATTAAACAAAGTTACTTCTACGCCTAAGCGTTTAAAGGCTTGCGCAAGCTCTAGTCCGATAGCACCTGTACCGACAACGGCCATTGTTTTCGGTAAATTTGTGAGCTCAAATATCGTATCAGAGGTGAGCATGGCGTCACCAAGCTTATCTGCCCAGCCATCTGGGATAAATGGAGAGCTGCCCGTGGCGATGATGATTTTGTCAGCGGCAATCAGCGCATCATTGACTTCAATGAATCCTCGGTGATTAATATGAGCGCGTCCTGAGATTTTTTTGTGATCAGGCCAGCTATCTACTTGAGTTTTGATGTAGCTAGCAAAATGAGCACGCTCGTCCCGAACGCGTTGCATGACTTGCTTGCCATCTATCTGGACAGTGGCATGGACGCCAAATTCAGCAGAGTGATTGGCTTCATACGCGCGATCAGCGGCGGCAATCAATAGTTTGCTTGGCATACAGCCGACCGCAATACAAGTGGTCGTCCAGAATCCGTCATTAATAATAACAACATCATCATGGGTTTTACTGGCTTGACGAAAAGCATTTTGCCCAGCAGTACCTGCACCGATAACGGCAACAGATACTTGGCGAGTAGCTTTGGATGCTGTGTTATCCGCTGTAGTATCGGATTGTTTATTCATATGATTCTCAAGTTATAAGATGTTTATTATTCAGGGCTGTTTTTTAGATGATTTTTTTAAGAGATTCCTCTGATAAGAGGTTGCTCCAAAAAATTATTAAAAAACTATTTTTAGCCTCTGATATCCAGCGTTTATCGTAATGATTATTAGCGTCTATTTTAAAATGCTTTTTTATGATTCTTGGCTTTATTGGTTAAGGTGCTAAGGTTTCAAGCAAACGTTCAGTGTAGCCTTTGGCACGTAAATTTCGCTGAGCATGAGTGAGCGTGCCATCTTTGTTAAAAACGAACGCTGAACGGACCAGCCCTAACGTTATTTTGCCGTACATATTTTTTTCTTTAATAACGTCAAAGTATTGGCATAGTTTTTCATCAGTATCGCTGATAAGGGCAATGTTTAAATCATATTTGGTGATGAATTTCTCGTGAGATTCATCACTATCACGTGAGACGCCGATAATGTCATAGCCTAAATCATCAAACTCATGGAGGTGAGCAGTAAATTCGGTTGCTTGAGTGGTGCAGCCTGGCGTACTGTCTTTTGGATAAAAGTACAGAATAAGCCCTTTATCAGTATTGGCAATCATCTCTTGGAGATTGATTTCATCATGGATAAAGTTGCCAGCAAGCTTGCGTACTATCGTCACTGGAAAGTCAGGTAAGGTTAGGTTTTCTGTGGTTGGTTTTGCCATTATAAAATCCTTATTCATTTTTGTTTATATCAGTATTTACGTCAGTGCTTACGTCGATTGATAATCTATGCTGTGTGCTTATTATAAGCAGATTAGCAGCGATTCATAATCAGTTTTACACTTTGCGCCTGTATTGACAACAAAAAAGACTGGCAATAGCCAGTCTTTTGTATATCAAACGAGGTGTGTATTATGCTGGTTTTTGTGGCTGTTTTAAATCTAAGCCAACAGTGCATTGCTGCAAATCTTTTTGCATTTTTTTGACGTAAGGCAGTCCAGACGGATCTTTTTTGTCTTGGGCATAGCTCTCAATTTCCCACATCTGACCGATGGTCATGTTGCTACGCACACCAATAGTGCAATTGCATAGTTTGGTCGCATCGCCTTTGTCAGCGACTTTATATTTGACCGCACCATTAACGCAGGTATTGATGTTATTTTGCTTAATATCGGCAGCGTTTGCTTGTGGCATCACAAAAATGGCAGCTAAAGCTAGGGGTAATAATGGCAACAACTTCATAAATATCCTCTTACGGGTAACATCAATTTTCTAAATTTTGTACTCAAAGTAAAGCAAAAGTACTCATAGTTCGTTGATTAATGTGGTTACTTATATCTTGTGATAAATGCAATCGCTCATACCATAACAAGTATGTGAGTTAAAATACAACGGCGGCGTGCTGTGTTAATGCAAGCGAATGTTTCGCTAATGTTGATTGCTATCACGCTTTCATGCAAGTGCAATCCCATCATTAACTAAGATTGATAATGGGTTGGGTCAGTGATGCCCGCCTGAGCAAATCCTTGACGGCGTAGGGCACAGCTGTCACATACACCGCAAGCAAGACCTTGTGCATCGGCTTGGTAGCAAGATATGGTTTGCCCATAATCGACGCCCAATGACAATCCAAGCTCAATGGTTTTTGCTTTTGACAGTTGCTGTAATGGTGTTTGAATGGATAAGTGATGACCGGTAACGCCCGCTTTGGTGGCAAGATTGGCCATATGCTCGAAGGCGGCAATATACTCTGGACGACAGTCAGGGTAGCCTGAGTAATCGACTGAGCTGACGCCAATGACGATATGATTGGCATCGGTCACTTCAGCAACGGCTAGCGCATAAGACAAAAATATCGTATTACGCGCAGGCACATAGGTGTTGGGAATAGCGTCGTTATCGATCTCATCACGCTTTTTATTGGGGAACTTATCCGTATCGCCATCAGGAACAATCATACTGTGATCTGTCAGCGAAGAGCCACCAAGCTGAGCGATATCAATATCAATGATTCTATGATTGACCTCGGCAGTCTCAGCGATGGCTTTTGCCGCGACCAGCTCACTATTGTGGCGTTGACCATAATTAAAACTGACCGCAGTCACCGACGCATAACGTGCCTTGGCCCAATACAAACAAGTCACCGAATCAAGCCCGCCTGACAGCAGCACAACGGCATTTTGGCTTTTATGCAGAGCATTTAAGTCAGTATCGAAGGCTTGATTATTAGAGGTACTTTGCGAAGTAACATTAGTCATAGTGGTATCTATTATTGGTTTGCGAAATGGGTTTGCGAAAAACGCCTATTTTAGCAAAAATACGCTCACTACAGAACCACGAAGCCATTATAAATACGATATGAAACCTTAATCAGCTCAAAAGAGAAGTTTATTTATAAAAGTGTGGAGCTATCAGCAGTGTTATGGTCGAATGTTCACCATGCCCTGAGCTAAGCCATAAAAAAGACTGAATATTTAATCTGATAGTTTAATCTCATCTTTTCAATCTGTTAGCAAATTTTGTTATAATCGCTGCTTTTAGAGCCACTGTGCTATTACTTCCTTGCTAAAGGCTTTATCCTTCCATTTTTTAGCAAAATTCCCTTGTAAAGATATTGAGTAACTTATGACCGCAGCAACCTTGTTTACGCCACAAATTACGCCTGAAATCGATGATATGTCAGCTGATACAGGTTTGGATAATCATACTTGGGACACTGATGGTGATAGCATGGAATATGAGGATATTGCTGACGATCATACAAATGAAGACAGTATCGCCGCTGCACCGTCAGCGTCTACTGAATCAGCAGAGTTCCGTAAACTACAAAAGAAACTGCGTAGACAAGTTTCTTGGGCGATTCGTGATTTTAATATGATCGAAGACGGCGATGTGGTGATGGTCTGTGTTTCAGGTGGCAAAGACAGCTATACCTTGCTGGATATTTTACTATTACTCAAGCGTATCGCGCCGATTAACTTTGATATCGTCGCGGTCAATCTCGATCAAAAGCAGCCCGGTTACCCTGAGGATATTTTGCCAGCGTATTTGAACGAGCAGGGCATTGCTCACTATATCTTAGAAAAAGACACTTATAGTATCGTTAAGAGCGTGGTGCCAGAAGGCAAAACTTATTGCTCGGCGTGTTCACGTCTGCGCCGCGGCTCGTTATACGGTTTTGCTAAGCAGATTGGCGCAACCAAAATTGCGCTGGGTCATCATCGCGATGATATGTTGGCGACTTTCTTTTTGAATTTATTCCATGGCGGCACTCTTAAATCGATGCCACCGAAATTGCTCAGTGATGACAAGCAAAACCTACTTATTCGTCCATTGGCTTATGTCGAAGAAAAAGACATCATCGAATATGCTCGCTTAAAAGAATTTCCAATTATTCCATGTAACTTATGTGGCAGCCAAACCAACTTACAAAGAGCCATTATCAACGATATGTTGCGGGAATGGGATAATGCTCATCCGCAGCGTTTGGCCTCTATTTTTAAAGCCATGCAAAACGTCGCACCGTCGCAACTAGCAGACCGTGAATTGTTTGATTTTGAGCAGTTAAGTCTTGATCGTGATGACAATGAGCGTTTGTTTGAAGGGGATAACATCCAAGCTGGGCAGACCGAGAGCTTGGCTGAAATTGGCTTACCTGTATCGCCAAAAACTCAAGCGTTCAATCCGAAGTTCGATAGTAAGCTGCTTTCGACAGAGTCTGATAATTCAGCAGAAAATAAGCATACGAATCAGAAAATTCCAACAATAAATCCTGTTATTTAACGATTCGCTTATTCGATATTGTTAAATGACATTTATAAAAAATAGCATAAACCGTTAGTGTAAAAAACCAGCTCATTATTGATAAATGGCTGGTTTTTTTATGTGTTAATAAATCAGTTATTAATCATGCTTATAATAGCAAGATTGGTAAAATCAACTTTCTGCAAAAACAGGTAATGGGTCAAAGCTAACTTTTGAACGTGGTAATTTCGCCACATCTTGCATACGCCAGTCATCTTTACCATCACTACTTACTTGTAGATAATATTTTGCTTTTAAAGGATCTATATCTACCTGCGCACTGTATTTATTGCCCTCGACATGTTGAAGTACGACATCGTGATCTTTTTTGATATCGGTTGCATGTGAGATAGACAGCTCTAGTTTTTCAGGATAAGCCAGAGGATTGCCATTCAGCAGTTTACCTGATTGTAGACTCTGTTCAGGATAATTTAGATAGAATACAACATCACCATTATCTGCAAACTGCATTTCGCCGTGCAAATCTAAGTCATAAGTCAGCTTGTCACGTGACACATCATGATAAAGCGTCTTACCATCCATATACCAGTCGTCACGTACCACGCTATCCCGAATTTGATAAGAGTAATAAACAAAAAAGATACAGGCCACTACGACAAATGCTGGCATGCCAATAACAAAAATAACCACCATGTAATTCTTATACCATGGCTGAGTATCTTGATGCTTAAAATTTGATGCTGGAGTAGACATAAAATACCTATTAATCAGATATCTGCTTATCAGATATCTATACACTGTATCAATGGATAAGCTGACAGCGAAACAGCTGCCAGTTTAATGATAAATCGTCCACCTGCTAGCCACTGACTCACAGGTGAAATATAGAATTATATACTAGGGCGCATCCTCAGTCTGAATGAAAGCACCTAAATGGATTAAAAATGGTTAAATTTTGCCAAACTATATCAAACAGCTGGTTAATAGTACGATATTATCTATACTATTTTCCCAGTTTGGCTGCCATTTATTGCATTTCTATTACCACTTTTAAAATGAGGACGCGCCCTAGCTAAGCTATCAATCGCTCATAAAAACCTACTGCCCTTGAGTAGTAAATACGTTTTGTTTACTGACTTTATACTGACCATCTTCACTGGTCACATTTAGGGTCACTGATGTTTGTTCAAAATCGATGACCTTAGGATCGCCATAAATACTCACAGGCATATCAAAGCTTTCACCTGCTTCTAATGGTACATCGTTGAATCGCAGCGCCAAGCTCAAACCTTCTTGTGGAGCAAGGGTTATTGTATAGGTATGCGGCTCTTGTGTTTTATTAGTCAGCTTGACGATATAGCTGTTTTCAATCATGCCTTGATTATTCACTGAAGACAACTGATTACGGTCACGGCGAATATCAATCTCTAACGGTACACGGTCCGTCAATGCATAAATAACGCCACCACATAAAATAGTAATAACGGCTAAATAAGCAAATAGACGTGGACTGATGACGCGGGTATTTTCTTTTTCTGACAACTGTCGTTCTGTCGTATAACGAATGAGTCCACGTGGATACCCGACTTTATCCATAATTTCATTACAAGCGTCAATACAAGCAGCACATTGGATGCAACCAACTTGCAAGCCATCTCGAATATCAATCCCAGTCGGACAAACCTGTACGCACATGGTACATTCGATACAATCCCCTAAATGTTCAGGATGGGTGCCTTTTTTACGTGCCCCGCGAGGTTCGCCACGTTCATAATCATAAGACACAACTAACGTATCTTTATCAAACATAACGCTCTGAAAACGACCATAAGGACAGATCTGTACGCACATCTGCTCACGCATGTAGCCCGCATTGGCATAAGTGGCAAAGGTAAAGATAAACATTGATACCCATACCCATGTTGGCCAATCAGGAATAGGAATAAAACCAATGGTTTGCCAGCTCTGATATAAATAATCTGTTCCAGCGACATAACTGACAAAAGTTGCCGCGGTAATCACTGAAAATACTAACCAAATAAAATATATCAAAGAACGTTTAAAAGCTTTTTTGGCGCTCATCGGTTCTTTGTCAAACTTGATACGCTTGTTGCGATCGCCAATCACCCATTTTTCAACATATTGATAAAGATGTGTCCAGATCGTCTGAGGGCAGGCATAGCCACACCAAACACGCCCCGCATACACAGTCACCATGAATAAAGTGAATGCGGCAATAATCGCAAAGGCGGCAATGAAGTAAAAATCTTGGGTCAAAAAAGTCATGCCAAAAATATAGTAATGCTGCGAGGGAACATCAAGCCATATTGCTTGCCTACCATTATAACGTAACCACGGCAAAAGCAGAAAAGCGGTTAAAAGCGCATACATCGTGACGACACGAATGTTTTGATAAAAACCGGTGACAAACCTAGGGTGAACTCGATGCTTGGTCGCATCAAGGTCAATTTGCTGTACAGGGATTTTATTGGGTTGTGGTGCTGACATAAACGTGCCTCTTTTAAAAAAGAATCAGTTTGCTGGCATGATGAACAAACATCTTTAATCATCAGATGTATGAGTGTGTGATGTTATCAATGTCAGTAAGTAGCGGATAAAATATTGAACAGAAAAATATTTTAACCCATCTACCAAATGATCGATTGCAAATAGCTTAATGAGAATGGGTGACTATCTTCTAAATTCGCCACTAATAAGTGGTTTTTAGGTACTGTCATTTTAGCATTCTCCCTATTATAAATGGGGTAATAATCTTAAAAACCAATCAATATATCAGCATAATGATCGATATATTGATCGTGCTATATGCAGTATTAAACCGCATTTCATTTACTACTCAAATTTTGATAATGCGGTAGCAGTTAATAAACTCTCATCAAAGAATTTATAAAAAAAGGAGAACTGCAATAACAGTTCTCCCTTTATCAAATCTTATCCACTGATGCTATGACAACCATCTTTAAGTATTAGTTAGCCGTCGTTTCTACAGTGGTTGCTACTTGAGTAGCGGTTGGTGCTTTAGCAGCAGGTTGAGGAGTTTTGTCTGATAATGAGTAAACATAAGCTGCAAGCAGCATAATACGCTCATTACCCAGTTTGGTTTCCCACTCAGGCATCACACCAGCACGACCATAACGTAAGGTTTCGCGGATGGTCTCACGATCACCACCATATAACCAAATGTCATCTGTCAAGTTTGGCGCGCCAGTAGAAGTCATACCTTTGGCGTCTGCACCATGACAAAGTACACAGTTAGTCGGCTCATTAAAGATTGCCTCACCTTGAGCGACTTGAGCTTTATCAAGCTCGTAACCAGGTTGGTTGCCAGATATTGATAGCACGTATTCAGATACCGCACGTACCCCATCTTCACCGATTTGATCACGCCATGCAGCCATACCACCAACTCGACCTTTATGTAGCGTGGTCAAAATGTTTGACGCTTCTCCGCCATATAACCAGTCATTGTCAGTTAGATTTGGATAGCCTACCGCACCTTTGGCGTTAGAGCCATGACAGACCGCACAGTTCTGTAAGAACAAACGACTACCAACTTTTAAAGCATTCGGGTTTTCTGAAAGCTTTTCTACATAAGGTGATAGTTCTGCAGTTTTCTCATCAATTTGAGCTTGCAGATCTGCTGGTGGTGTTTCACTGCGGCGCATCGTTGCTTGTAACTCAGCAAGTGCCGCTAAGGTCTCTGTCGCACCACTAGCATCCGCTTTTGCTAAAATATTTTTCTCAAAGTTATCCGTAAATACTTTGTTATTACTCTCAAGCTCGCTATATAGCTCGTTCTTAGAGGTCCACGGTACCGTTTCGCCATCGACTTCTACAGTGGCAATACCTTCCCATTTTGATGGGAAAATACCTGGGAAAAATACCCAATAGGCAACACCCCAAGCGATAGAGCCAAAAAATATTACGAGCCACCATTTAGGTAATGGCTTGTCGTACTCTTTGATACCATCATAAGCGTGGCCTGTTGTACCGTCATCTTCTAGTTCTGGCTTGTACTTCAATACCATTAGTAAGACACCGAGGATAGCAGCCCAACACATGATACTTAGTATGGTAATCCAAGAACTCCAAAAAAATGTCATCGTTTATCCTTATTGCGCTGCTCTTCAGACAGAGATTTTATATCCTCGTCATCAAGCGCAAGTTGTGCATCTTCTTCGAAGCGTTTTTTGTTTTTTGGCGAATACGCCCACCATGCAACACCTACGAAGGCAACAAAGGCAGAAACGGTCGCAATTGTTTGTAATTCACCAATACCCATTAGCGCTGTCCTTCCATCGCGGTGCCCAGTTGCTGTAGATAAGCAACCAAAGCATCAAGTTCAGTGGCACCAAGTACAGCATCTGGTGCTCCTTCGATATCTTCTTCAGTGTAAGGTACACCAAAGCGATCACGGAATAGACGCATTTTAGTTTGAACGTTTTCACCATTCACTTCGTTGGTAGCAAGCCACGGGAAACCAGGCATTACTGATTCAGGTACTAGTGAACGTGGCGCAATTAAATGCTGCTTTTGCCAGTCTTCAGAATAACGACCGCCAACACGTGCTAGATCAGGTCCAGTACGTTTTGAACCCCATAAGAATGGGTGATCCCACGTAGATTCAGCAGCACGTGAGTAGGGTCCATAACGTTCAACTTCAGCACGTAGTGGACGAATCATCTGAGTATGACAAACGTGACAACCTTCACGAATATAGATGTCACGACCCTCAAATTCTAGTGCAGTCCATGGCTCCATAGAGGGCAGGGGAGCATTCACCCCACCTTCTTCAGGACCCTTGTTGTCATATATCAATGGTACGATTTCAACTAGCGTTGCAAAGCTAATAGCAATAACGATACCGATAACCAACAAGCCTGTATTTTTTTCAATAATTTCATGCGGTGTACCAGACATGATCGCTCCTTATACGTTAGCTGCTGAAGGTTTATCAACACTAGGTTCATGATCAGTAGGATCTGCGATATCGACAGGCTTACCTTCTGGCATTTTAAGTGTTTTATAAACGTTATATGCCATCACAAACATACCCGATACATACAAGAAGCCACCAAAAGCACGACCAATATATGGGAAATGTGAGAACTCAACTGTATCAACGAAGCTATATACCAATGTACCGTCTGGATTAGTAGCTAGCCACATCATGCCTTGGCCAATACCTGAAATCCACATAGATACGATATAGAAAATAGTACCCGCTGTCGCCAACCAAAAATGCGTGGTGATTAAGCTGATAGAATACATCTTAGGTTTGTTATAAATACGTGGTAACAGTACATATAGCGAACCAATGGTAATCATACCTACCCAACCAAGTGCACCTGAGTGTACATGACCGACTGTCCAATCTGTGTTATGCGATAACGCATTCACTGTCTTAATCGACATCATTGGACCTTCAAAGGTCGACATCGCATAGAACGACAACGCAACAATCATAAAGCGAATGATCGGATCGGTACGTAACTTATCCCAACTACCTGATAGTGTTAGCACGCCGTTAATCATACCACCCCAAGATGGCGCAAACAGGATGATTGAGAATACCATTGCTAGAGACTGCGTCCAATCTGGAAGCGCTGAATAATGCAAATGGTGACCACCAGCCCACATATATGACGCAATAAGTGCCCAAAAGTGAACGATAGACAAACGGTAAGAATAAATAGGACGACCAATCTGTACTGGAACGAAGTAATACATCATTCCTAAGAAAGCTGCCGTTAGATAAAAACCTACCGCGTTATGTCCGTACCACCACTGCACCATCGCATCAGTCGCACCGCCAAATAACGAGTAAGACTTAAATGCGCTAACAGGAATCGCCATGCTGTTTACGATATGCAGTAATGCAATCGTAATAATAAATGCTGCAAAGAACCAGTTAGCCACATAAATATGTGAGGTTTTACGTTTGATGAGCGTACCGAAGAAAACAATGGCATAAGAGATCCATACCAAGGCAATCAAAATATCGATTGGCCACTCAAGCTCAGCGTATTCCTTGGTCGATGTTAAACCTAAAGGTAGGGTAATAACCGCTGATACGATAACGGCTTGCCAACCCCAAAAGGTAAACCAAGCTAAATAAGGAGCAAATAACCTTGTCTTACAGGTACGCTGAACAATATAGTAAGACGTTGCGAACAGGGCAGAGCCACCGAACGCAAAAATGACCGCATTGGTATGTAGCGGTCTTAAACGACTAAATGTCAGCCATGGAATGTCAAAGTTAAGTGATGGCCATGCTAACTGTGAAGCAATGAACACACCAATACTCATGCCGACGATGCCCCATACCACGGCCATTATCGTAAAGAATCTTACGATAGTAATTTCGTACTCACGGTCAACTGGGGCGACTGCTGTGTTTTGTAAACTCATTGGATGATTCCTTTACAGCCCGAATTATCAACAGAATTAACTAACTCTCCGCGCTATCTGCATCATAAAAGTAATAGTCAGATAAAAATAGAATCGCGGTACATGCTGTTTTTTGGCTCGCTTATCACCATAATATTATTAACTATCAATCTAAGCTTTCGCTTTATATCAGCTGGTATTGAGGCATAAAGGCGTTTTAAACGCACGACACTCACAGCTGGTCGATAGTAGGATTGTTAATAAATCATTAAGGTGAATAAGAAGATGCGCCGTTTTTGAGCATCAAACATCTAAAGAGGTGAAGTATTTATCTTAATTATTACCAAAAATGCTGTACTAATGAAGATAGATACCAATATTCATAGGGCCATAAAAATGTACTGACCATAGACGTATGCTAGCGGCGGCTGACAAAAAAACATGTTTGCGTAATGTTTAGTTAAAACTCCCGACTCTGTTTAAGGGTATTGTAACGCAATCCTAATCAAATATCATCAGAACTATGCGGCAAAATACAAACTCTTTGGTAAAAATCTTAGCAAGCAACTTATTATAGCTATGCAATTTGTCTATTTTATACCCAATTTTATCACGATTCTAGAAATACATTTTGGTGATAGAGGGACAGTAATTACTGCGCTTAGATATCATGACCAGCAGTATTTTTGTAACAATGGCCGCATGAGCACTCTAAATAAGTTTTACTTATCATCAAGTCGACCCTTATAATGAGGCTAAATATAAGTGATGATAGCAGTTTTTATACTGCTATTATGAGCAACTATTTTATCACTTGATATCCAGTCAGGCGAGTGAGCCAAACAACGGTAGCCTGAAATAACATCAATTAAGGACAATAACATGGCAGTTTTTTTGACAGATGAGTGGTTTGAGCAAGTTGAGCAAATGGGTAATGAGGCAGGCGAGCTAAATTTGCCGCCAGCACTGGCGAATATGATCGTCAATCTAAAAGTATCTGACACTGAGCAAGACATCGAAGCGAACTTTGCAAACGGTCTATTGCATCGCGGCTTGAATGACGCCGCGACAACTACCTTGTTGCTTGACCGCAGTATCTTGCAATCAATCATCACTGATTTCGATACCAATGAAATTATGGGTGCCTTTATGGGTGGTAAAATTCGCGTTGAAGGCGATATGTCACAACTGATGGCAGTACAAACGGCACGCCCAAGTGCTGAACAAAAAGAGCTATATACTCGTATCAAGTCAATGACGACCATGGCTTAATTCTATAGTTGCAGGGTTTTATCCTGACGATGGTAAGAAGACAAAAAGCCCCTAATGCTTATTAGGGGCTTTTTATTTGATGATACATTTAATTGTCATTATCAAAAGTAGCGGATGACTCGTAAAGTAGTTAACTGGCTTTTGATTGCTGCGCCGCACTTTGCTGGTTTTCTTTATAGATGGCAGCTTGTAGCCAAACGTTCGCTTGTACGTAGTCAAGCACTTTAATAGAAGCGGTCTCTGGCGTGTTGAGCGCGCCGATACGAATCACGAAAGGATCGGCATCTTGTTCGCGTAGTATCACGACATCAAACAGGATAATGGATTTATCATTAAATGTTGTTTCTTGCTTGCCGAGCACCTGACCTTGGCACCATGCTTCATCTTCTTGTCCCAAAGTATCACCGAATAGATAGGCACACATGTGACCCAAGTTGATCTCAACTGGCGCCATTTGCGCTTTGGTCTCTGGTTTCCATTCTTTGATTTGCTCTTGCAGATCATCGGGTATTTTTCCATCATTGGCGGCAACGATGTCGTTAAATGCACGGTGGTAGCGGATCGCTTCTTGATCTTCAACCATGATGACTTCGTTTTGCTCACTTAGCTTAATCTCATGTGCCCAAGCGCTAAAGTTTACAAAGTAAGACGTGTCTCGCTGATATAAATGGCGATTGGTGGTGTAGAGCTGGTCAAAGGCGTAAATAATACTGCCATCAGCGGTACGCAAGCGTAATACAGCATCGTGTGAATTGTCATTGGCAATGATGCGCTCAATCTTACAATTGAGTCCATACGGGCTATCGACACAAGGATAAGCATTGATAAAGCATTCAGGCTTACCATTTTTCATGGCCAATACTTGATTGATATGACAAGGCTGGTTTTCAGACAGCAATAGGCAGCTGTCTTGAGCGCTGACATTGCTATTGAGACCTTTAGGCATGGCCGCCTTTTCGATCATTTTTTGTAGCCATTCTGGCACGTCATGACTCATGTCATCGGTCAGAATACTCCAATGATCGGCGTGACCTGCAGATTGCTCATCAGTCATGGTGATCTTGGTGGGAGATTGGACGTTTTTATATTGATAATTAATGGTCATGAAGATACTCAAAATTAGTCAGCGTGAGGTTTGGACCTGAAACGGCTATTGCTGGCTATCATAAGGCTCTATTTAACACGATAGATTTATGATAGTTGGCAACGTTGTCATCAGTAAAGGGTCAACAAACCACAATGAATGGTTAATGACAATTGTCCTTAGCATACAATATATAGGTATTGACGCAAGTAATAGCAAGCCCCTCATAAAAAATAGTAACAAAAGCCAGTTTTTTATTAAAAAATACGCCCAGTTTTTGCTAATGACTGGCACATATCAGCCAAATTGTGTCAAACTAGCTCCCTTTTGACGGCTGTCTTTGGCTCGTCTGAAACCCTGTTTTTGTGTTCGATTTATATGTGACTATGGCAAGTGCAGGTGTGAGATGCATTTGCTGTTGCTCGTTTTATAGTATATATAAAGTCGCACGTAGATAAGATAAAGAGTTTGAATATGTTTCGTCCTTTAGCGTTGTTTATCGGCTTACGATACACCCGAGCAGAGCGTAGTAATGGTTTTATCTCCTTTATCTCGCTGATCTCGATGATTGGTTTGACTCTTGGGGTTGCCGTATTGATCACGGTGCTATCAGTCATGAATGGTTTTGATCGGGAGTTAAAAACCCGTATTTTGGGTATGGTCCCGCAAGCAACGGTCGTTTCCACCGAGATTATCAGTGATTGGAAGCAATTGGCTGATAAAATTAAAGAAGATCCTGAAGTGGCAGCTGTAGCGCCTTTTATTCAATTGCAAGGGATGTTGACGTCAAACGGTCAGGTTGCAGGGATTATGGTCACTGGTGTCGATCCTGAATACGAAAAAGATGTTTCTATTATCAATGAACATATGGTTCAAGGCAGTATTGATACTTTACAAAGTGGTGAGTTCAATATTGTGCTAGGTGAAGAGATGGTACAGTCTCTAGGGCTGCAACTGGGTGATAAAGTGACGCTAGTGCTGCCAGAGGCATCGCCTTCACCAGCTGGCGTGATACCACGATTCAAGCGCTTTACCTTGACCGGTATTTTTACCATCAGTCCAGAAGTGGATAGCCTCATGGCATTCATCCCGATGGGTGATGCGGCAAAACTGTTGCGTCTGCCAGATGGCGCGCAGGGTGTGCGTATGAAGCTCAATGACATCTTTACCGCTCCGATGGCAGCAGAAAAAGCCGCCGCTATTGCCCCTCAGCAGTTGTATCCTAATGATTGGACACAAACGCATGGCAACCTATTTGGCGCGATTCAAATGGAAAAAGCCATGGTCGGCTTGCTGTTATTTTTAATTATCCTAGTGGCTGCTTTTAATATTGTCTCCAGTCTAGTGATGCTCGTTACCGACAAAAAAGCGGACATTGCGATTCTAAAAACTTTTGGTGCGTCTCCTCGTTTGATTACCCAAGTGTTTATGGTGCAAGGCGTGGTCATCGGTGTGATTGGTACGATTGCTGGCACGATACTGGGCGTGATATTTGCGCTTACAGTGAGTGATATTTTAGGCTTTATTAATCAAGTCTTTAATTTGAACTTGTTTGATGCGTATTTTGTTAATTATTTACCATCAGAGTTGCGTGTACTAGATGTGGTATTGATTACAGGTGCGTCTTTCGTACTGAGCTTTTTGGCAACCATTTATCCAGCACGCCGAGCGGCTAAGATTCAGCCAGCACAGACGTTGCGTTATGAATAAATGATTTTATATGCCGCTTAAGTTTTTATATACAGTTTAAGTTATTACCAATGCTTGTTAGGTAAAATTAATTTTAATGCAAGTTTAGGCTGATAAATTATTTGTAGCGCTGAATAAAGCATCAATACCAGTATAAATAGAATAAAGGAAAAGCCATGTCTGCCATTTTAGAGGCGAAAAATATCAACAAGATATATGATGAAGGGGCGGTTAGTACGCAAGTACTGACTGGCTTGGATTTGACCGTCCATGCTGGCGAGCGCATCGCCATCGTTGGCACCAGTGGTTCAGGCAAGAGCACTTTGCTACACTTACTTGGTGGTCTTGATACGCCAACCAGCGGTGAGGTCTGGCTACATGGTCAATTGTTAAATAGCATGAATGAAACTGAGCGCGGTGCCATGCGTAACAAGCATCTGGGATTTATTTATCAGTTTCACCACTTATTAGCCGAATTTACTGCCATTGAAAACGTTGCAATGCCGTTACTGATGCGACCAGAGGTCTCAACGACTTCAGCAAGAGAGCAAGCAATTGCAATACTAGAAAGTGTCGGACTTGAGCATCGTCTGGCGCATAGACCTGGTGAGCTATCGGGCGGCGAGCGCCAGCGTGTGGCTATTGCCCGTGCTTTGGTTACGAAGCCATCGCTTATTTTGGCAGATGAGCCAACGGGTAATTTGGACTATGACAATGCGCAAAGCGTGTTTGGATTATTATCAGAGCTGCAAAATACCATGCAAACCGCACTATTAATGGTGACACATGATCGCAATCTCGCGGCGTTAGCGGATCGTCAGTTATTGCTACGTAATGGTCATTGGGAGCAGTATTAACTGTTTTTTAACGCTGCATTTTTTAACGTTTTATTTTTAATAGCGTAAATGGTTATTGTTATTAAGTAGTAGGGTGTGTCCTGATTTAAGTCAATTGATATCTACATGGGCTAAAATTTGTCAAACGTCGTTGAACTGAACTGCTGGTTAATGTCACTATGATCTGTAGTATTTCTCTTGTTTGACGGCAATTTGTCTCGCTTTTATCATCATTACTAAAGTGAGGATATACCCTAGAACGACAAAATTTATGTTCAACAGGCACTAAGTTTTTAATAAAAATAAACGCAAAATGGGGCTGCAAAATGCCGCCAATTGATTGAAGAAGGACTATTATGATGGATAGAGATGACGACCCAATCGCTGCTTTTGGCAGTGCCGAAGAAGGCAATGAACCTTTAAAACTCTATATGGATGTGACGTTATTCGAGACAATTGATAAACAGGCACAAATAGACCTATTAACACCCGTTTTTGATGCCATTACTTTGGCTGGCGTTGATTATGATCTAAAAGCTCAAGACAGTGCAACGGGCAAACGCTATACATTGCTTAAAGATGAAAAAGTGGTTGAAGTTTTCGAGATGGACACTAGCCTTACGGACAACATCCTTGCGGCCATAGAAAAGAATAAAGAAGCAGAGTGACTGGTATCAACAAAGAAAATGGCTTTTGTTTTTAGGTCATAGCCAGCTTAAGGTGATATTGAGACATAGCATAGAAAAATCGATAATAGATGGTGATCTAGATTGCTATCGTTAGCGAATGGTTGAAAGTAAAGGGTGGTTCGCTACGTTATGGTTACCATGACTTGATAACAGCAGCATATATTAGATTTTAGGCGGTTTATCAGAAGGTTCTTGCTGACGTTTTTGCCAGCTCACGACGGTTTTGTAGCGCCAAACAGCCTTAAATGCCAGTCCACAAACGATGCTGGTCACAATCGCTAAGATCGTCAAGCCTATGCAAAAAGCAGCAATCGATACCGTGCCGCGATAGGTAATGAATGGATTTGCACCATCTGACAGTGCCCATAAGCTAAAATCAGCAATCATCCTGCCGATAAGCCGCAGACTAATCATCGGTACGTCAAGGATTTTGGCACCGATATAATAGCCTGCATAAAAGATGGGCAAGCTCGTGAGTGGATTGGTAATCCAAGTCAGACCGAGTGCCATGGGAACATTGGCACGAAAAATTAATGAGCCAACTAGAGCCAGCAGCATCTGCCCTGGCAATGGGAAAAATGCACTAAGCACCCCAATATAGACCGCTTTATTTAAGCTATGTCGATTAAAGTGCCATAATCGTGGATCAGCCAGATGCGGTGCGAACAGTTTTAAGGTGCGGCTTTCTAAGATTTTCTCTGGCGTAGGAAGCAGGTCTTTCAGACGTTTTTGGGGCACAGGATCGCCTTTTGTAATCGTTAGCTACAGTCCGCTCAATCGCATTGATGGTCTGCTATAAAGTAATATTATTCATAAAGTGTACAGCTGAGAATATAGAGGATAATGATATCAGATTATCATCATCGCAATATGTCAGTCAGTATAGGGTAATAGTTATATAAATGCTATTGCATGACGTATCAGTTGTTGTTGCTGGTTTGAGTATCAATCTGTGTTTTAGCATTCCGGTACATTTTCGTCATATTAAGTGGCTATTTATCATAATAAATGGCTTTATTTAGGAAAAAACTAATATTCACCTCATCAAGCAAGGAGCGCTGGTGTACTGGTTGATTGGTAGCTTGATTATTATCGCCATGATGGGCGTTTTGGCAGTCGCAGATAGTATGGCGATACCCACTAGTTCATCGTTAATGGATATATTGAATACTCCCGTCCTATCTTTATCCCTCATTATTTTTGCTATTATCCTGATTGTTATTGCCCAGTTTAATGTACCTTCTGCAAAACCCAGCCGTTTATCGCAACATACTGCTGGTCTCTCTTCACGTAATCCTTCATATAATACTTCACATAAATCTAAACTATTTTTTCGTATTTTGACTCATGTTTTAGTTGCTGTATTGGCAATTGGATTAATCATTGGCAGTGCGCTGCAAGCCCTGATTAGCCATCAGCAAGCAGAACTAACAGAAATCACTGAGCCAATGCGTGTACAAGCATTAGTCACCATCGAAGGAATAAGTGACAGCGTTTATGACGTCGCCACGGACAGTGGCTATCGACAAGTTGCTGTCATTAGTGATATATCACCCTTGGTGTCGGCGTTGGCGGTTGAAGATTTAGACGCTATGACCAGTAACTTTCTAATAGATGAAAATAATAGCCTAAGCAATAATAAATTGTATGAAAATAACTTAAATAATAATAACGGTAAGGATGGCACGTACCGTGTATTGCTTAATGGTTATCCAAAAAATTCATCAAAACAATCATCCAAGAAAAATTTGGACAATAATCCATTTGACCGCTTGAATTACTTACAACCTGGCGATCAGCTGTTTATGAGTTTAGCGCTTGCACCACTGGCGACCTCTGAGCAAGCGTTGAGCAATCCATCTGGTTTTGACAGTTATCGCTGGCTGCGAGGTCGTCATATTGATGGAGTCGCTAATATATTGACCGTTGGCACATCAAATGTCAGCAATACTGAGGTATTAGAGCCAGCGTTTGCCTCTTCTTCATATCTTCAGCGTTTTCAGACTTATATCAACCAAGGGCGTTGGCAATTACGCCAGCATTTTTATCAAGATTGGTCGACACAGACCACAGCAGCGCAACAGGCAAAAGCGGTCACTTTAAGTTTGCTCACAGGTGATCGCAGTTTAATCAATCGCGATACCAAGGATTTGTATCAGCTGGCTGGTATTTCACATCTACTTGCGATTTCCGGAACACATGTATTGTTTTTAGCGATTATGCTGGCGGGTGCGGCGGTGTTGCTTTTTGATCGGCTATGGCCAAAGGTTTATCGTTATGTACCGCGTTGGCAAGTGCGCTGGTGGGTGATGATCGCTGCTGCTTTTATTTATGCGCTATTTACTGGTTTTGATGTACCCGCTGCTCGTACCGCATGGATGTTATTCGCGATAGGTTTGGTACGTTTAACATTATTGCCGGTTAGTACGATGCGGGTGTTGTTTGCCTTGGCAGTGTTGATGGCATGGCTTGATCCCTACGTATTATGGCAGGCAGGGTACTGGCTATCTTTTATCGCAGTGGCATTACTCCTTAAATATGATGATGCATCATATACGCAATCAGCTGTCATATCAAAAACGGCATCTGCTCATAATGCCAGTGTAGTAGAGACTGCATTCAAGCGTGTTTGGATAATAGGCAAACGTGTATTCAAATTACAATTTTGGCTATTTATTACTTTATTACCTATTACATTGTTATTATTTGGCAAGGCGTCGCTGTGGGGTCTTGTCATCAATCTGTTTGCTATCGGTTTATTTGGTTGGGTGATTGTGCCGCTTAATCTGTTGGCAGGGCTTTGCTATCTTTTATCACCTGCTATTGCTGATAGTATTTGGCTGCTCGTTAGCGCCATTGTCGCGAAATTGCATGAACTGATAACGTGGTTAACCTCATTACCAGCATTGTCAGAAGCGTGGCTTTATACCCCCGTGAATGTCGCCTTATTACTGATGGTACTATTAAGTATGTTGCCATGGCTACTACCACGAGGATTTATCAGTCGTTGGCTGGCACTGCCGCCGCTAACCTTATTAATGATGACAGTATATGCCAATCAGCAATCACTCACGACGATACCGACCTTGTATATATTACCAACGGGTGACCCCTATATAAGCGCTGCTTTGTTACAGTATCCTGTTGCCAATAATGAGCAGTCATCCACAACAGATACGCATAAGAAAAACATCAGCTGGCTATTTTTATCTGACCACAAACCCAATGCTGCACGAACGATGCCCAGTAATCTAACGGCGAATAAGCTGTCGATGACATTGGCGCAGCAGCTGGGTAGCTTGTCAGTTGATACACTAGAAGGTATGGTTGTGCAGAGTAGTAGTGCTGGATTGACGGAGACGCTTACTACTGATAAGAAGTATTTAGCTTCTAATGCTTCTGCTTCTGCTTCTGCTTCTACTAATGCTAATGCTTCTGCGCTGTTGCCTTTGACGGTTTTTCAGCTTAATCAGCGTTTACCTATTAGTCAGTATTGGCAAGCAGGGCGCTCTGATCGTTGGTCTGCATTTCAGCAAGCCTATAAAGTCACTAGCCAACCCAAGGACATGACCAATATCAGTGTGCAACGCTGTGAACAAGGCAAAACATGGCAGTTGGGCAATGGTGACTTGTCCATACAAGCATTGACAGGGTGGAGCAAAATAGACAGTCCGAGTGTTTGGGATTGTACGGTGGCTATAGATGCCAGCTTGCCCATAAGGGTATTAAAGTATAATGCGGCTGATCCACTCAAATCAACACCTGCCACTGCGCAAACACTCACATCAAGTATCCAGCCACCGACTCATCAAGCCAATATGCCTCAGGCACGTCTGATATTAAATGCAGATACTCATCAGCGTATTTGGCAAATGTGGACATTGTTATGTCCAGTTGAACCACCTGAGCAATCACTCACTTTTCGTAATGTGACATGGCTAGGACATAGCACATCACAGATAACTGCTGAGGTGATAAGTCGTCAAACAATCACTGAAATGATCACTTATGATGATAAAATGCTAGAAGCAACGTTATCTCTCAATCCGGCAGTAGATACTACCAATACGACGCCATAAAAATATTGCTTATCTAATCAATGTTACAATATAGTGATATTTCCCAGTTATACTATTGAACCATGATTGAAATACCACCATACTTAGCAGCCTATGAATATAGATGACTGTGACCGTATTTGGAGTGACAAGCAGCTCCTTATTACTGACTGTATTTCTATCTTCTCTTTTTATTGCTTTAGACTGTTTCTGACTTAGGAAGTTATATGCCCAACTGGCCACCAGACCCTAACAAACGTCCTGACAATTCGGCAAATCAGCCAGTACCGATGTCGCCGCCAAGCCAGCCGAGTGGACAAGAATGGCGATTGCTTGAAAACACTTTATTGGCTAGTGTGGTCGAGCAACGCCGCGCCCGTCGCTGGAGTATCTTTTTTAAACTATTGACCTTTGGTTATATTTTACTGATATTTCTGACGCTTGGTCGTAGTTGCAGCAGCAGCGCGCCAACGGGTCTAGATGGTGTCGACACGAGCAAGCCACATTTAGCTGTGGTTGAGCTACAAGGTGTCATTAGTAGTGGCGATGTGGCCAACGCTTATGATGTCAATGAGGCATTGACCCGTGCTTTTGAAAACAGCAATTCAAAGGCGGTAGCCTTGGATATCAATTCACCTGGTGGCTCACCAGTACAGTCTGATGAGATTTGGCAGACTATGATGGATTTGCGTAAAGAATATCCAGACAAAAAACTCTATGCAGTGATTGGTGATATGGGTGCTTCTGGCGCATATTATATTGCTTCTGCGGCGGATGAGATTTATGTGAACCCATCAAGTTTGGTTGGCTCTATCGGCGTGATTATGCCAAGCTATAACATCAAAGGTTTGATGGATAAAGTCGGCGTAGAAGATCGTACGATTACTGCTGGTGAATACAAAGACATCTTAAGTTTGTCACGTCCGTTAACGGACTATGAAGAAAAACATGTCGAAAAAGTATTGGACAACACCCACAAGCATTTCATTAATGCAGTGAAAGAAGGTCGCGGTGATCGTCTCAAAAATCCTGAACAAAATAAACTGTTCTCTGGATTATTCTGGACAGGCGAGCAGTCGATTGAGCTTGGCTTAGCCGATAAGAAAGGCAGCATCGCTAGCTTAGAAAAGCAGTTAGAGCTGGGTAATGTCATCAATTATAGCCCAACAGATCCGTTCCAATTATTCATGGACCGCTTTGCTGTTAAATTGGGTGCGGGCATTGGCTCTAGTGTCAGTCTTGATGTTTTACCGCAAGAAGAAGGCAATGCGCAGATGCGTTAAGCGTTTTATGTTTGAGATTTACTGTGTATGATTGTTGAGGCTGAGCGTATGATTATGCTCAGCCTTAATTGTATATGAGATTCAATGATTATAAAAAACACCCTAAATAGCGACTTAAATCGAAGAGAGCTTGTCATGAGTGATGAAATCAATTTGCCAACTTTTACTGCTTTACCTGTCTCTACAATAACCAACAAACCTGTCCTGCATTTTGCTCATGCTAATGGGATGCCAAGTGCGGTTTATCAACCATTTTTTGAGAAGTTAGCAGAATTTTTTACCATTGAATATATTGCCATGCTGGGTGCAACGCCTGATTATCCAGTCGATGATCATTGGCGCAGCCTTACACAGCAGATTATTGATAGTGTCAAAAATATCTGTGAGAAGCATGGCGTGTCGCAAGTAGTGGCAGTGGGTCATTCGCTGGGTGCGATGTGTACCTTGCAGGCATTGTATCGTGCGCCGCAGCACTTTGCCCAAGCGGTACTCATGGATCCGCCTTGGATTTATGGCAAAGTGAGCTTGCTATGGCATTTGGCAAAGACGGCGGATAGATTGCCGATGATGAATAACCGCCTGATGGATAAATTGTCACCAGCTGGCGTGTCTAAGCATCGCCGTGATGTCTGGGAGAGCCGCGCAGATGCGTACGATAAGATGCGGCACAAAGGCTTTTTCAAAAACTTCGATGAACGCAGTTTTCAAGGCTATATCGAGCATGGGCTACACGAACGTGCGGATGGCAAAGTGACATTGGCGATTTCGAAAGCCAGTGAGGTCGCTGTCTTTCGCACCAATCCATCTTGGTATTGGCTGGCACCAAATCATGGACCAAAGCCGCCTGTTACTTTGATTATCGGTCAAGACAGTATCTTTTTAAAACGCCGATTTCCCCAACAAATAAAGTCGCGTTTGGATATTCCTTATGAGACCCATGTCGGTGGTCATATGTTCCCACTTGAGTATCCAGAGTCGGTATCTCAGCAAGTATTATCATTGATTGAGCAGCAATTACCAACATAATAGCTGATGACTATTTATGCTCATTATTGTTTATGTTAATGCGAGCTGACAAAATATCCGTTTGAGTAATGACTTTATGCTAAAAAATGCTACTGGTTCATACAATCTTAATACGCCGCCTAAGCGCACGCCGCTATTTTCACGATTGGGTGTATTTCTACTGACTGTTGGTATGCTGATGGCATTTTTTATCAGTCAGCTGCTAGGCGTGTATATCGCTGGCAAGCTAGTATTACCAGCTTCTAAAAATTCAACCATGGCTGATATCTTCTTTTTTGGTAGTAACGATGGCACTGTGGTCAGCCTCTCTATTATCATAGGCTTCGTGCTATTGATTGCTATTAGCCTTTTAGTGATCCGTGTAAGAGGCGGCGATAGTCGGCAGTATTTAGCGCTAAAGCCGTTCTCATTTGCGGTGGGTATGGGATTGCTTGGGCTGCTATTGATATTTATGATTGGCAGTCAGGCATTAACTTATTTGCTTGATAAATCGCCACTGCTCTTCGTCGACCCTTTATATCAGTCTGTCAGCTCAGTATGGCTATTGATATTTGCAATGGTCATTGTCGCGCCAATCTATGAAGAGTTGATATTTCGTGGTCTATTATGGTCAGCGATCGCAGAGCAATTTACCTCGTCAACTTATTCAAAGCATCGAGGGGCGATCGTAGCAAGTGTCGTGACCAGCTTGATATTTGCGGTGATCCATGTGCAGTATGGTATTTATGAAATCAGTACCATCGTGGTACTGGCATTGATATTTTGCTACGCGCGTATCAAGTCAGGCTCGCTGTTACTGCCGATATTATTGCATATCGTGAATAATGGAGCGGCGATGTGGCAATATATTGCGCAAACCGCCTAAATAAATAATGACTATTTCGGCATTACTATTGCTCTTTTATAGCTGTCATCATAATGATGGATTTTCTTAGGCATCAGGATTTAGTAGTAATACCTCATCCGCTGCCCGTTTGATATCATCGATCGTTAGCTGAGGTTTGCCACTCAAAGCCTGTCGCCATTTGCGCGCACCCGTCAGTCCTTGAAACAACCCTAAATAATGTCTTGTCATCGTTGGCAGTGCTTCACCTTTAGCAATCTGCGCCTGCATATACGGATACAGCTGCGCTAGAATATCTGAGCGCTTAGGTGCTGATTCGTTCCATAAGCTATTGGTTTCTGCTAATAGGTAAGGGTTGTGATAAAACGCGCGACCAATCATCACGCCATCCACATGCTGCAAATGTGCTTCGATGTCTTTAACAGTATCGATGCCGCCATTAATCTCGATATCGAGCTGTGGAAAATCTTGTTTGAGACGATAGACATCCTCATAACGTAGCGGTGGTATTTCTCGATTTTGCTTGGGGCTAAGCCCTTGTAGCCATGCAGTACGTGCATGGACAATAAAGCGTGTACAACCTGCTGCTGCCACTTTTTCTACAAAATCCACCATAAACTCATAACTGTCAAAATCATCGATACCAATACGATGCTTCACGGTTACTGGGATATCGACCGCCGCTTGCATGTGTTTGACCAAATCGGCAACCGTGTGCGGCTCTGCCATGAGGCAAGCACCAATCTTATTATGCTGTACGCGATCAGAGGGACAACCAACATTGATATTGACCTCATCATAGCCATGCTGCTGCGCAAATTCAGCACATTGCGTCATCTCGCTAATATCTGCGCCGCCCAGCTGTAGTACCAGCGGATGCTCAAGCGTATCAAAGCGCAGATGCCGTGCTCGATTGCCATGTATCAGCGCGCCCGTACTGATCATCTCGGTGTACAAATAAACATGCGGATTGAAAAGCCGAGCAAAATAACGATAATCCGTCGTTGTCCAGTCGATCATGGGTGCAACGGAAAGACGTTTGTTGGTCATATCAACCATGGTTTTGAGCCTTAATATTTTATAATATTGGTGTCTTAAATAAATGAACAAGGTGCAATGTATGAGACATACGATTGCACCTTAAATTTGTAATTTCAATCTTTATGCAGCTACTAGCTAAATAATGTGGTCGATTTTTTTGAATTCAGGCAAATTATAAAAATAAATACCCATTATTATGCCGATAAAACCGATAAATGCAATGTAGAGCGCTGGTGAGAAACTCACATACAGAGTGGCATAACCCAGTCCAAAAGGCACAAGCACTCCAACAATACCGTAGGCGATATTATAACAAAAAGCCATTCCTGTTAGTCGTACATTGGTCGGAAATAACTGTACAAGGATGGCAGGTATCATCCCAACGATGCCAGCACAAAAGCCTAAAAGCGCATACATAATGAGGATGTAGTCACCGCTGGCTTGCAGATGGTAAAAAAAGGCAAACATCTGAGCGATCAAAAGAATAGAGCCAACCGTCAGAATCTTACCGAAGTTTTGGTGGTTGGATATTATCCCATAAAAAATACAACCAAAAACCATGAACACAATACCCAGACTGTGTGAGAATCCAAATAAATCACTGTCTAAGGTAAAACGTAATTCAATCAAATCGGGTAGCAGTAGTACCACAACAGTCGTGACGCTAGAAATAATAAGCGTGAGAACCATACCGATAAATAACGAGTGTTTGCAATGTTTAAAGAGTAGGTTGAATGGTTTGGCAACATAATCACTCGGCTTGGAGTTTTTCATTTCAAGAAAAAATGGTGATTCATCTATCCAACGCCATGTCACTAATGGTAATAAACTCATAATGGCCGCGATTAAAAACGGTAAACGCCAGCCGTAATTAGCCAATTGCTCAGTCGTCATGGAACTGGTTAACCAAAGAAAAAAGGCGTTAGAAAATAGCACGCCTATATAAAAACTAGCGGTAACATAGCTACAGGCTACTGACGAATATTGGCGCGGCACATGTTCTGCCACAAAGACCCAAGCAAGCGGTACATAAAGACCAAATGCCATGCCTTGTATCAACCGCAATACTATAAATAAGGTTGGTGCAATCAAGCCCCATTGTCCATAAGTAGGTAAGCATGCCATCGCTAACAAGCTGACCGCCGTCACTAATATGCTGATTAACAGTATGGGTTTTCGGCCTTTGATATCGCCATAACGACCAAAGATGATACCACCAAGTGGTCGTGCCAAATAGCCGATGGCAAATAATCCAAGCCCTTGTATCTTTGTAACAGCAGGGTCGATATTAGCAGGGAAAAAAGCTGCCGCCATAATATCTGCTAAATATAAATAAATCAAAAAGTCAAAAAACGCGACTGCACTGCTAAAGCAGATAAACAGTACTGTGTTTCTGTCTTTAGCAGACATCAGTGCATATTGAGAACGAGAAGGCATAAGAAGTCACGCATCCACATATAATAGTATTCGTTAAGCCGATTATTATCTGGATAACCGGCTATAATAAAAAACGACAAATCAATATGAAAAATAATGATTTGTCGAAAAAATAAAGACGTTTGAGCTAAAAGTTATTGGGCAACAAGCCTCGGAGTTAAAAGCACTTGAATGAAAAGCACTTGAATGAAAAGCACTTGAATGAAAAGCACTTGAATGAAAAGTGCTTAAATGAAAAGCACTCCAACTAAAAAGTGCTCAAACTAAAAAAATTGGGCAAAAGAATCACTCAATAGCGCTGTTATTATGTAAATATGACTAGGTTTTAAAGTGCTTTTGATGGTGGCAGCTATAGCAACCAATCAATAGGTAGCCATGACATGATGGTCAGCCAGACATGATCGCTGATATCGACGCGTGGCTCTGAATCATAAACCACTTTTTTATCGTCTTCCATAGTATGCCACTGTAGCTTACCATTATCTGATAGTTTGACTTCATAAGCTTGGTTTAGCAGGTCATCGCTCAGCGCACCATGCAATTGTTTTGCCAGCTCATCATCATTGATGATCACACCCATCTCTGTATTGATATTGGCAGAGCGAGGGTCGACATTATAGGAGCCAATGAACACTTGATAGTCATCAACGGCAAACGTTTTTGCATGTAAACTGGTTGAGGATTGACTACGAGCTTTCCAAAGCTTGTTTTCGCGTTTTTCCTCAGAGGCGGTGGATTTTAGCTCGTAGATTTTGACACCGGCGCGCAGCAAGTTAGGTCGCCATTGACTATAGCCAGAATGCACAGCAGTCACGTCGGTCGCATCAAATGAATTGGTCAAAATCTTAATCTCGATACCAGCGTCAGCCAATTGCACTAAAGTACTGACACCATCTTTGGTGGGTACAAAATAAGAAGAAATGATGGTTAGCTTTTTGGTTGGGCTGCCTAATAAGGTACGCAATTGATGCACCAAATTGGTATCTGCTGGTACCGTTTTGGTCAGCTTGCCTACATCATCACTCAAAAACTGCATGTCTGTCCAGCGAAAAGGCACGCGTTTGTTGACCAAGTCACTGTCTATCGTTGACTCTTCTAGCGCTTCTTTATATACCGTCAAATGATTGTCGCTACCTTTTTCATCCTGACCGAGCTTGTCCAGTGCCGCTAGGAAATCAGGCGCTGTACTGTTGTCAGGCTTCACTAGCGTTTCGATGTCAAATGACAAAGGCGATGACCAATAGCTTGAAAAACTGTTGTCAATATCTGCGACGACTTTACCGATGAGTAAAACATCCAAATCCGCAAATTGACTATTTTGGTCATTGCTTAAATATTCATTGCCAATATTACGTCCCCCAATAATGGTAATCTGCTTATCAAAAGTCATGCTTTTATTGTGCATGCGGCGATTGATACGTGGCAGACCTGTGACGTAGTTTAATGTTTGAAACTTACGGTGCATCAGCGGATTGATGATTCGTACCGCAATATTCGGGTGACTGGAAAAACGTAATAAATGCTGATCGAAGGTGGCATCATTATTAAAATCATCTAATAATAAACGTACAATGATGCCGCGTTCAGCCGCTTCCCACAGATCTTTCAGTAATAGCTGACCAGCTTGGTCATTATGCCAAATATAATACTGCGCATCGATATTACGTGTGGACATGTCCGTTAATATACTGCGAGAAGCAAAAGCATTGGCACCAGTTACAATGGGGTGATAGCCGGATAAATCTGGGTGAATATCATTCTGTTCACTAATCGATGCTACCAAATCAACGTCATTGGTTGCTACTGTGTCACTGCGTCCAGTTTCTTGATTGTCTTCTTGTTGATATAAGTCATGTACTCGTGCTGATAATGCTTGGCTCTCAGGTAAGTGCGGCTGTTTTGGCAAAACCTGACATCCACTAAGACCTAAGGTTAGTCCGAGTGTTAGACTCAACGATAAGTTGCTTGGTTCTATACTGAACATCGACATAAATGAATTACCTTAGTGAGCCTTACATAAAGAAGTATTTGTTAGAAAGTAAGCGTGAGGGCATGTCCTCATTTTTAGCCCATTAAAAAGACTATCAATTGAATGAAGGACATGCGCTAGTGCATCGTTTATTTTACCGATGATAGCACTGATTACGAAGCGTATAACAATATCGCCCAAGGCAAAAATTAAATCGCCGCTAAGCTTATCAGCTGTCGTCATCTATGCCTATTATAAATACGTTATTTTTGTTAGATTCAGCGACTTATCCAGTCATTATTTACTTATCGTTTAGATATGCTCTCTCTTTCATCTATTGTTAAGAAAGAGGTATAGTCAATCCTATATAAACCAGATACGGTGTCAGGCTCGCTTAGCCTACTATTTGTAGTACTTTCGCTTGCCTTCCTTGTATCTAAATTATATTGAACCGACTATAGATGTGTATTCAAAAATAATGTTTAGCCATCGCTTGAAACCAGCTGTGTGGAATAAGTTGACATGATATGATAACGCTGATGCATTCGGTCGATAATCAGAAGAATAAGCAGTCATTTTATATCAATCAAAATACCAATCAAAGCAACGGAATATTTATGAGTCAGTCGCAAGCCCATGATGATAAAAATGTAGATAAATTAGATCCAAACTGGCGCAGTGACGCGCTCAATTTAGATCTCGATTATGGTATGCAAACCATTGCTGTACGGGCAGGGCAACATCGTACCGATGAGGGTGAGCACTCAGAGGCTATCTTTACTACCAGCTCGTACGTTTATACCTCAGCGGCAGATGCCGCGGCACATTTTAATGGAGACAAGACGGGCAACGTTTACTCACGCCACACCAATCCAAGTGTGCGTACCTTTGAGCGTCGTTTAGCAGCGCTTGAAAACGGTGAGCGTGCAGTGGCGACAGCCTCTGGCATGGGCGCGATTTTGACTATGTGCTTGGCATATCTGAAAGCAGGCGATCATTTGCTTGCTGCCAATCAATTATTCGGCTCATCGATTGGTCTATTTAATAATTATATGGCAAAGTTCGGTGTGGAAGTCAGCTACGTTGATTGCTTCGATAATGATGCGTGGGCAAACGCCGTTCAACCAAACACCAAAGTCATTTATTGCGAAAGCCCTAGCAATCCATTGGCACAGATTTGTGATATCGGCTATTTAAGCCAGCTGTGTAAAGCCAATGATATTCTACTCGTTGTGGATAATTGTTTTGCTACCCCAGCTTTGCAGCGTCCGCTTGATTTGGGTGCAGATGTGGTGATTCATTCTGCAACTAAGTATCTAGACGGTCAGGGTCGAGTACTTGGCGGCGCATTGGTCGGCAGTGATAAGCTTATGCAAGAGGCGTTTACTGTGGTACGTTCAGGCGGTATCAGTATGAGTCCGTTTAATGCTTGGGTATTTACCAAAGGGTTAGAGACGCTGAAACTGCGTATGCAAGCGCATTGTCAAAATGCCAATCAAGTGGCAGAGTTTTTGGTTAATCATCCCAATGTTAGTGCCGTACATTTCTCAGGTTTGAGTGATCATCCCGCTCATGAGCTGGCGACGCGTCAACATCATATGACAGGTGGTTATGGTGCTATCATGGGTTTTGAGGTAAAGGCTTCAGATGACACTGATTCAAATAGTCGTGATTCGAAATCTGCGGCTTGGCATGTCATTGATTCCACTCAAATGGTTTCTATTACTAATAATTTAGGTGATGCTAAAACCACCATTACTCATCCTGCAACAACGACCCATTTTCGCTTGAGTGCAAAAGAGCGCGTAGAAGCGGGCGTCAAAGATGGCCTTATTCGTTTGTCGGTCGGTTTAGAAGATGTAGAAGATATCATCAAAGATTTGGCACGTGGTTTAGACAGTTTGTAAAGATAGCGGTATAATCACGGTTAGCACTTTATATTAGGGCGTGTCCTCATTTCAAAAATGGTGATAAAAATGAGATAAATTGCCGTCAAACGAGGAAAATAGCGCAGATAATATCGGGATATTAACCAGCTATTTAACGATGTTTGGCAAAATTTAGCCATTTTTAGCCCGTTTAGATATGATCAATTGAATTGAGGACACGCCCTAGTAAAATATCAATCATTTATGATTAAAAAACAAAAGAGGCAACTATGAATATTCAAGCATTAATGCAACAAGCACAAACGATGCAAAAGAAAGTCGAAGCAAACGTTGAAAACGCTAAAAAAGAGCTGGCGAATAAAGAAGTGCAAGCTGAAGCGGGCAGTGGTCTGGTAAAAGTTACCATGACGGGTCGCCATGTGGTTAAGCGTTTAACCATCGATCCAAGCTTGCTTGAAGATGAGCCAGATATGATCGAAGATCTTATCGCTGCTGCTATCAATGACGCCGTTCGTCAAGCAGATGCGCTATACGAAGAAACCATGGCTGGCGCGACCTCAGGCATGGGTCTACCACCAGGTATGCAAGGTATGTTCTAAGTCATTATTTTTTAAGCCAAACACGACATATTAAAGACAAAATGGGGTTGTTATCGACATGATACGACCCCATTTTCATAGCTACGATTTATAAATTAAGTTAAATAAAGGAAGATGCTTTGCTGACAGCCAAATTTGATCAGCTGGTTAAACAGCTGCGTATTTTGCCGGGTGTGGGTCAAAAAAGTGCCCAACGTATGGCACTGCATTTGCTTACCAAAAAACGCCCACAAGGCATGGCACTCGCCCAAGCACTTGATGAGGCGATGCGCGATATCGTCGAATGCCAGCGTTGTCACAGCTTCAGTGATGATCACATCTGTCCGCTGTGCCAAGATCCGCGCCGTGATGATGCCTTGCTATGTGTGGTTGAGACCGCAGCAGACGTGATGGCTATCGAACAAACCGCAGGCTACCGTGGCCGCTACTTTGTGTTAGGTGGTCATTTATCACCGATTGATGGCATTAGCGCTGATGATTTGAATATTGAACAACTGGTCTGGCGGGTCAAGCAAGAGCCTGTTGAAGAGTTGATATTGGCGACTGGTACGACTGTCGAAGGGCAGACCACCGCGCACTTTATCAGTGCAGCGGTTAGTCGTCATGTTAATAAGGTCACGCGTTTGGCACAAGGTGTGCCAATGGGCGGCGAGCTTGAATATCTTGATAGCATGACCCTTGGACAAGCGATACAAAATCGTTCATTTTTATAGCACACTGACATTTTTTCTATAACTTCTTTATAAAAACCAAGTCTTGTCCATTTTATTTCATGAAATTGTTATAATTGATTCACTAGGGCGTGTCCTCAATTCAATCGATAGTTATCTAAATGGGTTAAAAATGGCTAAATCTTGCCAAACGGCGTCAAATAGCTGACTAATATCTCGATATTATCTGCGCTATTTTCCTTGTTTAACTGCAATTTATCTCATTTTTATCACCATTTTTAAAATGAGGACACGCCCTAGTATTCTATTATTTACTTTTATTGAGACGCCCTTTAGCGTTTTATTTTCTCCTATTTATGCAGGTATCTGCCCGTGTCCAACCATGCTCCAACAGCTTCAACTGCTGCCATCCAATCAAACCTTGTAGACAACATTAACGTTGCTGCTTCTGATGATTTATTAGCACCATCAATCAGTTCTAAAATAGAGTCAGCAGATCTACCGTCAGAGCCAGATATTGATGCGCTGCTAGATAGTGCCGACGAAGTTGCTGTCACGTGGGTGCGTGAGCAAAATGGTTTGGCTGAAGTGATCGATGCATTGGCAACTTGTGGTCGGGTGGCGTTAGATACTGAGTTTATCAAACGTGATACTTATTATCCGCGCTTGGCATTGGTGCAGTTAAATGTGGGTGATCATATTTATTTGCTAGACGCCCCGCAACTGCAATTGGCTGAGCTGTGGCAAGCGCTGATGAAAGTGGATGTGGCGATTTGGCATGCCTGTGGTGAGGATTTGGGTATTTTTTACTTATTATCTGGCTGTCCGCCATTGACCAATATATTTGATACGCAAATTGCGTTGTCTTACTTAACGGGTCAATTGCAAATGGGCTATCAACAAGCGCTTGACGACCAGCTAGACATGCACATTGATAAAGAACAAAGCCAGTCGGACTGGCTGCAACGTCCATTATCAGACGAGCAAGAGCAGTATGCGATTGATGACGTACGCTTTTTGCCAGCACTCTATTTAAGTCTTGAATATGCGTTAAAAAAGCAAGGTTTGTACGATTATGTATGGGCAGATTGCCAGCTTTATGCCAGTGATTTGTGTGATGCTCAGCATGTTGAAGACAGCGCAATGTACCTAACAATGGCAGATTATCGTTATACTTCACAGCAGATGGCGATACTGCAGGCGGTTGCGACGTGGCGCGAGGAGCTGGCGCGTTCGACCAATCAGCCACGTACGTTTGTGATTAAAAAACAAGCAGTACGTGAGATCATCACTGAAAGACCAAGTAATATGCGAGAGCTTGCGCACAAAACCACGATGCACCGCAGTATGTTACGCTTATACGGCGAAGAGCTGCTAAAAGTGATAAATCAAGCAAAAAACCTGCACCCTGCTGAATTTCCTGATTGCCTATTACCGCCGTATCGCTCAAAAAATAAAGTACTGTCAAAAGCAGTGCAGCAAGCGATTGATGAGCATGCACGTACTATAGGCGTTCCTGCTAGTGTATTGATGCGTAAAAAATGGCTAGGGCAGTTATATGAAGTCATTGCCTTTGATAAGGAATTAAGTGAATTGCCAGAGGGCTTAAAAGGTTGGCGGAATGACTGGGTCATGAACACCCTGATTCCAGTCATCAAAAAACATAAAACTGAGTTGCAGCAGGGTATGGGGATCAATGTTCGATAAGCCATAAGATTCTATCATTGATAAAAGATGATGCTTTTCTCAAGACGTAAGCTTGTTATGCTCGAATTGTCCATGTTGTAAAAAGTACTTGGTTTGCGCGGCCACGGTTTTATCGACCAGCATCCCAGTATGCGACACTGGTAATACGATATGATCCGTGGCTGCTTCTATTTTGGTTTCTGCTACATATACGGTGCCATCATGTAGCAGATGTTCTACTGATGGCATATTATCTGCTCGACGCAATTTTCGATTATGATACTGTAAAAACAGCTGACCCAAACCGTAGGGGCGATTACCCGCAATCACACCTAAGGTAATATGCTCCGGTAAGGGTGCGACCGTTCCATCTAGCGCATCGATGTAGGAGCGCCCCACCACAGCTGGGGTCAAGCGCCAAATGTAGTCAGCACATACACTGCCTACATGCGGTGTTCCAAGCGTTACGCAGCGTCCGATTTGCCACTGCGGATATGCAGTGACAAAATCACGAATAATCAGACCGCCCAAACTATGACCGACCAAATCTATCGGTTGGTCAGGGTGATGATGGTTTTCTAGCCAGCTATTTAGGCGGGCACTATTGGTTTTGATACCGTCACGCATACTACGATAACCGAATTGATGAGTATCAAATCCTTTTGCTTGCAAGCGTTTGGCCAGTGGTCGCATGATCCAAGCGGTTTGGTGCAGACCATGGATGAGAATGACGCAGTTTTTTTGTGGCATGGCATTTTCCAACAAAGTAAAAATAGTTTTGGTAACATATGAAAAAGAAGGCTAAAAACGTGAAGAACCAGTCTTTATAACTCATATAATCTATGTATATTAAATCTAGCTCAAGTTTGACGCATTTTACGGAGTTCTATTCCCAACCTTATATGGCAATATATAATAAGGATAATTGAGCAAACCACTGCCCAACCTAGAAAGCTTAGTAAGTACTTATCCCAATGTTTATAGATAACAAGTTGGTAGTTGTGATTCAGCTTTCTGTTTTCTGCAATTTCTTGATTTTCTAAGTAATCTATAAAAGCGCCACTATCATCATATCCAAAGCAGTTTTGTTTCCACCATTCATTAGAATGCTGAGTTTTCCAAATTACTTCTCCATAACTACCATATAATTGAGCTTTGCACAGCTTTTTTTGGAAGTTGTTACTAACTGCGCTAGGACTTCTGTTAAAAACGAATACTCCTAATATATTAGCAGTAGTAATAGGTTGGTCATCAAATAATACAGTCTTCTGATCAAGTAGGTTTACTTTAACAATTTGGCAGATTGCTATTTCATCAGGTCGTTTTTTTTCACAGCTGATGTTTAACTTATAGTCATTAAAATAGATACTGATAACTGTGGCTAGAGCAGCAAAAAACATGATGCCTGCTATGAGTATGACACCTTCAAGCTGAATGGGCTCGTGATTAGACACTGTCGTATTTTTATTTGCACGAGTCATTTTAGCTATTCCACATAAGATTAAATGAGAAGATCATTATAAAGCGTTTGCTTATAGACACAATTATGATTTTAACTAACTATAGTCGATTAAATTTAAAAAGAATTAAGTGCTGCTGAGATAAGTTTTACGTAGCATCTACAGTGACGAAGTCGCACAGCAAGCAAGGAAAATATGTATTAGTAGCAGGCTATTCTGATCATATTTTGTTTTATTTAGAGTTAACCATGCTAAGAGCATAACAAGTCAGATAAAGTACATACAAAATAAAAACCTCCAAATCAGCTGTTGACTTGGAGGTTTATTTTTATATCAACTGTTCATACTTATTTGAAAACTACATGTAGTTTTCGATACTTGGGCAAGAACACATGAGGTTCTTATCACCATAAGCGTCATCGACACGTGCTACGCTTGGCCAGAACTTATGGGCGCGGATATAAGGCAGTGGGAATGCTGCTGTGTCACGGCTGTATGGGTGCGTCCATTCGCTGTTGGTGACCATCGCAGCGGTATGCGGTGCGTTGACCAGTGGGTTGTCTTCTAACGTCCAACCCTCTTCGCCAGCTTTGGCTTTCATTGCTTCGGCTTTGATAGATTTTAGGGCACTGATGAAACGATCTAATTCTTCTTTAGATTCAGACTCAGTTGGTTCAATCATCAAGGTACCCGCAACTGGGAAACTCATCGTTGGTGAGTGGAAACCGTAATCCATCAAGCGCTTAGCAATATCGCTTTCACTGATGCCCGTCTCTTCTTTCAACGGACGAATATCGATGATACATTCGTGAGCAACGCGACCATTTTTGCCCGTATAAAGGACAGGGTAGTGGTCTTTTAATTGAGCAGCGACATAATTAGCATTTAATAGCGCAAGCTCAGTGGCTTTTAGCAGACCATCACGACCCATCATGGCAATGTACATCCATGAAATTGGTAAAATACTTGCTGAACCATAAGGGGCTGCCGATACGGCCGAGCAGTCTTTTTGCGCATTATGCACAGGGCTCAATGTATGATTGGCCATAAAGGGTGCTAAATGCGACTTCATGCCGATAGGGCCCATGCCTGGACCGCCGCCGCCATGCGGGATGCAGAAGGTTTTATGCAAGTTCATGTGTAGTACATCAGCGCCAACGTCAGCCGGTTGCATCATGCCAACCTGTGCATTCATATTGGCACCATCCATATAAACTTGACCGCCATGATTATGGATAAGATCACAGATCTTACGGATGCCTTCTTCAAACACGCCATGCGTCGATGGATAAGTAATCATCAATGCACCTAGATTGGCGCTGTTTTCTTCACACTTAGCAGTTAGATCATCGATGTCAACGTTACCATTGTCATCAGTTTTAACCACGATTACTTTCATACCCATCATCATAGCTGTCGCAGGGTTGGTACCGTGCGCTGACTGAGGGATTAAACAAACATCACGGTCAGTTTCACCCAATGATTCGTGATAACGGCGAATCGCTAGCAGACCAGCATATTCACCTGAAGCGCCAGAGTTTGGCTGCATAGACACATCATCAAAACCAGTAATGGCTTTCAGCTGGTCTTGCAAGCTATCAATCATGGCAACGTAGCCTGTGACTTGGTCACGTGGTGCAAAAGGATGCACATTAGCAAATTCGGGCCAAGTAATCGGTAGCATCTCACTGGTGGCATTCAGTTTCATGGTACAGCTACCCAATGAAATCATGCTGCGGTTCATTGCTAAATCTTTGTCTTCAAGTGATTTTAAATAACGCAGCATTTCGTGTTCAGTATGATGCGAGTTAAATACTGGATGCGATAAAATAGCATCGGTACGCAAGTGTGCACTATCAAGAGAAACGCGAGCGTCTTCTGGTAGGTCATGTGCTTTACTGACAAACAGTTGAGTTAATACATTAAAGTCATGCTGATCGCTGGTTTCACTAAACGCGACGCTTAATTTGGTTTCACTAAGACGCCATAAGTTATAGCCTACATTGTCAGCATTTTCGAAAATTTGAGTGGCCAGTTTTTCTGAGCCACAATCAACGACGACGCTGTCAAAGAACTGATCATGTACCACGTTTAAATTGCTGTCATTAGCATTTTTAATGACATCAGCAAAGGCAGTGGCAAACGCGTGAATACGAGTTGCAATACGCTTCACGCCACCTGGACCATGATAAACGGCATACATACCGGCTAGGTTGGCGAGCAATACTTGTGAGGTACAGATGTTTGAGTTGGCTTTTTCGCGGCGGATATGCTGCTCACGAGTTTGTAGTGCCATACGTAGGGCAGTATTGCCTTGTGAATCTTTAGAGACGCCGATGATACGACCAGGCGCTGAGCGCTTGGCTTTGTCAGAGAAGGCAAAGTAAGCAGCATGTGGACCACCAAAGCCCATTGGGATACCAAAACGCTGCGTGCTACCTAAAGCGACGTCTGCGCCCATATCTGCTGGTGATTTTAATAATACCAAGCTCATGATGTCACTGACGACACTCACATAAGTTTTATTTTTCTTCACAGCAGTAATGACGTCGGTTAAGTCTTTTACGTCGCCTTCAACACCGACATATTGGAATAGCGCACCAAAATAATCGCCTGATTTAGCCAGTTCGAAATCACCAACCACCACTTCCCAACCAAAGTACTTGGCACGGGTATTAATAACATCTAAGGTTTGTGGATAGATACGGTCATCAACAAAAAACTGCGTTGATTTGCTTTTGCTCACACGCTTTGACATTGCCATGGCTTCTGCGGCTGCGGTTGCTTCATCAAGCAATGACGCGCCAGCGAGCTCAAGACCAGTCAAATCAATACATACTTGCTGGAAGTTTAGCAAGGCTTCTAGACGACCTTGGGCAATCTCTGCCTGATAAGGCGTGTAAGCTGTGTACCAGCCTGGATTTTCAAGGACGTTACGCTGAATGACCGCAGGCATACGTACTGGCGAGTAGCCTTGTCCGATATAGCTCTTATTAACAGTGATGTCATCTGCCATGGTACGCAATTTGGCAAGCGCGGCATGTTCACTCATCGCCACTGGCAAGTCTAGCTCTTTATGCAAGCGCACTGGCTCAGGCACGGTATCGTTGATGAAGCTCGCCATGTCTTGATAACCAACGGCACTGAGCAGGTCAGCTTGCTTGGTCTCATTAGAGCCTAGATGACGATAGACAAATTCAGCTTCGTTGAATAAACCTTTAAAGGTATCAAACGTTGGGTTTTGCGAGATAGTCATGACAATCCTTGGTTAAGGGAGTAATAAAGGGATGGCTAAAATAACTAGTAATAATAACTAATGACGGTTTAAGATTTTATACGTAATGAACAAATTGCTTTTGGTCAAAGCGGAACTGGCTGTTGTAAACGCCATTATCAGCGCGCTCACCAGCACCAATCATCATAATGATATGTTGATCGTCGCTTAAATTTAATAAGCGCTTCATGGCAGGCTCATCAAAACCACCCATCGGACAGCTATCAAAGCCATGCGCGCGTAGTGCAAGCATTAGGTTTTCAGCCGCAAGGGCGGTATTGTTGGTTGCCCAGTTTTTGGTGTCTTCAAAAGTATAGTAAGGTGATTTAATCGGACCTTTTACCCGTCTGACCACTTGAGTCGCACCCCATTTAGCCGCTGATACCACATTGACAGGTCCTCGTAAGAAGTCCATGGCAACGACTTTGGTGTAGTAGTCTTTGACCTTTTTGGGTACTGGCTTATCAGGGTATTCGCGCAATATTTGCTTGGCATGGTCATGCCACACATCGGTGCGCGCAACGACTGCGATTAAACGCGCGGCGGTTTTCGCTGCATTTTGATTCATGCAGTTTTTCACCGCGCGTTTGCGCTTGTCCGCATCATCAATCACATAAAATTCCCACGGCTGTAGATTGCTAGAGTTTGGCGCAAGCATGGCCAAACGCAAACAGTCTGCTAACACATCATCAGGTATCTTTGTGTCGGTAAAGCGGCGGACTGAACGACGTGATTCAACCACCTCACGAAACGCTTGCAGCTGCGGTGTATTATCAGGCGTGGCAAATTTTTCTTGAGAACTTGCTTGAGCGTTTGCTTGATTATCAGTGTCAGGGGTCATATGAGAATCCATGCTGGAGATTAAGTGATCAACTTGGGGCAGTATTGAGTACGTCTCTTTAATAGCGCCTGACAAGTAGTTGATATGAATAAATCAGATAGCGATTGGACGCAATAAATTGAGCGATAAACATTCTAAGAAAAAGCGTACAGATATCAGCTGGCGCCAATATCTGTCATAACAAGTTGTGTTTTTTAAGGTTATAAGTAGCGGCATTTAAATAAAATACCGCTTTTAGGCGAGAGAGTGAAGCTGCTATTACAGCTCGTTTTCGTACTCATCAGCGGTTAGCAATGCTTCGTAGTCAGCGATGTTGTCAGGCTTCATTCTAAAGAACCAACCTTCGCCATATGGGTCAGAGTTGATGATTTCTGGATCGTCTTCTAGGGCTTCGTTGATCGCAACGACTTCACCTGAGATAGGCGCATAAACGTCGGAAGCCGCTTTTACTGATTCAACTACAGAGATTTCGTCATCAACAGCGATGATGTCGCCCACGTCTGGCAATTCAACGAATACCACGTCACCCAATAGGTCTTGAGCATGGTCAGTGATACCAACAGTGATAGTACCGTCGTCTTCTAAGCGTAACCACTCGTGGCTGGCGATGTATTTTAGTTCTGCTGGGATATTGCTCATGGTCTCTCTCCTAAGTAATAGAGGATGGTTAACAAAAATAGTGGACGTTAATAATAGGGTTTATAATGCCTACGAGTCAAACTGCTGTTTGCCATTACGGACAAACGGTAGCTTAAGAACACGCACATCAACGAACTTGCCTTTGCCGCGCAGATCGACCTGAACGCTATCATCATCTGATACGCTGGCAGGCACACGGGCAATCGCAATTGAATTTTTTAGACTAGGGGAGAATGTACCACTGGTGATAATGCCAGTTTGTTCATTGTCCGTGCCTTGATTGATGGTGACTGTCATGCCTTCACGCAATACGCCGCGCGTCGTCAATAGTAAGCCGACTTGTTTCATGGCGGTGTTATCATCTTTTGCTTGTTGGCGTTTACTGACTAAAGCGTCACGACCGACAAAATCACGATCGTCTTTTAACGCGAGTGTCCAGCCCATGTTGCACTCGTAAGGACTGACGTTGTCGTCCATGTCATGACCATAAAGGTTCATGCCAGCTTCCATACGCAAGGTATCACGCGCGCCAAGACCGGCAGGTTTAATGCCATTGGCTTTCAATTGCTCAAAAAACGCTGGTGCATCATCACCATGCATAATGACTTCGACGCCATCTTCACCAGTATAGCCAGTCCGAGCGACGAACCAATCTGTGCCTTCGATGTCTGTTAAATCAGCACCAACGAAAGGCTTAAGACCAGCTAAAGTATCTGCCCAGCTAGGTTTGGTTTGCGCGAGTTTTTCAACAGCGTTTGGTCCTTGCACGGCAATCATCGCAAGCTCTGGACGCTCGGTGATGCTGATGTCAAAACCTTCGGCGACTTTGTCAAATTGCGCCATGTCTTTATCACGAGTAGCAGCGTTTGAGACGATACGATATTCAGTAGCGTCTTCGTTCATCAAGTAAACGATTAAGTCATCGATGACGCCACCTTGCTCGTTGAGCATGCCAGAATATAGCGCTTTACCGACGGTTTTGAGTTTATCGACATCATTGGCCAGTAGCTTTTGTAGCCATGCTTTGGTATCGCTACCTGTGACATCCGCGACGACCATATGCGAGACATCAAACATACCAGCATCAGTACGTACCGCTTCGTGCTCTTCGATTTGCGAACCATAATGGATTGGTAATTCCCAACCAGAAAAATCCACCAGCTTGCCGTCACTATCAACGTGAGACTGATAAAGAGGTGTGCGTTTAGGGGCTGAAGTGTTGGCGCTTTGAGCAGTATTATCTTGAGTAGTGGTCATAACAAATCCTTATGTGAACATCAGCTGCATTCGATAACCAGTCGTAAAAACAAGTATCAAAGTATGAGGGCTGATGTGCCTTATCATAGTAGCGAGAAGCAATATTGCAAGGTGCAAACATTGCAACCAAGGGTAGCACAGAAAAATAGCGCAATCCGCCAAACAGACGCTGAACGTCGGTTTAAGCAAAAGCCCTATCTGTCCTGTAACCTGAGATTTTCAACACGAACCATCATTGCACGTTTTTAAAAGCATCAGCCTTAAAAAACCAAATTAAATGATGTCGCATTTTCTCCCCTTCGGTGGGTAAGGTGTCGTCCGTCCTTACCGCTCTCCAGATTTGTTATGCCTTATGTTTGGGTGTGCTACGCAATTGACGGTAGACAGCGAAACAGTCGTGACATGTGTTTTTCAGTCCTTTTACCTGAGCGATTGGCAGGGTGGATGCGCCTTCGGTGGTCAAGTAGCAATTATCAGCGCCAGCTCATTAATATGAACGCACTTAATATTGTGCTCAAGACTCTCTCCTGAAAAACGCTTTTATTATGAAAGGTTCAAGGCGCTTTTACAAGTCATCTACGCGATTAAAATGAATAATTTTGGCAAAAATGATTTTTTGTGAGAATAATCAATACCGTATCGATAAGTAAAGCGTTTTACGGTTGGTAGGCAGTAGTCAATTTAGCATGAATGCCTATTGCAAAACGTAAAGCGACTACTGATATTCACCCAAAATATGCTAATCTATGGCGATAGTTTCTGATAGGTCATTATTATGCATTGTGATATTTATAAATTCCCCAAACATAACGATATGTATGTCTATATTGCCCGTCCTGATTATCCTGACGATACCGATGAGATTAAAGATTGGCTTGGCGTATTACCAAAAGATTTCCGTGCCAGTTTAGGGCGCAGTAAATTTGTGATGCACTTGGACTTAGCCAATACACCGACACTTGCGCGCGTTGATAAAGCAGAGGTACTGGCAAAATTACAGTCGCAAGGGTATTTTGTACAAATGCCTCCGCAAGATGTGATGCGCCGCCAAGCGGAATTACGTGCGCGTGAAGCACAAGACAATATTTATGATTAATGGGTATTTTTGAAGCGAGTTTTTAATCAGCCTCTTTTGGCTATGTTGCATGACAGCCAGCAAGAAAAAGTTTACGACACATTTGCGCTCATGCATTTTGGTAGAAAGTCGTGATAAACTAGCAGGCTATATGAGTGACAAGACAAAAAATACGTGGCGAGGCAAAAGGTCGTGTTTCAAGTGCTTATGTCTTAAGGGCTTTTGAAGATAATGTATTCGATATTATGGTTCGTTGAAACAGCACATTGTCTATCGTTAAGCGCGTAAACGCGCTGCACAATTTATAAACGCAGGTAACTACACACGCATGGACTGGTTAAAAGGTATTATAAACAGCTTACCGCTGGAAGCCATTAGTGATATTCTCGGCGAAATTGCTATTTGGTGGGGACAGCTGGTAAAAGACGTGCCACCCGCAGACTTACCGATGTATGCGTATCTGGGTGGTGCCGTTATTGTGTTGGTATTGTGGTTGCTGGTCGCTCGTATGCTGCCGCGGCCGTTGGGCGGTATGAGTTGGATGATATTGTTTGCTGTGTTATTGGCACCAGGTACTGCCCTTGGCGATCCAAGTGTGATTGCCCCCGCTAGTATCGCCGTGGTTTATGCGATTATGATGAAGGACACGGCTGGCGCGATTACCAATATGCTGCCGATACTCGTCGTGTTAGTGGTCGGCTTGTTTGTAGGCTTCGTTTGGCAGCTTATTCGCGGTGCTTTTGAGTCAAGTCTAGACAAAGCGCGTAGTCGTACTGCAGAAGATACACAATCTACCATGCAGCTGACGACTGGTAATTATTTGACAGAAGGCACGACTTTAACCGATCAAGCCACTGTTGCTGAACCGTCTAATAAAACGCCTTTAGCGGCTAATTCTAAAGCAGACGTTAGCTTAAAAAAAGACAGCAGTTTAGCTAAAAAGCCTAATATGGAAAAGCTTGATAAGTAGTAAAGTAATATTAATAAAGTGCCATCAGTAAAGTGATATTAAAATTTCGCTAGCGATGATTGGCTCTGTGCTTTGGGTTTATTGTAGCTACATAAAAGACGCTATCAATAAAAATACTGTGAATGAAAAGCACCATAAAAAAGACACCATGCGTGTCTTTTTTTATGAAAAAACGTTTTATGACTGTGCCGACCAACCGTCAATAGGCGTTCAAGGTATCTATTATTTTTCAACAACTGCGAACGCATGAGTATTTTGGCAATCAATCATGCTGTGCTAATCTAAATGATTATTTATTTGCCATCAATTGCCTTTAATTCTTTTCTGGCTCTTGATAGCCCTAATCTATAACAATAACTGAGACTTGATTATGAGCACGACTGATAAAACGAAAAAAAGCTTTACTGGTACGCAAAATTATATTGCCACTGACGATTTGCAGTTGGCGGTCAACGCCGCGATGACGTTACAAAAACCATTATTGATTAAAGGCGAGCCGGGCACCGGTAAGACATTATTGGCGGAGGAGGTCGCTGAAAGCTTAGGGATGCCGCTGATTACGTGGCACATCAAGTCAACCACTAAAGCGGAGCAAGGGTTGTATGAGTACGATGCCGTATCGCGCTTGCGTGACTCGCAACTGGGTGATGATAAGGTGTATGAGATTGGCAACTATATCAAGCCCGGTAAGTTATGGGAGGCATTTACCAGTAACGAGCGCAGTGTGTTGCTGATTGATGAAATTGATAAAGCCGATATCGAGTTCCCAAATGACTTGCTTCATGAGCTCGATAAAATGTCTTTTTATGTTTATGAGACAGGTGAGACCATTACCGCGGCACAGCGTCCAGTGGTTATCATCACCTCGAACAATGAAAAAGAGCTGCCAGATGCCTTTTTGCGTCGTTGTTTTTTCCATTATATTGACTTCCCAGAAGAAGAAACCATGCGTCAAATCATTGACGTGCATTTCCCTGATATTCAAGAAAAGCTGGTCAACGATGCGCTCGATATTTTTTATAAGCTGCGCAATGTTCAAGGGCTTAAAAAGCCACCATCAACGTCTGAGCTGGTTGATTGGTTAACGCTCCTACTGGCTGATGATATGGCACAAGCAGAGCTGGAAGAAAATTTGCGTGGTGAAAAATCCATTCCACCGTTATATGGCGCACTGCTTAAAAATGAAGCCGATGTGAGCTTGTTGCAACGCTTTGCTAATATAATGCGCCGTTAAACGAAAGACTATTTTCAAAATGATGACACGCCCTAATAAAACGGCTTCACTTGTCACCATATCAGCCAATAAGCGATGCGACTCTTATGTTTATCAAATTGTTCTATACCTTACGTACTTATGGTGTGCCAGTCAGTACGCGTGAGCTGCTTGACCTAAATGCCGCGTTAGATCAAGGGCTGATGATGCAGCCGCATCCTGAAAATCCAGAGCTGTCTACCTTTGCCAGTCGTGAGGATATGTACCGACTGATTCGGCTTTGTATGGTCAAAGACGAGCGCCATTTTGATAAGTTTGACCGAGCAATGGCAGATTATTTTGAAGGCGTCGACAGCCTGGATATGGATGAGCTATTGGCTAAATTAACGGACATTCCTAAAGAGTGGCTTGACTTAAAATTAGATCCAAAAAACTTAACCGAAGAGCAGCGCCGACTGCTCAAAAAATACGGCTCGTTAGAGGAGCTAATGAAAGCGCTTGAAGAGCGTCTTAAAGAGCAAAAAGAGCGGCATCAAGGCGGTAGTAAGTGGGTTGGTACAGGCGGTACATCGCCATTTGGTGCCTATGGTGACCATCCAGAAGGCGTGCGCGTTGGCGGTGAATCGCGTAAACGTAGCGCGGCTAAAGTCTGGGAGCAGCGTAAATACCGCAACCTTGATGATGACAGTCAGCTTGGTACCCGTCAAATTCAAATGGCACTACGAAACTTGCGCCAGTTTGCCCGTACTGGTAGCGCCGATGAGCTAGACATTCATGAGACTATTAAACGCACGGCAAAAAAAGGCGTGCTCGATATCCATATGCAAGCTGAGCGTCGTAATCGCGTCAAAGTATTGATGCTGTTCGATGTGGGCGGCAGTATGGATGTCCATGTTGAAGCCTTAGAAAAGCTATTTTCAGCGGCTAGAAATGAATTTAAAACCTTAGAGTTTTTTTATTTTCATAACTGTTTGTATGACTATGTCTGGAAGGACAATAACCGTCGCCATAGTGCGCCGATGCCTACCTTTGAGCTGCTCAATAAATACGGTCGCGAATATCGCGTTATCTTCGTCGGTGATGCGTCAATGTCGCCATATGAGCTGATGACAGTTGGTGGCAGCGTTGAATATATGAACAATGAGGCGGGTACTGTTTGGCTTAAGCGGGTGCTCGCGCATTTCGATAAAGTCGCTTGGCTCAACCCTGAAGATCCAACATACTGGCAATATACCCAAACCATCGTTGAAATTAAGAAACTATTCGACAATAAAATGTATCCGATGACCTTACATGGGGTAGAAGAGATGACCAATTATCTAGCGCGTTAGTTTTGACGTTTGGATAAAGATACGCCCTAATTTATAAAACCTGTTAATCCACATATTTTTTGATAATAGCAGCCGTTATGACAGCATAGCGGCTGCTTTTTAGTCAAAAATAATCAGTTTTGCAGTCATACGGCATTGGTATAAGTAGCAAAATATGATAACATTCATTTTAAATGAATCTTATAGAAGCGTTTTGACTGGTTCGGCGAAAAATTTGATGACAAGAATTTGATAATCGTTTGTAAAAATCAGTCGTCGTTGCTTATTTAAGCACTTCATTTTCATATGTTAATCAACCAATCAATGTAATGAACTTATGCCATTTTCAACCATTTTAGTAGCAAAAAAGCGCGTGCAAGTACTACATTCAGTAGACTACACGAGTTTGACGGTGCTCCTCAGATATTTTGGAATTGGTATTAATAAGAGAGACAGTATGGCTTCATCAAAGACTTTAGAAATCGTCACCGCAACTGTTCCCGTCCTTGAAGAGCATGGAACGGCAATCACCACGGTGTTTTATAAAAATATGTTTGAAGAGCATCCCGAGCTGTTGGACATCTTTAACGAAACCAATCAAAAATTGGGTCGTCAACAGACGGCTCTGGCGACGACCGTGTTAGCCGCTGCTAAGCACTTGGATAAATTGGCGACGTTATTGCCACAAGTCACGCAAATCAGCCACAAGCATCGCGCGTTACAAATTTTGCCTGAACATTATCCTATCGTTGGTAAGCATTTAATCGGCGCAATCAAGGAAGTGCTGGGCGAGGCTGCCAATGACGATATCATCAATGCTTGGACTGAAGCTTATGATGAGATTGCCTCAGTATTTATTCAGATTGAACATGGCATGTATGAGGAGGCGATGTGGCAGGGTTTTGCGCCTTTTGTAGTGACTAAAAAGGTAGCAGCTGCTACGGATATTGCGGCTTTTACAGTTGTACCAGCCAAGGATAATGCAGAAAGTCATCAACAGATCGACCTGAGCAAATTGACTTTAACAGCAGGTCAGTACATCACGGTGAAAACAGATCCAAAAGACAGTGACCATGTTGCGCTACGTCATTACTCTTTGTACTCTGCTAGTACCGATGCAGGCATTCAGTTTGCGGTCAGACGCGATAATCGCAATGAGCATCATGGTTTGGTCTCAAACTATATGCACGACCAATTAGAAGTGGGTGATACGGTTTTATTATCGGCACCAGCAGGTGACTTTGCGCTCAATCAAGACTTGTTACAGCAGAATGAGATTCCGCTAGTATTGATGAGTGCGGGTGTTGGTGTAACTCCTGTGCTATCTATGTTGGAGGCACAAGTATTAGCCAATCCAAAACGACCTATTATCTGGGTTTATGCTTGCCAAAATGATGCGCATCACGCTTTCAATACTGAAGTGGAGACGCTGTTAGAAAAGGCTGAGACTGTAGAAAAGCATATTTTCTATTTTGAGTCTGGACAACTATTAGATGAGGCGTGGCTTGCTCAATTACCTAAGCCTGCTGATATTTATGTCTGTGGCTCGATGCCATTTATGGAAAGCATGATCGATGGGCTAGTGACGCTAGATCACGGTGTTGATAACGTTCATTATGAACCGTTTGGTCCCAAGATGAGTTTGGGCGGTTAATTTTAGCTATTGTTAGCCATTAACTGTTGCTATTAATAAAAAAAGCACTTGGATGACAAAGTCGTCTCAAGTGCTTTTTATTCAGTGCGATTTATCTTATTTTTATCACTATTTGAAAAATGGATACATCGCCTAATCTTTATTGTCAACCAATCCAACCATCACACCCATCTCTTTTTTATCATGCTTATCAATGCTGGGCGCATATAATGCCGAAGCAATCCCGCCATCTAAAAACAGAGCATTCGGACAGTTTAAGTCATTCTTAAACAACGATGCAAATTGATAAAATGTCACCGGTTCATCGCTACTGACAAATTTTATGTGACCGTCATCACAAACACCTGCGCCATTACGAATCTTGAGTGAAGTACTATCAGGATTAAATTGCGGATGTATCTCGTTATTGATAACCAACATAGGACCTGATTGGGTGGCATACCAAGGCTGTGCCTTACTACTGTTAAGCTGATCGTCAAAGGCGTTACTTTCCGTAATTTGCACGTTGCCCAATTTATCCCACCACATCACGCCATTGGGCAGTAAATGAAAATTGCCACCGCCTTCTTTGAGATTTAGCGATTTGATCTCTTCACCATCAATGATGGTATAACCAATCGGTGCATAATTTTCGTTATACATACCTGCATTCATAGCAAAGTTAAGTGCTTGATTTTTTGGTAAAGTCGCTAATAACGTATCAAAGGTAAGTAATGGCTGCGTACTATCAGGCTGCTGCCAAAATAATTTTAATGAGTAGCGACCACCTATCAAGGCTTGAGCGTCAATGCTACAAACACTATAAGAAAATGGTGCATCCTGAGTCTGGCACGACCAGTTTTGTGTCTTGTTGTCAGCAGCATCAGTGCTTATCGGTTGGCAAGCACTGACACTTAGCAAGAGTAGGACGACTGCTCCTAAAGGTAAGGGAAGAGCGAAATTTGGCATCAATCATCTGTCTTTTTGATAAAGAGTAAAATATAAACGCTCATGGATAGTGAAATACTAATCACTATTGCTCATCATTGCTAAGTGGAACATCGCGAAAAGTATTGTTGACGTTACCGATTAACTGCCCACCGCCAGTGATACTCGCAAAGTTGCCAAGGCTCTGTTCCACCGATGTGGTGGTTTCTCTGCCTTTATCCCGTGAGTCTTTATTATAAGCAATGAGGGCGTCATCATTGGCTAAAAAGCTATCTGGGTTCGCCATGACCCACATCTGATTAAACACATCTGCGCGGGCGCTATTATTGAGTAGCGCTCCCTTATCGGTAAAATAAAAGAACTTTGACAATAGTTTTATCTGCCCATCATCGAGGCGGCGCGCGATATGATACGGTTGTAATTGGCTTGGGTGTTGTAAGCCGACTGCGCCAACGATACTGGCCAGGGATTTCAGAGTGTTTTTATGGAAGCTTGCGACGCGCTCAGCTTTGCCCGGTACATCCAGCGCCTTTTGACGATACGGGTCTTGGGTGGCAACGCCCGTCGGGCAAGTGTTGGTATGGCACGAGCGTGATTGAATACAGCCAACGGCAAACATAAAGCCGCGCGCTGAATTACACCAGTCTGCGCCCAAGGCAATCATACGGGCAATATCGAAACCAGAAACGATTTTACCGCTCACGCCAAGTTTGATCTTATCGCGAATGCCTGCGCCGACCAAAGTGTTGTGTATTAATAAAAATCCTTCAACCATCGGCATGCCGACATTGTCCATGAATTCGACAGGAGCCGCGCCAGTACCGCCTTCTGCGCCATCGATGACGATGAAATCAGGGTAGTTATCGGTTTCAATCATGGCTTTCACAATGGCCATAAACTGCCAAGGCTGACCAACACAAAGTTTGAAGCCCACAGGTTTGCCGCCTGACAACTCGCGCAGTTGTTGCCAAAAAGCGACCAATTCTCGCGGGGTACTAAAGGCTGTATGCGACGAGGGCGACACACAATCTTGACCTGTCGGTACTTGACGGGTATCAGCGATTTCTTGGGTGATTTTCTCCGCGGGTAGCACGCCACCTTTACCAGGTTTTGCCCCTTGAGATAATTTGATTTCAATCATTTTTACTTGTGGATCAACCGCTTTTTCGGCAAAAGAATGCGGGTCAAAATTGCCACTATCATCACGGCAACCAAAATACCCTGTACCTAGCTCCCAAATCAAATCACCACCGAACTTGCGATGATAAGGGCTGATAGCCCCTTCACCCGTATCATGAGTAAAGCCGCCCATTTTTGCGCCTTGATTGAGCGCCATAATCGCGTTAGCCGATAAGCTACCAAAGCTCATCGCCGAGATATTAAATACCGACATATCATGCGGCTGTTGACAACGCTCACCGCCAACCATAATACGAAAATCTTTGTTTTCTAGAGGTTGGCTAATCGCTGATTGTAAAAACCATTCTTTACCATTGGTGTATAAATTATCTAACGTACCAAAGGCGTTAGTGTCGCTAACGTTCTTAGCACGTTGGTAAATTAGCGCCCGCTGCTGGCGTGAAAACGGTACTTGCTCTTTGTCATTTTCTAGTAAATATTGACGAATTTCAGGACGAAAATCTTCAAGCACATAACGAATATGTCCGGCAACTGGATAGTTTTTCAAAATAGCATGCTTTGATTGTATGACGTCATAAATCCCCAAGCATACCCCAAATCCACCGAGAATAATTAACCACCAATTTAGCAATAGTAGACCTGCTAAAAATATTAATATAGCAGCGCCAAAGGTGCTATAGCGCAGCAATAAGCCGACCAAATACGGAGAGTTGGTTTTAGGTTCAGGATTTAGATTGGTACGAGATTGGGGCATGGCTACACTCAACAGTAATACATAAATATTAAAAAGGTGACAATGATTCAAAGAGAGAGTAGGGCAAAAACCACCCTCTTATGACCATTATTGTTAGACACTGACAAAGCGCTCAGATTTATCGCCTACATCATACACATATGATATCACTGCATAGCAGTAATTGGGTAACAGAGTGCTACTGTTGATGTTGCTAGTGGCGTGATTTTAACAGACAACTTGTACCAAAGTTTTCTGCTCATCGATCACTGTAAGCTGAATCTCAACGGGCAAAAATTGCTGAATGAGCCATGCTTGGGTTTCAGCGTGCTTACTAACGACACGCGCGGTAAACTCGCCACCGCCTGCCAACGCCAACGGTAAGAGTAATTGGTCGGTTAAGTATTCATCGACCAGTGAGTCGGTGTTAAATACATAACGTTTGACTAAGCCTGATAAACGACAACCTATCTTTTCCGCCGAGCTGCGTTTTTCTCCTAGTAAAGTGAACACCTCGGCATGATGTTCTTTATGATTTCGGGTGTCAGAAACCTCATGAGTGACTTGTGCATAGCAGCTATTGCCTTCACCGATACCTTGTAATTTAAAACTTTTAGTCGTAATTAGTGTCTTATCAATACCTGCTTCAACCAATGATGCTTGAGCACTGGCAAGCTCACGTTTGCAAATATCGTATTCTAAATTTAATGTATTCGCAGCCAGCTCTATGCCGATAAGCTCTCCACGCTTGGTTAGCTGTAAGGGTGGCGTATTCGCACGGCGCATAAATGGCGTTATCGTCGCTTTAATCATGCCGCCACCAATAGGCGCAAACCCTGCTTGCACGCATTCGATACCCACGTGCATACCCAATTTCGCTAATGCAGGGACGAACGCTTGCTGTAGGAAGTCCGTGGTTGGCGCGAGTGGATTGTGCGTGCCGCCTTTTATTGTTACGGTTGATACCGTTTGTGTGTTGGTATTGGCAAAAAGTAGGGCAGGGAGTAGCGTTTGTAGCACGAGACTTGTACTGCCAGCTGAACCAATATCAAAATGGTAATCACCAGATTGAATCGCATTAGGTGCAAAGCGAAACGATGAGCTACCCAACGCTGCACCTGCCACGGTAGCGTCTGATATTTGCTGCGAGGCTTGTACGCACATCAAGTGCTGACGCATCAATCCAGATTTAGCTCTTCCAGCACGAATATTGGTGATCTCGATTGGTGTGCCTGTGAGCATCGATAATGATAGGGCAGTGCGAATGATTTGCCCGCCACCTTCGCCTGTACTGCCGTCGATTTTTAGGGTTTTGGGCTTTGTTTTAGTCATGAGTATTTATTATCTTTATTGGCAAATGAGTAGGGCCTCTGCGAGCTTCATTTTGGTACTCTCTTATTCTTCATTTTCTAAGTATATTTTTTTTGTTCAAGAAACTTATTTTGAATTAAAATATCAGGGATATTGTTAAGAGCTTCCCTCTCGGCTTTGATCCTAACTGCAAAGACGAAGGAAAAAATGGCTGAACGTGTCAATTGCAGGACATGCTCGGCGCTCTCAACAAATTCGGACTCTGAAATAAAAACTGGTTCTTCATAATAGGCTAATGAGGTTTCAATATCTTCAGGTTTTTCATTCTCATAAACAAATACAAAACTATGCTCCAAGGCATTTCGCCACTGCTTGTAAAAACTAAGCTCACCTTCTAGCTTGTGATTTAAATCACAAGCTATGCTATATAAACCAATCAAACCTTCATTATCATAAGCTTCGAACTTTTGACGTCTGTCTTCGTTTTCAAGTTCCCAAAAGGTATGAAAGTATGAGGGCCTGACTTTACCTTTATTGGTTTTAAGTTGTAAATCAAACAACAAAGCAATGGCATTACCTATCTTATCTAGTATACCAAAGCAAATTCGAAAAGCAGTACGAAGCTTTTCGATGTTTGTTCCTAGCAGCTCGTTGTCATATAGCTCCGCATAGCAAGCATCATCGTCAATATCGTTATCTTTCTTATCAGATTGATGTTCATACAACATTAATCTGGCAAGACCAAATTCGGATTTAAGCCTATTTAGTACCTTCTCCATCGGTAATATAAAATCTCCAGCAACTGCTCTAGTGGGCACTGGGATATTCAAGTTATCACGCGCACTTCCATGACACTTACAATATAAACCATGTTCACTAAGGCTTAAAAAATTATCTAAACACCATCTACGATATTCTGACAAAGATTGATATTCCTGTTCGTCTAAATGTTTGTCATCTTCTATATCTATACCCAAATCCAAACAATAATCTTCGATCTCTTTTTTCGTGTGTTTAGCCTTATTGAAAAAGTTATTTTGCCAGTCATAAGGAAATTCACTCGAAACACTAGCATGATAATAGCCTTGAGCTACCTCTTTATATTGTTGGATCGAGAATACTTCTGTAATCTGATTTAATAGTGCTAAACATTCACTGCGATTTACCCAAGATTCTGGAATGTCTAATCCCATACAATTGACCTTGTCAAACAAACTTAATGCTTCTGAAAATCTATACTGCAGATATAGATTTATTCCCATATTAACCATAACCTGTGGCGACAAAACATCTTTATTTTTTCTACGAATCATAGTTGCTTTGAGAAGTAATGACCCTACTTCTGAAAATCTTTCTATCTTACTGACATCAGTTTTACAGTAGTTATTGGAATCACTTTGAGTCAAATTACCTTTAGCGTTTGCTAAGCAGTAGTAATAACTATCACGAGTTAAACAGTGTTCAAAGCTATTAGACTCCATTATTTCCAATCCGATTTGAGAAGACTCTAGGTTGGAATCCCTATTACCTAAATCAACAAATAGTCCAGCAAGTCTAAAAAATGCGTAGGAAAAACTAGGGTCACTGAGATCATGGACTTTTTCTAGAAGCTCCTTTAAATATAAGCATAACTTATAGCTTTGTTCAAACTGCCCTTTATTAATCATTTCAGATGCATTATCTAACTGCAAGTTTGTATATATAAGCTTAGACTGGATGGAATCTTCCATAATTTTATCCTTGTGATATTAGAAAATAATAGTTCCTACCTATCCTTTAACACAAACCACCTGACGCAAGGTATGTACCACTTCTACCAAATCACTTTGTGCTTGCATCACGTCATCAATATTTTTATAAGCCGCTGGAATCTCATCAATCACATCCGCGTCCTTTCGGCATTCTACGCCCTCGGTCTGCGCGATTTGATCGGCGACCGTAAATACCTTTTTCGCCTCGGTACGTGACATGATACGACCTGCACCATGTGAGCAAGAGCAAAACGATTCTTCATTCCCTTTACCGCGCACGATGAACGATTTGGCACCCATTGACCCCGGAATGATGCCGTACTCACCAACGCGGGCACGGACAGCACCTTTGCGGGTCACAAATACTTCCTCGCCATAATGTTGCTCTTTTTCCACATAGTTATGATGACAGTTCACCGCTTTTACGGCTGCATCAAACGGCTTAGGTATGATTTGGCGTAGCGCTTTGATGGCTTTTTCCATCATGATTTCACGGTTTTTAAAGGCAAAACGCTGCGCCCAACCCACCGCAAACCAATAGTCATCGAAATGCTCTGTACCCTCGGCAAAGTAGGCCAAATCTTTATCTGGCAAGTTGATAAACCACTTGCGCATGTCCTCACGTGCCAGCTCAATAAAGTAGCGACCAATGGCATTACCCACACCGCGTGAGCCTGAGTGCAGCATGATCCAAACTTGGTCAGTTTCATCAAGGCACACCTCGACGAAATGATTCCCCGTACCCAGCGTACCCAAATGATTAAGGTTATTGGTATTTTTTAGGCGAGGGTGCTTTTGGGTTATATAATTAAAGTCATCAACCAGCGTTCCCCAACCGTTCATTACGGTATCATCAGGGTTTGCCCATGCGCCAACATCACGGCGTGACCCGCGACCACGCGTTTTACTACGACCATGTGGAATGGCTTTTTCTAGTTCGGTACGCAGACCAAGCAAGCTATCTGGCAAATCGTTTGCGGTTAGGGTGGTTTGTACAGCCATCATTCCGCAGCCGATATCGACGCCAACGGCTGCCGGAATAATCGCTTCTTTGGTGGGCAGTACGGTACCAATAGTTGCACCAATACCGACATGTACATCGGGCATCACCGCAAGCCATTTATATACAAACGGCATTTTTGATGCTTTGATCAATTGGTCGTGCGCTTTTGGATCAACAGGCACGCCCTTGGTCCAAAGTCTGATAGGCGTTCCGCCGTCTTGAATGATGTTATGAGTGGTTGGTTGCATGTCGTTGTCCTTAGCAGTGCAAAGTTTGTTTATTATGAAAGATGATGCTTACTTTATATAATGCTAAGGGTGTGCCAAGTTTTTAATATACTCAAAATTTAATCGTAAGTATTTGATATTAATGTTTTAAATAATATTATTTTTATACATCTAAAGTAGGTTAGTGAAAATATTGAAAAATAAATTTATAAAATATTCTATTAGTATAGTATTTATTCTATATATTAATATTTTTATCCTATAACGCTCATACTAAATTTTCGTACATGCACCAATATTTTGGATGATTGAACCTTATGTCTAACAAAACCGCCGTCATCGGCTTCCTCGGCACTACCTTAGACAATGGCTTTAATGATAAGCGTTGGCAACGTTGGCGACCAACCGTCAGTTTGGGGCTGCATGACGAGCTACTGGTCGATGAGCTGCATATCTTATATAGCAAGCGCGATAAGCGCCTGTTTAAAATAATTGTCGATGACGTGGCACAAATTAGTCCGAACACTACCGTTATTGGTCATCATGTGGCGCTGACTAGTCCGTGGGATTTTGCAGACGTTTATGCTGAGTTGTATGATTTTGCCGCAGGGTTCGATTTTCAGGATAGTACCGACTACTTACTGCATCTGACCACAGGTACGCATGTGGCGCAGATTTGCTGGTTCTTGTTGGTAGAGGCGGGCTTTATTCCCGCTGATTTGATTCAGACTTCCCCTTGCTCAAGACCTGACCAAGCTGATCCGCAAGGTCGCTATCAAGTGATTGATTTGGACGTCTCGCGCTATGATGGCTTGCGTGAACGTTTTGAGGCAGAAAAACAGCAACATTGGCAAACCTTGCAAGCCAACTTAGTCACCCAAAATGCCGCTTATCAAAAGCTCATCTCCGATATCGAAAAGGTCGCCACCCGCTCAACTGCACCCATATTATTGATGGGCGCAACAGGGGCGGGCAAGTCGCAACTGGCAGGCCAAATTTACGCGCTCAAAAAAGCCAAAGCCAGCAGTACGCAAGGCAAAAATACGCTTGATATATTCGTGGAAGTAAACTGCGCCACCCTGCGTGGTGACACCGCCATGAGTGTGTTATTTGGTCATGTCAAAGGTGCCTTTACGGGCGCTGCGACGAGTCGAGATGGGCTGCTAAAATCAGCTGATGGTGGATTGTTGTTCTTAGATGAAATCGGTGAGTTGGGGCTTGATGAGCAAGCGATGCTACTAACCGCACTGGAGGAACAGTGTTTTTATCCGCTTGGCAGTGATACGCCGATTAGTGTGTCGTTTCAGCTAATGGCAGGCACTAATAAAGATTTGCGACAAGCAGTCGCTAATGGTGAGTTTCGGGCAGATTTATTTGCGCGTCTCAATACATGGACGTTTTTTTTGCCATCACTCAAAGATAGGTTGGAGGATTTACCTGCCAATATCGATTATGAATTGGCGCGCTTGGGCAGCGAGCAGCAGCAGCACTATCGATTTACCCCAGAAGCAAGACAGCGTTATGAAGCTTTTGCAATGAGTGCGGATGCGACATGGCAAGGGAACTTTCGTGATTTGACCGCCAGTATGATTCGTTTGACTACACTTGCTGAGAGTAAAGTCATTCGCAATGATGACGTACAAGCGGAGATTGAACGCTTAACGCATCTTTGGGAATTGCCCGACATTTTAAATGGCTCTAATAGCTTAAATAACGGTAATGTTAGGACTAAAAATAGCCTAAGCAATAACAGCCCCGATACTAGTTTAAATAGTGACACCATTGAGCAGGGTAGCCATCATATTTTACTCCAATATCTCGATGAAGAGATTCTGACAACTATCGATCCGTTTGATGCGGTGCAATTGGCATATGTGATTGAAGTGTGTATCAGCCATAAAAACCAAGCGGCGGCTGGCCGCTATCTGTACGCCAACTCACGCGATAAGCTAAAAAGCCCAAACGATAGCGATAGATTGCGGAAGTATCTGCTGAAGTTTGGTTTGAAGTTTGATGAGCTAAAATAAAGCATCTTTCATAAGACAAAACCCATCACCTAAGCCATGATGCTTGTACTATAGATTTATCATTTGTTCTCTTTTAAACACCACTGCCAATCCGCTCCGCCAACGCCTGCAATTTTGGCACAATCATCGCTGCATATTCTTCTGATTCCCAGTTGGCACTTGGTACACTGGCATTGAGCGAATATGCATATTGTCCAGTCGCAACATCAAAAACTCCAACCGCTACTGCCAATATATCAGTAGAAAACTCCCCATCTGATATCGTATAGCCATGCACTGCATAATGCCCTGCAGCGCTGGCTAGGGCGGTTTGCGCATGGGTGTAATCTTCTGTAGATAAATGCTCTTGTAAATTATTATGAATCACCGCCTGTCTCGCTGGCGAGCTAGCCGCATAAAAAGCGCGTCCAATAGCAGTGCGAGCGACGGGCACAGCTGAGCCAACTTGCAAATTGACTGATAAGCGAGCAGGGCTACGACAACAAGCGTGATAGCGCATTTCTCCTTCAACCTCGGTTGCCAAGTTTACTGATACTTCATTCTTACTAGCGAACTGCCGTAGCAACGGCTCAGCTACCGCTACCATGTCGTGGCGACTCCATGCGGTAGCACTTAGACGTACAGCACTACTGCCTAGTTGATACTGTCCGTGCTCGGTCATGCGTAAAAATCCAAGCGTTATTAATGTGTGAATCAGGCGAGTGATGGTCGCTTTTGGTAGGGTAGTCATCTGACATAACTGTTGATGACTAAGCTGCTCATGATGCTCAAAGGCTGATAACAAAGTCAGTCCACGCCCCAATGCAGTCACGAATTGTCGGTCATTATCTTCTTTACTCTGCTCAAGGATGCTATTCATTCGAGTCAGTAATGGTAGAGCTGCTGATATATTTTTTGTCATTTTATGCTCATTTTTTTGGATAAAGGTTTACAGCGACCCGAAACTTTGTTTTAATGAATTTAAATTATGAAACTAAGTTTCGCACAGCGGAATTAGTAAGTCAATAAACTATTAAGTTAATTTATTCATTAATTACTAATCGTCGGTCAGGATGACTGATATCAAGGAGATCCACATGGCAACATCTAAGCGTCCAAGTTTCGATTGGGAAGATCCGTTTTTATTACGCGACCAGCTGACTGATGAAGAGCGCATGGTCACGGACAGCGCTCGTCAGTTTTTTCAAAAAGAGCTGATGCCTGGCATTATTGAGGCCAATCGTAACGAGAATTTTGACCGTAATCTCATGCGTCAAATGGGTGAAATGGGTCTGCTTGGTGTGACGATTGAAGGTTATGGTTGTGCCGGTTTATCTAGTGCTGCTTATGGTTTGATTGCTAAGGAAGTAGAAGCAGTCGATTCAGGTTATCGTTCGGCGATGAGTGTGCAATCAAGCTTGGTGATGCATCCTATCCATGCATACGGTACTGAAGAACAAAGAGAGAGATATCTGCCTAAGCTTGCGACTGGCGAATATGTCGGCTGTTTTGGTCTAACTGAGCCAGATTCGGGGTCAGATCCAGCCTCAATGTCGACTCGCGCACGAGCGGTTGACGGCGGTTATGAGCTGACGGGTAATAAGATGTGGATTACCAACAGTCCTATCGCTGATGTGTTTGTCGTTTGGGCAAAAGACGATGCTGGTGAAATTCGTGGTTTTATCTTAGATAAAGGTATGAAAGGCTTATCAGCGCCGAAGATTGAGGGTAAGTTTTCACTACGTGCTTCAGTTACCGGTGAGATTGTGATGGACAAGGTATTTGTCCCTGAAGCCAATGCTTTCCCAGATATCCGTGGTCTAAAAGGACCGTTTGGCTGCTTAAATAAAGCGCGTTACGGTATCGCTTGGGGTGCAATGGGCGCAGCTGAATTCTGCTGGAAAGCAGCACGCCAGTACACGCTAGATCGTAAGCAATTTGGTCGCCCACTTGCCGCAACGCAGCTGGTACAATTGAAGCTTGCCAATATGCAGACTGAGATTACCTTAGGTCTACAAGCGGCGCTACGTGTTGGTCGTCTGATGGATGAAGACAATGCTGCGCCTGAGATGATTTCACTCATTAAGCGTAATAATTGTGGTAAGGCGCTCGATATCGCGCGTATTGCTCGTGATATGCATGGCGGTAACGGTATTTCGGATGAGTTCCACATTATTCGTCATGTGATGAACTTAGAAGCGGTTAATACCTATGAAGGTACGCACGATATTCATGCGCTCATCTTAGGTCGTGCGCAGACAGGCATTCAAGCGTTTTATTAATTAATGCTGGTGAATAAGTGCTAGTCAGTTTTTAGGCTATCAACGTACGTTACTGTTTAGTTTTGTGATAAGCAATAGCGTACGTTCTTCAGTTGTTCTTCATGATTTAACTACTGAAAAATTACATCCTGAAGAACAATTTTATTGTCAAAAATACGCGATACAATAAGGGATTATTATGATGGATATGGCTAATACACCAGAGGGCGCATTGCATGGTATCAAGGTGCTTGATTTGTCGAGAGTGCTGGCTGGCCCTTCTTGTACTCAAGTACTTGCTGATCTTGGTGCCGAAGTCATCAAGGTTGAGCGTCCTCATATCGGTGATGAAACGCGTCATTGGGCACCGCCAGTATTCAGTGATGATACCTCCGCTTATTACGCCACCATCAACCGCAATAAAAAATCCCTCACTGTTGATATCACCACGCCAGCAGGGCAGACCATCATCAAGCAACTCATTGCTGATAGCGATATTGTCGTTGAAAACTTTAAAGTAGGCGGTTTAAAAAAATACGGCTTAGATTATGACAGTCTAAAACAAGACAATCCCCGCCTGATTTATGCGTCATTGACAGGGTTTGGTCAGACGGGGCCAGATGCCGCGCGCCCTGGTTACGACTATATTATTCAAGGGTTGTCAGGACTGATGAGTATCACTGGGCCAAGTGATGGCGAACCGCATAAGGTTGGCGTGGCAGTGGTTGATTTGTTTGCAGGCTTACAGCTGACCATTGGTATCCAAGCCGCTCTATTGGCGCGTCAACATACTGGACTTGGACAGCATGTCGATGTGGCATTACTTGATAGTGCGCTTGCCATGCTGGCTAATGTTGGTATGAATCATTTGGCATCAGGTGAAATCCCACCAAGACTGGGCAATCAGCATCCTAATATTGTGCCTTATCAAGTGTTTGCAGGTCAGGGGGAGGCGCACTTTATCTTAGCTTGCGGCAATGACAGTCAGTTTGCCAAACTTTGTGATGTGCTTGCAGTTGATTGGCATACCGATGAGCGCTTTAGGACCAATCCACAACGCGTTGCCAACCGCGAGCTGCTGTGTGATGAGCTGAGTAATAAATTTGCCGAGCAACCACGCACTTATTGGTTAGAGGTGTTGGATCAAGCAGGTATTCCATGCGGAGCGATTCATAATGTCGCTGAAGCATTGGCCATGCCGCAAGCACTGGCACGCGAGATGGTAATTGATTTTGCCAAACAAGGCAGCCCTGTTCGAGCACTTGGTAGTCCAATCAAACTATCTGCATCACCCGTCACTTATCGGTCACCGCCACCGAAGTTGAGCGAGCATACTAATAGTACGCTTGCTGATTTGGGCTATGACAGCGAGATGATAGCCAAGCTTAAAGCCGATGGGATTGTTTAGTTAGGCATCAAGAAAAGCGCCATTGGAAAAAATGTTGAACAAAGGAATGTTAAGCATGAAGATATATAGCCATGAAAATCTAAGTCTACATAGACCATTACCTTATTTCTCTTATGGAAAGATGCATGAGCCGTTAGAGATACCAGAGCGTATGGTTGAGTTCTTAAAAGCACCAGCAGCGTTAGGGTTAGAGGTGACGACAGCTACTGATGTCGGCATTGGGCCTATATTAGCGGTTCACGATTTTGGTTATGTGGCTTTTCTCAAGCATGGCTATGATGACTGGATGGCAATTGAAGAAGATCTAGGCGCGCAGGTACAGACGGGGATTTTTGTGCCGTATGACAATCCCGGTATCGGTATCATGGCAAAAGCAGCAAAGTATCAAGCGGATGATAGCGCGCCTATCAGCGAGCATTCTTGGACATCTATTTATTGGTCTGCGCAGACTGCACTCAATGCGGCTGAAGCATTGCTGAACGATGATTTGTCAGATACCGAGCGTGCCGAAAGTCATATACAGCTTTGCTTCTCACGGCCGCCTGGTCATCATGCTCGCAAAAGCGCCGCTGGCGGATTTTGCTATCTAAATAATGCAGCCATCATCGCTGAACATCTGCGGCAAAAATATGCAAAAATCGCCATCATAGACACCGACATGCACCACGGACAAGGTATTCAAGAGATATTTTATGATCGCAGCGATGTTCTTTATACCTCGGTTCACGGTGATCCGGTTAACTTCTATCCCGCAGTGACAGGGCATGCGTTTGAAAGGGGCACAGGCGTGGGTGAAGGCTATAACATTAACTTCCCGATGCCGCACGGCACCGATGAAGCTGGGTTTTTTGAGTATGTTGATAAATCTATCGAAGCGATGACGCTATTTGACCCTGATGTCATTGTGCATGTCTTAGGTTTTGATGTTTATGAGAACGACCCAGAAGCGAGATGTGCGGTGAGTACGAAAGGATTTAAAATATTGGCACAAAAGATGAAAGCGCTAAACAAACCACTGATTGTTTTAGTCGAGGGCGGTTATTACTTGCAAAAGCTCAATGACAATTTGCAAGCATTTTTATCAGGGCTTATTTCAGAAGATTAACAGTTATCACCAAAATAACTGAAAGAGTTTGAAGTAAGCAAGAAACTAGCAGCGTTTTAACTTGATTTATTATCGATAAAACCCAAACGCTGCTCAATTTGCTGCGCCAATTCAATCAATACTGCGCTGACCTCAGCACGCTTGGACTCATATTCGCCTTGCAAAAAGCTAACCGCCATACCCGCAACGGCATTGCCTGACGCATTGCGAATATAAGTACCCAAACAATACATCCCTTCGCGAAGTTGTCCATCATCGAGTGAGATGCGACTGTTTTGAATGGCGGTCAACTCGGTGGACAAATCGCTAAAGTTATCGACACCGTGTTGGGTAATAGGTGCGGGGAAACCAGTAGCGTAGATAGATTTTATACTGTCCATAGAGAATGTTGAGAGCATGGCCTTGCCCGTGGCAGAGAATACCGCTGGTACGCGAACACCAGCGCGAAAGGTAAAGCCAAGCGGGGCAGGCGCTTCATGACAGGCCAAAAATACCACTTCACCTAAATCAAGCTTAGATAAAGTAACTGTATGTTGAAGAAGAATTGGATACTGGACAATGAGGTCTTTAAATAACTGGATGACGCCTTGCTGCTGTTCATACTTACCTGCCCAATACATCAAATAAGAGCCTAAATGAAAGCGGCTATCGCTGTCTTTATAGATGACATGCTTAGCCAAAAGACTTTGCAAAATATTGTGGGTTGAGCTACGTGGTAGATTGAGCTCTTTAGCAATATGAGCTGCGGTTAAAGGCTGCGCACTATCAGTAATTAAATCTAAAATCTGAAAGGTTTTGTCCAAGGCAGGAACGGCAGTTGAGCTCATAAGGAACCTATAAAAGTCAGTAAAATTGGGAAAATATAAAAATAACGCGATAAATCATCATTAAAATGAGAATAGGGGTTGCAAATGGCTGGCTATCATTCTTATAATGATGTCTCATATATAGAATAGATGTTCAGTATATTGAACGCTTAACAAGTTATCAATAATTATTTAAATCATAACCTTCTATTGATTGTTATTCACTTATCGCTATAAATCTGCGAATCCTATTTGCAAACCTCAATTGACAAGGAGCGTCACAATGTCACAACTGTCACAGTCTACGCTACAGCTATCGAACCCAGATCTACTTAAACAGCAGTGTTTCATCAAAGATGGCTGGTATGCCGCTAGTGATGACTCGACTATTGATGTGAGCAATCCTTTCAACGGCGATATCATCGGTACGGTACCAAGCCTAACGACCGACGATGTGAACGACACGGTTACCGCCTCTCATGAAGCCCAGATCCTTTGGGCAGCCAAAACCCCGAAAGAGCGTGCTGAGCTACTACAAAAGTGGGCAGACCTCATCGATGCCAATAAAGAAGACTTGGCTATCATTATGACCGCTGAGCAAGGCAAACCTCTAAACGAGTCGCGCGGTGAAGTGGGCTATGCCAATAGCTTTATCCGCTGGTTTGCTGAAGAAGGCAAGCGTGTTTATGGCGATGTTATCCCTGCCAATCAGTCACAACTGCGCCATGTGGTACTCAAACAGCCCGTTGGCGTTTGCTCGGCGATCACGCCTTGGAATTTCCCAGCAGCGATGATTACCCGTAAAGCCGCGCCAGCATTGGCAGCAGGCTGCACGATGATTATTAAGCCTGCGACTGAAACGCCATTTTCTGCATTAGCACTGGCTGCCTTGGCTGAACAAGCAGGTATTCCAGCAGGCGTTATCCAAGTAGTGACGGGCAAATCATCAACCATCGGCGATATCCTAACGGGCGATGTACGCATTCATAAGCTTTCATTCACAGGCTCTACCGAAGTCGGTCGTACCTTGATGGCTCAATGTGCGACAACCATCAAAAAACTATCGTTAGAGCTGGGCGGTAATGCGCCATTTATCGTCTTTGATGACGCTGATCTGGAAAAAGCAGCTGAAGGCTTAATCGCCTCTAAATATCGTAACGCTGGTCAAACTTGTGTTTGTGCCAACCGTGTCTATGTGCAAGACAGCATTAAAGATGAATTCCTAGATGTGTTTGTGAAAAAAGTCGCTGAATTAAATGTCGGTAACGGCATGGATGAAGGCGTGGATATTGGTCCTTTGATTAATCAAAAGGCGCTAGAAAAAGTGCAAGCGCTACTTAAAGATGCTTTAGACAAAGGCGCGACGCTTATCGCTGGCGGCAGCACCAATGACGCCTCAGAGCTTACTTACAATCCAACGGTCATTACCGATATCAGTGCTGAGATGGATATCGCGCACGAAGAAATCTTTGGCCCTATTGCGACTATCTTTACCTTTAAAGATGAAGCAGACGTCATTCGTCAAGCCAACGACACGATTTATGGCTTAGCTGCCTATTTCTACAGTGGCAATTATGCACGTTCATGGCGCGTCACTGAAGGTCTTGAATACGGCATTATTGGTCATAATACTGGTCTGATTTCTACCGAGGTCGCCCCATTTGGCGGTGTCAAGCAGTCTGGCTTTGGCCGCGAAGGCTCAAAATACGGCATCGAAGAATATGTCGTGACTAAATACTGGTGCTCTGACGTCAGCTAATCGTTTAGCGACATGCGCTCTCTTTTAAGGTTTTAATTGTCACACCGTATCGAACGGGATTCAGCACCATGAATCCCCTCTATAGCTAGCAACTAGCAACTGTTAACTATTAGATAAACCATTCCTCAAAACCGCCATTCAATCACTGGCACTTATGTTAAAAATAAAGAAAAGGACATTCCCATGACGACTACCAATAAATCACTACTTGAGCGCCGTAAAGCTGTGTTACCAACAGGACTTGGCGTTGCCTATCCCATCTTTGCAGAAAAAGCCAAAAACTCAGAAGTTTGGGATGTTGAAGGCAATCGTTATATTGACTTCGTTGGTGGTATCTCAGTACTGAATACTGGTCACAGCCATCCAAAAATTACCCAGCGCGTGCATGAGCAACTCGACAAGTTTACCCATACTGCGGCGCAAATGATCAACTACGAATGCTATGTGGATCTTGCCGAAAAACTTTGTGAAAAAGCGCCTATCAGCGGTGAGAAAAAAGCCTTCTTTTTAACGACTGGTGCAGAAGCCGTCGAAAACTGTATCAAGATTGCTCGTGCGAAAACTGGTCGTCCAGGTATCATCTCTTTCGTTGGTGGTTGGCATGGTCGTACTTTAATGTGCATGAGTTTGACAGGTAAAGTGCTGCCGTACAAAAAGAACTTTGGTCCAATGCCAGGCCCTGTATTCCATGCGCTATTCCCAGCTGAAGAGTTGAATGTCACAGAAGCACAAGCGCTGCATAGCCTTGACATGATTTTCCAAGCGGATATCGATCCTAGCGAAGTGGCGGCGATGATTATCGAGCCAGTACAAGGCGAGGGTGGTTTCCATCAAGTAACCCCATCATTTGCCAAATCTCTACGCGATATCTGTGACGAGCATGGCATTGTCTTGATTTTTGATGAAGTGCAATGTGGTTTTGCCCGTACGGGTACGTTGTTTGCCACCGAGCAGTTGGGCGTTGAGCCAGATCTAATGACCAGTGCTAAGAGCTTGGCAGGTGGTTATCCTATCTCTGCCGTTATCGGTCGCGCTGATATCATGGATGCGCCGCAAGTCGGCGGTTTGGGCGGTACATACTCTGGTAATCCACTGGCTTGTGTGGCTGCACTCGCTGTCATGGAAGTCATCGAAGAAGAGAACCTACTTGAGCGCAGTATTGAGATTGGCGACAAAATCGAAGCCTTCTTAAAGGGCTTAAACTTAAGCAGTATCGGTCATATTCGCCATAAAGGCGCGATGCTCGCGTTTGAATTAATCGATAGTGATGGCAAGCCTGATGTGGAAGCGACGACTAACCTAAAAGCAAAATCATTTGAGAAAGGTTTATTATTAGCGTCTTGCGGTATGTATGGCAATGCCATTCGCGTGATGGTGCCATTGACGGTTGAAGATGAAGTGCTCCAAGAAGGTCTAGATATTATCAAAGGTATCCTAACCGCTTAATAAGTATTCAGTATTTATTTATAGTGAAATACATCACTTTTAATCAAGCCTCGATCTTGGTTAGAAGGCTATTTTTAATAGCACAGCAAGATTGCCCATATGGCACTCGCTTTGAGTACATTTTTTACAACGGCGCCTTGCAAGTCAAGACGCCGTTGCTGTTTGTACTATTTGAATATGAAACAAGTAGTGCCTAACAGCTTCGATCAAAAGGTATATATGATAATTATGATGGGTACTATCCCACTAAACAAAAGATAGTGTGACCGTCAAGGGTTAACACGGATGACACACAGACAAGGAGCAGGTTATGTCTGAATTAAAAAAATCGTTAGGGACGCTAGATATTATCGCCTTAGCATTCGGTGCTATGGTTGGTTGGGGCTGGGTAGTCTTGGCTGGTGGCTGGATTTTATCTGCCGGGACGTGGGGCGCAATGCTGGCGTTCTTGATAGGCGGTTTGGCAGTGATACTGATTGGTGTGACGTATGCCGAGCTTGCCGCATCGATGCCGATTACGGGCGGCGAGCATACCTATACGCATAGAGCACTGGGGGTAAATGTCTCCTTTATCTGCTCATGGAGTATTTTATTTGGGTATTTTTCGGTGGTCGCGTTTGAGGCGGTTGCCTTGCCGACAGTCGTAGAGTATTTTATCCCTAATTACAATCAAGGATATCTCTGGACCATCGCTGGTTGGGATGTTTATGCCACTTGGGTGGGCGTTGGGATGCTGGGCTCAGTCATCGTCACTTGGCTAAATATCCGCGGTATGGAAGTCAGTGCCTGGTTCCAAAAGACCGCCGTATTGGGCATCTTATTTGTTGGTACGTTGCTGTTCATTGGCGCAGTCATGTTTAATCCTGAAGGCTCAAACTCAGTACAAGCACCTGCATTTATCGGTGGTATTGGCGGTATGATGGCCGTTATTGTCATGGTGCCGTTTATGTTTGTCGGCTTTGACGTTATTCCGCAAGCGGCAGAAGAAATTGATCTGACTCGTCCTAATATTGGTAAATTTTTGATTTTATCGATTGTCGTTGCGGTAATGTGGTACGTGGGTATCGCTTGGAGTGTTGGCACGACCTTGCCACTCTTACAAGCCGAAAACTCAACGCTCGCCACTGCGGATGCGATGACCAATGCTTGGCATGGCAAGTGGGCAGGTATTTTATTAGTCATTGGCGGTGTGCTGGGTATTTTATCAAGCTGGAACGCCTTTTTGATTGGTGGTAGCCGCCTACTTTATGCCATGTCAAAAGCACGTATGTTGCCCGCATTTTTAAGCAAGCTGCATCCAAAGTATAAGACGCCGTCGAATGCCATTTTATTGATCGGTGGCTTGGCGACACTAGCACCCTTGTTTGGTCGTAAAATGCTGGTGTGGATCGTAGATGCTGGTGGCTTTGGTATCGTTATTGCTTATACCTGTGTCGCTATCTCATTCTTAGTACTCCGCTACCGCGAGCCTGATATGGTACGCCCATTTAGAATACCAGCAGGTAAGCTTGTTGGCATGGTCACGATTGCGCTAAGTTTTGGAATACTCATGCTGTATATGCCAGGTATGCCATCCGCGCTAACCCCTATCGAGTGGTGGATTTTCTTTGGCTGGACAGTCTTAGGTATTGCGCTATATGGTTATGCAAGGGTGAAATATCCAGGTATTAGCGAGTCAATTATGGCAGAAGAACTACGTGAATTAAAAATCGTCAATCAGTTGTGGTTAAAAGACAACCCACCTAAGCAATAGTTTTTTCGATGGGTTATTTTTTAATAACATCAACTTTCAAAAAAAAGCCTAACAGTCAATGTTAGGCTTTTTATTGTTCTAAAAATCGCTCTGTCGATTACGACTTATCACGAATCAGTTTATAATTTAAAAACTCAGTGATACCAAGGGTGCCAAGCTCGCGACCAAAGCCTGAGCGTTTAACGCCGCCAAACGGGGTATTGGCTTCGCTACCAGAAGGCGCATTGATAGTGACCATACCGACTTCTAATTGCTCAGCAATCTCAGCGGCTAGCGCAGCATCTTGCGTTTGAATAGAAGCACCAAGTCCGAAAGGCACATCGTTAGCTATCTTGATGGCATGATCGATATCACAAGCTTTATAGACGACCGCCACAGGACCAAATAGCTCCTCACGATAAACATCCATGGACTCAGTTACATCTGTCAATACCGCAGGCTTAAACCACGCACCCGGCTTGTCTTTGACCATGCCGCCTTCGACCAATACGGTTGCGCCTGCTTGAATGGCGCTATCGAGCTGTTCTTGCAAGTTAACTGCGGCTGCCTTTGAAGACATTGGACCAATGAAAGTACCTTCATCAAGTGGATCAGCAAGTGTCATATTGCTTACGGCATTAGTAAACCCTTCAACGAATTTATCATAAACAGATTCGACGACGATAAGGCGTTTGGCAGCATTACACGCTTGTCCTGTATTGCCAAAACGACCAGAAATAGCCCCTTTTATAGCTTGTTCGATATCAGCATCAGCTGCAACGATAAAGGCGTCTGAACCGCCAAGCTCTAGCACGACTTTTTTCAGCGCGCCGCCTGCTATTTTAGCAACTGCTTGCCCAGCTCGCTCTGAACCTGTTAGCGAAACGCCTTGTACGCGGCTGTCTTCGATGATTGTTGCCGCTTGCTCATTGGTGGCAAACACATTGTTATAGACACCCTCAGGTAAGCCGGCATCTTTTAGGATATCAGCGATGGCTTCTGCAGTCTTAGGACATTGCGGCGCATGCTTTAGAATAACGGTATTGCCTGCCATAAAGTTTGGCGCGACAAAACGTGCCACTTGATAGTGCGGGTAGTTCCACGGCATGATACCTAATAAAGCGCCCACAGGACGTTTTTCTACCGAAGCTGACCCTGAATCAACATCAATGGTACTAGGTGCTAGTAGCTGCTCAGCGTTGTCTGCATAGTAGCGATAGATATCGGCAACTAGACCGATTTCACCTCTTGCTTGTGCAACGGGCTTGCCCATCTCATTGGCAACGACGCGGGCCAGCTCATCTTGACGTTCAAGATAGATATCGGCAATTTTATGAAGTATGGCACTGCGTTCATCCAATGAAACCTGACGCCAGTCTTGATAAGCGGTATCGGCTTGTGCAATAGCGTTCTGGATGTCCTGCTCAGTTGCCGTAGGGTAGGTGGCTTCTACTTCGCCAGTGGCTGGATTATTAACTTGATAATCGCTCATAGCTATGTCCTTTTTTAAAATATTATTGGGTTCAAAATCCATTTGGGTCTATATTTTTATGCGGGTGCTTTTGGTTAATGTTTTTAATTGATGATTTTGGCTGCTGCTGAGTAATACAGTGAATATTACCACCGCCAAAGACAACCTCCTTTGTGCGTACTCCCACTACCTGATGCTGAGGAAATACTTTTTCAAGCTGCTCGATGGCTAATGAATCATTTTCATCATCATATTGCGGTACGATGATAGCCTCATTACAAATTAAAAAATTGGCATACGAGGCGATACAAACATCACCAGTCTGACGCGCCTTGGCATCATCAGACTGCTCAATATCATAGTTCTCAGGTAAAGTAACAGGTTGCTTGGTACAGCAAAGCTTATGGACTTTTAGGCGGCGACCTTTGGCATCGGTCATATTTGAGAGCTGCTCATAGGCTTTTTGTGTTGCTTTATAAAATGGATGCTCAGAATCATCAGTGTATAAACAAACCACTTCACCAGGGCGCGCAAAGCAGGCAATATCATCAATATGACCAGTGGTTTCGTCAGGATCGATACCGTCATCAATCCACAGTACTTTTTGCACATTGAGATAGGCTTTTAACTTGTCTTCAATTTGATCTTCGGTTAGGTGCGGGTTACGCCCAGGGCTGAGCAGACACATGCGCGTGGTCAGAACCGTGCCTTCACCATCGACATGAAATGCACCGCCTTCCATCACAAAGTCATCCGTTCGATAGCGTTTGATACCTAGATGGTCACATAAGCGTTCAGCCAGCTTATCATCGTAATCCCACGGCGAGTATAGTCCGTCATAGTCGCCGCCCCATGCATTGAATGTCCAATCACAAGCGCGTAGCTCACCTTTATCATTGATTAAAAATGTCGGGACAGTATCACGCGCCCACGCATCGTTGCTGGGTATGGATATGACATCGATGTCAGCAGGTAGACTATCGCGGCATGATTGATAATCATCAGGATTGACCAGTACGCCAACCTCACAAAATCTGTTGATTGCCAATGCAACATCAGCATAAGCTTTCTGAGCAGGAGCGGCTTGCTGTCGCCAGTTATCAGCACGATATGGCCATACCATCCATATTTTTTGTATAGGCTCAAATTCTGCTGGCATGTAAAAGCCGTCTTGTTGTGGTGTTGAGCCAGTGATTAATCGGTTCGGTAATAATGACATATAGAGCACCTTATTTGACGATAGCGCGAGTGAGCTTGCTTGTTAACAAACTTTATCCATGAGTCAGCAACGTGCCATACGTCGATGGACGACGATCACGGAAAACGCCCCATTGCTGACGTTCGATAGTCAGTTGATCTAAGTCAAAAGTCGTACTAAGTATCTCTTCTTTATCTTTAGATGCTTCTTGGATGATCTCACCGCGAACATCCGTGATAAATGAGCTACCGTAGAATGCCATGACGCTATCGTTTCCGTTTTGAGTAATTGTCTCAGTGCCAATACGATTGGCTGCTACGACTGGCATGAGATTAGCGGCAGCATGACCTTGCATACAGCGCTGCCAATGACCTTTTGAGTCGATGTCCAATGTTGGCTCATCACCAATCGCAGTCGGATAAAACAGTATTTCTGCACCCATTAATGCCATGCTACGAGCACACTCCGGGAACCATTGATCCCAGCAAATACCGACACCGATTTTGGCATACTTGGTTTGCCAAATCTTGAATCCAGTATCGCCGGGGGTAAAGTAGAATTTTTCGGCATAAGGAATGCCATCTGGTATATGCGTTTTACGATAAGTGCCAAGTATCTCGCCATCGGCATCAATCACGGTCACGCTATTAAAAAAGGTATTGCCTGATTTTTCATAAAAGCTAATCGGCAATACTACCTCTAAGTCTTTAGCCAACTGTTTGAAGTGATTGATGGCCGCATTATCCTCAACTGTGGTCGCAAGGGTAAAGTAATCAAAGTCATGAACTTGGCAGAAGTAAGGCGTTTCAAACAACTCTTGTAGCAAAATGATATTGGCACCAGCGTTGGCGGCTTTGGTGACCAACTCAGTCGCAGTGGCAATATTTTGTTGTATATCCCAACCACATGCCATTTGAGTCGTAGCAACGGTAACATTTCGCATGATTAAATCCTTATCGTATTTATTAGTGAGTACCATATAAAAGGCTTGTTTTTATTGACTAACGAATAATCTCTCATTGCCCGTTAGTCAATGATTACAATAATAGCGTTAAGGTTGGCTTAAGCCATCATATAACCCAATCCTAAGAAGGTGACGACGGATAAACCCGCACCGAGCATGGCATAGGGGAACTGGGTAAAAGCGTGCTGCATGGGGGAGCAGCCAGCGCCTTGCGCGGCAAGTAGCGATGAATCACTAAAGAAACAAGCATGGCTACCAAATGATGATGCTGATAACAATGCGCCAATCATAAGAGGAGTGCTAACGCCTAGTGCAATAGAGATTGGAAAGACAATCGGCATGGCAAGGACATACAGCCCCCAGCTTGATGATGTGGCAAAAGTTAAGAAAGCCATGACGGCAAAGATGACGGCAGGGAAAATAATAATCGTCATATAAGGCGTGATAGCTTCAATCACATATGAGGTCATGCCAAGCTCATCATTGATGGCTTTTAAGAAAAAACCGCCGATGACAGTTGAGAGCGGATAAAGCATGACTTTAAAGCCTTTAAAGATGGCTTCAACTTGCGTCTCAAAACTTAAAATGCCTTGCATCCAATAGACAACGACGGTCACAAAACAGGTCAATAATGCACCGCGTAAGAGATCGATTTCGAAGTAGACCGTCGAGACAATTAACAAAATCATTGGGAAAGCAAAGTTTGCGATATTGGCTTTGAACGACAGCTTACGCTTGGCTTGGACGTTTGAGATCAGTTGCTCTTCGACAAAGGCTTCAGGAACAGGATTACCCGCTTTGGCGCGTGCCTCGGCTTTTTTCATCGGACCCCAGTCACCCAAAATGCCATAGGCGACCAAGAATACAATCAAAAGTGCAAACCAAGCATATGCCATATAAGGAATCGCGCTGATATAAAGCCCAATACCTTCGCCATCGCCAGCCACACCGTTTTCTTCTAAAAGACCGGCAAAGTAGACCGCCCAAGTAGAAATAGGCACGATAATACACATAGGGGCGGCAGTTGAATCGACGATATAAGCAAGCTTCTCACGAGAAACATTATAGACATCAGTGAGTTTTTTGACGGAGGTTGATACGGCTAGACAGTTTAAATAATCATCAATGAAGACCACGACGCCCAAAGCAAAGGTGGCCAATAATGACTGACGGCGCGACTTAATGATTTTTTGTAGCCATTCACTAAAGCCATCTAGACACCCACTAATCTCAAGCAGTTGAATGAGACCGCCCATCAGACCGCAGACAAGAACAATCCAAATAATGGTCTCATTCCCTAGCACCATCGACATGTTGTCTGCAAAAGGGGAGACCAAATCAAAAGGATTGAGCATCACAAGGCCAGCGACACAGCCTGCGATCATGGATTCAAATGGTCGCCTAGAGACAATGGCAGTGACTAATACTAGTAATGTTGGTAGTAAAGATAAGGCGCCCCAAGATTGGTCTGGGGCACGGCTGGTAGATAGCCAAGCAAAAGCCAGATAGATAACGACGGCTACTATGACGGTGAGAAATACTCGCTTATTATGATACTGTCCTTCGACCGCATCATTGAGCTTCATGTTCATATTTACGCTCCCTGTAAAACCTCATTGTTTTTTTAAACAAGCTCTATTCTATGGTTGACGCGCGACAGACAGTAGGACAGTAGCGAATCAACTGTCTATCGCGCCCTATCACAACAATCCGTTGCTATGATAGGTCACTGTAACGACCGCTTTTAAAATAAAAATACTTTATTCAATGTTTATTATTCAAAGTTTTTATGCGTTTACATGCCAGTGGTGTCTTTTAGCGCATACCACCATGAGCCCATGACAGAGTAAGGGACTCGCAGCGCTCGACCACCTGGGAATGGAATCCAAGGAATTTGTGCAAAAGCATCGAACTCTTTGGTTTTACCATTGATGGCATCGGCTAATATTTGTCCAAATAGATGCGAGCCTGTCACGCCATGACCACTATAACCATGGGCGAAATATACTCGCTCATGTAGTTTGCCCATTTGTGGTACGCGAGAAAAAGACAACGCAAAGTTCCCACTCCACGCATAGTCAATTTTGACATCACGTAACTCTGGAAAAATCTTAGTCATGTTTGGTCTAATTTTAGCTGTGATGTCGGCGGGGTCTTGACCACCGTAGACTGTACCACCGCCAAATAACATGCGCTTGTCTGCTGAGAGGCGATAGTAATCCAAAATGTAGCGGACATCTTCGACACAAACATCGGTTGGCAGTAACTGGTCTGCTAAATCACCCAGCGGCTCGGTGGCGATAATTTGCGTCGATACAGGCATGACACGGTCAGTCAGTTTAGGGATGACTTTATTGAGATAGGCATTGCCGCATAGCACCGCTTGCTTACAAGTTACGGTGCCAAACTCTGTGATGACTTTGATAGCATCGTCAGCATACTCAATATCAACCACTAAGGTGTTTTCGTAAATGGTGCCGCCGCCTTGCTCAATGGCCGCTGCCTCACCTAGGGCAAGATTCAATGGATGGAAGTGTCCACCGGAGTGATCGATGACTCCGCCCACATAGGCATCTGATTTTATATGCTCTTGGATACCGCGCTTATCGAGCATCTCTCGATCATGCATACCATGGCTCTCCCACAGTGCATGCGTTTCTTGCAAGTCTTTTAGCTGCCCATTATTTAATGCCGCAAAAATGTTTTTTTCTTTAAGATCACAGCTGATATCGTAGTCTCTAACAAAACGACGAATGATTTTGCCACCACGGGTCACGAGCTGACCGACGAAATCTGCATTTTCTTGACCATAAGACTTTTTGATTTTTTGTAGGCTGGCATTTAGACCATTGACAATTTGACCGCCATTACGACCTGATGCGCCCCAACCAATTTGCGCGCCTTCCAGTACCACGACTTCATGGTCGGTTTCAATGAGGTGCAGGGCAGTGGATAAACCACTATAGCCGCCGCCAACCACACATATTTCCACTTGGATGTCATTTTTTAGCGTTGGTCTATCCGGCTTAGGATTACGACTGGCCGCATAATAGCTATCAGGATATTGCCCTTTATCTGAATAATGCGGAATATTACGCGTGTTGTTAGACGGCTGGTTTTGGTTCGTTGCTGTGTTGCCGTTTAAATTGCTACTTGAGTTGCTATTTGACATATCAAACATCCTGTAAATAGGTGAGGTATTCAAGGTTGGTCACTTGCTGAGCAAAGCGTTTGGCTTCTTGCTTTTTGACGGCGATCAACAGCTCAATCATCTCGCTTGGGAACAGCGAATCAATCACATCACTGCTTTCAAATTTGCGAATGGCGGACAGCCAGTCTAGTGGCAAGGTCTTAAGTTCTGCTTCGTCGTAAGTAATGCTATTAATGGGTTCTGGCGCTTTCAGCTTGTTTTCGATGCCATAGAGCATACCTGCCAGTACCGCACTACAGACCAGATAAGGATTGGCGTCAGCACCAGAGACACGGTGTTCAATACGGCGTGCTTTTGAGTCACCACCAGGGATACGTACTGCCGCCGTGCGGTTTTCATAACCCCATGACACATTGTTTGGTGCTAGCGTACCGGGTGTAAAGCGGCGATAAGAATTCACATGTGGGGCAAATAACAACGTGCAATCTGACATGGTCTTTAACAATCCGGCGACTGCATGGCGCAAGATATCTGAGCCTTCATCTGACCCATCATCAAAGACATTATTGCCGTCTTTATCTAATAAGCTGCAATGCACATGAAAACCATTCCCCGATTGTAGACCAAAAGGTTTTGCCATGAATGTCGCGGTGAGTTTACGGCGAGCAGCGACGGCCTTGACGACCTGTTTGAACAAAATAGCATCGTCAGCGGCTTTTAGTGGATCGTCTACGTGTAATAAATTAATCTCAAACTGACCACAGCCATTCTCTGCCAACGCGGCATCTGCTGGGATATCGAGCTTTTTGCACTGTGCATAAACTTCGTCTAAAAATTCATCGAATTGTAATAGATCATTAATACTTAAAATTGAGGTTTTATTCAGTCTTAGCCCGCTTTTGGGGCGGATAGGTGGTCTTGGGGTTTCGCCTTCAGTATAGTCAACCAAATAAAATTCCAGCTCAGTGGCCATCACTGGAGTCAAACCAAGCGCTTTGAATTTTTTGCTGATGTAATCTAAAACGTGTCTGGCGTCACCGTAATAAGGTTCGTTGTTTTCTGTATAAAGCCAAACGGGCAATAGCGATGAAGGCGCACTGGTATTGAGAAGTGGATAGGCGGCACGACCCGTAGGACGGGCAATGGCATCTATATCGCCATTACATTGAGAAGACTCGATGACATCAGCACCCCAAATATCAACGCCCAAAATAGATAAAGGCAATCGTATCGCACCGTTTTCTGCTTTTTCCATTTGATTGAAAGGGATGCGCTTACCACGAAGTAAGCCATTAATATCACCTGCCGCAACATAAACGTATTCTGTGTTGTTTGCAGATTCGACCATTCCATTGGTTGTCGTCATGTCTATTCTTCCTATGAATTTTTAGAATTACTGGGATTATTGTCAATACGGATACTGCTGGCGCATCGTCTTTTAGTGATATTTATAACCAATGCTTGGTAAAACAGCGATTGATTACGTTTTATTTAAACAGTCTTTATGTGTCTCTTTAGGTTTCTCAAAACAGATTTTATTAATAATATAAATTCTTTAGATTTCGCTGTTCTTAGCCCTTAACATCGAGATATAAACGTCAACCCTTGTTTAATGTCTCGCTGATGACTTCCAATATATGTGTGAAAAATATAGTTGTCAATTTTTATTTAAAATTATCTTAAATTAATACATTTATTCGATTTTATTATTAATATCGGCAATATTGAAGTTTATAGTTTACATTTTATGGGATGCTGTGTTAAATTTCAGCTAAACAAAGGATTGAGCAATATAGACGATGAGGTCTATTTGTTATAACTAGGGAAGACGGTATGAAAAATTCTAGACCTATTATTGCTATTGTTTCTTGTCATAAGATGGTTGATGGACAGCCAGCACAAGCGGTGTATCAAAAATATATCGATGCCGTGAATTTTTATGGTGGCAATCCCATACTGCTGCCAAACACTGCTGCCGATAGCGAAAACTTTGAGGCGCTACTGAATATCGCAGATGGGATTTTGTTAACGGGCAGTTATAGTAACGTGGCACCAACGCGTTATGGCGCGACGCATATCGAAGCGAAACAAGACTTGGGTCGTGATGAGCTGAGCTTTAAATTGTTGGATTATGCAGACAAGACTGGCACTCCATTACTGGCGGTTTGCCGAGGTTTGCAAGAGATGAATGTGCATTTTGGTGGCACGCTACATCCTGATTGGCGGGAAGTAAAGGGGTTTTATGAGCCACATTTAGAGGACAATACTCAGCCACTTGAAGTGCAGTATCAGCCAGTTCATGACGTGATTATTCAACCAAATGGCAGGCTTGCCGCCTTTGGTGAGAAATGGCACGTTAACTCGCTACATAAACAAGCAATTAATAAAGTAGGCGCGCGTTTATCAGTTGAGGCTCTAGCGCCTGATGGTTTGGTCGAAGCCATCAGCTTGTTGCAACATCCATTTATGATTGGTGTACAATGGCATCCTGAGTTAAATTATGCACAAGACGACTTGTCCAAATTTCTATTCACGGAATTCATTCACTATGCCAGCAAACCCCAAACTGAATAGCACTACTGAAGGCAATGTAGACAATGCTAGCACTGACATTGATATTAATAACAGCATTGACGCTGATGTTGCCAGCGATAAAGCGGCTGATATCGATACAGATGACGACATCAGTGGTGATGATGAAGATGAGCTGACAGACTCTGAGAAAGCGATGTCAGCCGAAAATGACGAGTCGCCAGAAGAGGATATCGGTAAAAAGATCAATCAGCTGCGCCTCGCAAAAGGCTACTCGCAACGTAAGCTTGCGAAATTGTCGGGATTAACCAATACTTCTATCAGCTCCATTGAGCGCAATAAAGTCAGTCCAGCAGTGAATACGCTAAAGGCAATTTTGGCGGTATTGGGTTCTGATTTGACCACGTTTTTTAGTGATGAATGGAAGGAGCCAAAGGCGAGAGTCGTGGTAACGCCGAAGGATTTGTTGGAGCTGAGCGAACCGAGTAGCAGAGTGTCACTAAGACAGGTATATAACTGTAGCACTACCAAGAATTTGGGTTTTTTGATTGAGGTGTATCAACCGAACAGCTCAACGGAAGAAAAAATCGCCCACGAAGGTGAAGAGATTGGCACCGTTATTGAAGGCAAAATTCTTATCCGTATCGATGAGACGACGTATCTCTTAAACCAAGGGGATAGCTACGTGATTGATACCATTCGCCCGCATACTTTTATCAACCCTACTGATGGCGTGACTCGCATTGTTAGTGCGCACACCCCGACGACTTATTAGGTGAGCATTTTAATAGCCATTTAAGTTGATGTTTAAATAGCCATGGTGATTTCACGCGCTGCTTCTAAAAATAGAAGCCGCGTTTTTTTTGTATGAACTAATTCATTTTGAAAACACGCCCCAGCAAGCTGTTAGATATTAGCCTAAGTAACAAAGTTATAGGCTTACAGGTCTTTATGATTTTGAAGCGTGTCTGAGTTAGTAGGCGAATTTGAGGTACTCATCGCTTTAGGTTTTTCTTTGACAAGCTTTACTTTAGTTTGTTTATCGGCTGGTGCAAGCGCGACATAAGCAGACTCAGGCTTCTTACTAGTGGGTTTAGAGGATTTTTTTAGCGTCTTTTCAATTCTTTTGACAGCAGCGGCATCGCTCGCAGCTTGTTCCTCTGCGAGCGAGTCGTCGTATAAACCTTGGTAGACAGCGAGGGTTTCTTCAATCATCTCACGCATGGTGAATTTATTGGTCATTTCAGGGCGTGTGATGCTTTCTAATTGATTTCTCACGGCTTTACATAGCGCATTGGCATTGTATTTTTTGACCAGCCCTTGTGGATATAGCGGTTGTAAAATCTCACTAAATGCTGCCTGATCCCAACCAATAACGGGCGTGCCTAAATGAATCGCTTGTAAGGCATTGATGCCGATTGATTCAGGCTCATTCGCAAGCGCCATGACGATATTGGCGGCTGAGAGCCATTCACGCATGTCATTACGTTTGCTACCTACATAAGTAATTCGATCAGCCAACCCCAGTGTATTAGTGCGTTGGCGGAAATCTTCGTGTGCGACATCACCATCTCTATAATCATCATCCATGATAATGACGTGGATGTTAGGGAACTGCTCTTGCAAGTTGCCCAAAATATCAATCAGCCATTCCTGACCATATTCGTTACCAATAATGGTTGGAAATACCAGCCACTTTTTATGCTCAAGCTCAGGATATTCAGCAAAAGTATGCCGTAACCAATAAACAGACGGATTATGACGATAAGGATAGCGGCGCGTATCGATACCACGGTAGATGCGTTTGATGACTTTGGGGTCTGCATCTTCTCGGCGCAGGCCTTTTTTTAGATAATTGGTCACACTATCGGAGACGGTAATGATGGTATCGACATCGAGTAGGGCTTGAGAATATTTATTGATCGGATAAAAACCGTACATGGTTGACACTAGCTTTGGTATCCGCTTGACGCGGGCGCGGCGCAATGCCAAATGCAGTATCCATGCAGGTGTGCGTGAGTGCACATGGATCACGTCAGGGTCGTACTCTTCAATTAAACGCCGCAGCGCCGTGACTTGTAGTAACGACAGCCAAGACTTTTTATTCATGTGTAGCTGATGATAGTTATTACCATCACGCTTGAGGCGTTTGACCAGATCATTATCTTCATCGGCGCTAGAGACGATGATGGAGGTATGGCCATTTTTGACCAATGCGCGTCCAAGATGAAAAATACCGCGCTCGGATTCATCATGCTTTAAAGACGATAATAAGCGCATAACTTTCATAATGGCATTGGTGACCAGTTGATAATAACAAGTGGCTATTGTCAGTTAAAAGCTGCCAAAACTCAACCATCAAGATAAAAACATAAGGTTATATGGTCGAGTTTCTAAGAGAGAGACGTATAAAGGCTTGAATCGAAGGATAAAAGTCGTTAACGACGTTTATGTAAATGCTCAGCATTTGGCAGTACTTGTTTTTCGCTTAAGTATTTCCAATAGCGCTGCGGCAAGTATTGCTTATGCAAACGTGGGTTTTTACGCTCTTTGATATTGACGTTGGTAAAGTAACCTTGCCAAAATTTTTGATAGCGCTGCTCATCCTCGCTATGAATACTGGCAGGATTGCGCAGCACGTTATCATCTAAATCAGTAATGGTTTGCAGGGCAGCGGGGCGTTTAGGCGTACTTTGGCTTTTATCATAATAAATGCCATAGCCACGGGATAAATCATAAATCGCCCAGTGTTGGTCTTGGTAGCGCTGCCGAAAATGCTCGCCAATCAAAGGCAAGACATTAAAATCAGGCTCCACTCGCGCAAAATAGATATCGTCAGTAGTATGCTCAAAACGTACAAAGGCTTCCATACGATGTTTCTCACGACCGACCGATTTGACGGTTTGCACCAGCTCTAAGACATTGAGATTACCTAAGTCTTCCATAATATGGCGGCTAGGGTAGTCAATGGCATATTTGACCGCTTGAAATAAAATCGTACCAATATCATCCTTCTCTGATAAAAATCCCCAAAGTAAATTGCGCATGCCTGAACGACCTAAGCGCTTATTCAGCTTTATCAGTACACGTTCGGCATTGTCTTCATCGGTAGTAACGCTAGTCGCTTGTGCGATTAATGAAGGTACATAGCAATCTTGAGCGATTAACTGTAGAGAATCATCGTTTTGCAGTTTATTGGCATAGACATAAAATACCGCACTCAGCCAACCCTCAAAACTGGGCTCATAAAGCACAATGTTGGGCGTTAAGTGACCGACAGTATAGTCGTGGCTTTGCAGCAGTTGTGACATCTACACTCCTATTTATAATAGTAATTATTGAAACAATGCTAATTACAACAGTGCTATTTAAAACAGCGCTAGTTGACCGTTGCGTTGATCTTTATATTTGGTCTGCGTCTGTGCCAATACATATTGCCGGAAGTTATCACGCGTTAAATGCGCTAAATGTTCGTTCTTACCTGTCGTCGCGATAAAGTATTTAGCGCGATTGACCGCCGCGCCCATCTTTTTCAGATGATAAAGCGTCAACTGATTAAACTTGCGCGCCTTTACTATTTTTTTAGCCGTCTTAGTACCAATGCCCGGGATACGCACAATCATCTCATAGCTTGCGGTTTGAATATTGACCGGAAAATGCTCACGGTGGCGGATTGCCCACGCCAGCTTTGGATCGCAGTCTAAATCTAAAAATGGCGAGTCAGGTTCAACGATTTCATGCGCGCCAAAGCCATAAAAACGCATCAGCCAATCTGCTTGATACAGACGGTTTTCACGTATCATCGGCACAGGCGTTCCAATCGCTGGCAAGCGACTGTCGGACAACATCGGTACATAGCCAGAGTAGTAGACACGCTTAAGCTCGTATTGTTTGTAAAAATGACTCGACAGCTGAATCACTTGCAAGTCAGTCTCGTTACTCGCGCCAACAATCATCTGACTAGTCTGACCTGCTGGCACAAACTTAGGCGCTTTTTTATGGGTTTTACGACTTTCTTTGATAGTAATGATTTCAGTTTTAACGGTTTCCATCGGTGCTTTTAATTCATCATGTGATTTTTCTGGGGCGAGCAGTGCCAGTCCAGATATCGTTGGAATCTCAATATTGACGCTGAGACGGTCGGCATACAACCCAGCTTCTAACAGTAATTCTTTGGACGCGCCGGGAATAGTTTTGAGATGAATATAGCCATTAAAACGCTCACGAGTACGTAATGTCTTCGCGACCTCGACCAGTCGCTCCATCGTATAGTCCCCACTTTTAAAAATACCTGAGCTGAGAAACAGCCCTTCGATATAATTACGACGATAAAATTGCATGGTCAAATCGACGACTTCCTCGACACTAAAAGCGGCGCGCGGGGTGTCATTACTTTTACGTGAGGTGCAATACGCGCAATCATAAATGCAGTGATTGGTCAGCAGGATTTTAAGTAAGCTGACGCAGCGACCATCTTCGGTATAGCTGTGACAAATACCAGTTGCAGAAGCATCGCCAAGCCCACCGCCTTGGTTTCTGCGCGTACCAGCGGAGGATGAGCAAGAAACATCATATTTAGCAGCATCCGCTAAAATATTGAGCTTGCCTTGTAGCCGTTCATAATTGATGGTGGCCATAATAGGAGATTACCAATTCATTTATAGGCTATTATTTTAGCAAATAGGCTTGTAAGTCACTGGAATTATTGAAGAAATATTGATTTCATGCGACAACTGTTGTCGTGCTATTTATGAAATTTTTTTAATTATGAGAGCAGGGATTAGGCAACGTTTGAACCACTTTTTCTGAGAAGTATTCTTTGACAATGAGACGTCCTTTTTTATCAAACTCGACGTTGTACTTGGGGTAAGCTGCAAAAGCGTCAGGGTCATAGGTTGAAGGAAAATCGATTTCTTTATCTGAAAAAAATCGGCTAGCCGTCCATAATTGTTTATCATTATTATATCCAACGCTACACCGACTGTTTAGGTCAAAGGTGAAATAACGGCCAAAGTATTGCTCCTTGCCGCCACGACCAAATAGCATGTTAGCACCGCACGGATTGCCACAGCCGATATAGACATGATAAGTATCTTTATCGATTTTTTTGAGCGAAGTATGGTTCCAGCTGTAATGACCTATTCCATCCATAAGCACGGTTTCTATTACTTCGCCATTATTTAACGTTTCGCTTTTAAGGATATAACCATCATCGCAAAATTCATTATCGTTCTTAGTTATATATGCAGTACAAATTTTCGACATATAAAAGCTAGCGTCAAATTCTGGTTCGGCAGCCTCAGCCCAAGATATAGAACTCAAAATACAGCCATAAATGATAAAAGCCAATGAATAGAGAGGAGTAAATTCATACATGGAAATAATGGCCGGATATTTGTTTTGAGTTAATAGCACTATAGCAAAAGATTGGTTGTTAAGGAATAAGGTACACTCATCAAAAAGGTCTTGCTGACTAAGAAATTAGCCGGCAAGACCTTTTATTAATTTTAAGATTTATTAAATAACAATATTTTCAAATCTAAACTTTAAAATCTAATTTTTACTGAACCTTTGCACGTATAACAACCGTTTGCGGTGCGTTAGCAGGAAGATCTACCAAGTTCCATTTGAGTCCAGAGTAATTTTCTGTGATGACTACAGTGTTGCCAACTTGTTGGATAGTCTGATAACTGTCGCCGCCTGTTGTCGCAAGCGTTGGTAGTGGGCTATTCAATGATACCAATTGCACGCCATTTGGCAGTGACACCATGGCATTGATGTCAGTGACGGGTTGTGCCGTGGTATTGGTATAAGTGGTGTGGTATTCGATGATGTCGCCAGGTGCGATATGGTTCGCAGGTACAGCTACTTCGCGACCATCTTTGTTTTTTAATATTTTCATCACTTTGGTTTGTGCATTCACCACGTCAGGCGTACTAAAGGTCGGAGTCAGTTGCAGAGCATCTAAAGACGTAGATACTATTTGCGTCGTTGCAGGTTGGTTGGTCACTATGGTTGTCGTTGGCGTATTGATGACTGGCAATTGGGTAGCCGTCGTCACAGGCAATACTTGTGTCACGCTAGTCGTCGGCACAGCTATGACATCAACCTTGCTTGTTTGATTGGTCATCTGGTTAGTCACAGGTACGGTCGTAACCGTGGTGCTGCCTTGGGTAACGACCGTATTGCTCGCACCATTACTGGCGACTTGGCGAACCTTATAGCGTGGAACGTTAGTTACTTGAGTCACCGCATAAGGCATGCCGTCTTGCATAGTGATGCCGTGTGGTGTCGCTGTAATGGTCGCGGTTTTACCGTCAGAATACTGCTCAACGACGGTAGTGCTACTACCAGCAGACGAAGTGATGGCGATTTCAGGCGCAGCATGTGCGGTAGATACCGTCAATAAAGTGCCTGCTAAGATTGTTGGAATAGCAGTGCTTATCACGCTTTTTTTGACGAGGCTATGCTGGGTAAACGCCCTCTTATTTATAGTCAGTAACGCTGGCATATCGATGTGTATGGTCATAATAGATTCCTTTAAAATAACAGTAAATAAAGCCGCTAATGTAGTAGCAGAAAGCAAAGCGTAAAAAATAACGCTTAGAAAACAACACCTAGAAAAGAAAAACCCCCGTCAAATGAGCATGTAAACCATGTCAAATAACGAGGGTAAAGATACTAATGATAGCCAACGTTCGCTATCCCTCCATCATTATTTTAGTCAGTTGCTAAGCACTGATGTCTAATGCTTAGAATAAGACACTTGTAATAGGCACAAGGCTCAGCATCTATACTCGAGCAATTATGCGCTAAAACAAACAGACTAAAAAAGCAGCGTTGTGTAACTTCTGCTCTATTCATAATGAGGTTGTGTACTACTTTCTACGCTCATTTGCTAGGCGAATTGCCAGCTGATTCGCGTTAAAATACTTCTGTTATCAAAACCTTTTTATTTATCAAAGAATTGCTATCAAAGGCTTTCTATCCAGATATTTATCAAATCAGGAAAATTAATCGTAAATCACTTTCATGATTTCGTATTCGACCACGCCTTTTGGCGTTTCAATACGTGCTTCATCGCCTTCAGACTTACCAATCAAACCACGTGCGATCGGTGAATTGACTGAGATTTTACCCGCTTTAAAGTCTGCTTCGTCATCACCAACGATTTTGTATTGTTTTTCTTCTCCGGTGTCCATGTTTTCGATAACGACGCTCACGCCGAATATCACACGACCATCTTTTGGTAATGTTGCAGGATCAATCACTTGCGCGCCGCCAAGTTTGGCTTCGATATCACGGATACGCGCTTCACAAAAACCTTGCTGCTCACGAGCAGCATGATATTCAGCATTTTCTTTCAAATCGCCATGTTCACGGGCTTCAGCGATAGAAGCAGTGATGCGTGGACGGTCGATACTTTTTAACTGTTTTAATTCGGCTTCTAGAGCCGCATGTCCTTGCGGAGTCATGGGATAACGTTGCATGTTTTTTCCTTAAACCAATAACACCACACCATCTCCTACTCTTAGTGAATAGTGAGATGGTGTCAGTGTTGTTGCAATGAATATGTGAAGATATAAAAAGAATGAGGTTTAGACTGCGTAACAACTAAACACGCGCTTATCTGTGAGCATGGATACACTGACAAACAAGACACTTTAACCTTACGTAATAAAAAGCATAGTCGCAGTTTAGCCACTATGCTTTTTAGGTCTATCTTTTTAAAACTTTATTTTTTTAAAGTACTGCTTTTTTAAGCCGTACGTTTTTTTAAAGCCCTATTGTTATATGAAAATCGATAACAAGTTTTGCATCCGCTGTTAAACAAGCGTTGCCATTATGCTTAATCTACTGAAATTATGCTGCTAAGTCAATAGAGCTAAGCAATAGTCTTTGCTTGTTCGTGCAAATCTTGTAGCTTATAGACCTCAAACGGTAGGTCAATGGCATAAGATTTACAAACCGCGTCTGCCGCCCCTAAAGTCGTCACATAAAATACTTTACCTTGCAGGGCGCTACGGCGGATAGAGAATGAATCCTCTTGTGCCTGTTTGCCTTCAGTGGTATTGATAATAAGGTCGATTTTACCATTTTTCAAGGCATCGACGATGTGCGGGCGACCTTCGGTAACTTTATTGATTTGCTTGCACTCAATACCGGCGTCGCTCAATATTTTTTGCGTACCAGTGGTTGATACAATGTTAAAACCAAAGTCGACAAGCTGGCGAGCGATAGGGGCGATTTGTGCTTTGTCACTATCACGTACTGAGATAAAGACAGTTTTGGTTTCGCCTTCGGTCGGTAGACCTGGCAGACGCTCATTACTACCGATAATGGCTTTATAAAATGCTTCGCCAAATGTTTTACCGACGCCCATCACTTCACCGGTTGATTTCATCTCAGGGCTCAAGATTGGATCAACTCCAGGGAATTTAGCAAACGGGAATACTGCTTCTTTGACCGCGAAAAATGCTGGAACAATTTCAGTGGTAAAGCCTTGGTCTTTCAATGAGGTGCCAGCCATACAGCGCGCCGCGATTTGCGCTAAAGAAGTACCAATACATTTAGAGACAAACGGCACGGTACGGGCAGCGCGAGGGTTCACTTCTAAGATATAAATCGTTTCACCTTTTACGGCAAACTGTACGTTCATTAAGCCGACAACACCAAGCTCTTTTGCCATGGCGACCGTTTGCGCGCGCATCACATCGCACAGCTCATCAGACAATGAGTAAGGTGGCAATGAACAGGCTGAGTCACCAGAGTGCACGCCTGCTTGTTCGATATGCTGCATGATACCGCCAATCACGACGTCTGTACCGTCGCTAACGCAGTCGACATCGACTTCGATCGCATCGTCTAAGAAGCGGTCTAATAGTACGGGCGCTTCGTTTGATGCTTGTACCGCGGTACGCAAGTAGTGTCTTAATTCATCTTCGTTATAGACAATTTCCATCGCGCGACCACCAAGTACATATGATGGGCGTACAACTAGAGGATAGCCAACGTCTTTTGCCTTGACCAAACCATCTTCTAAGCTAGTCGCTAAAGCATTGGTTGGTTGGATAAGATTCAGCTGTTGAATCATATGTTGGAAGCGTTCGCGGTCTTCTGCGCGGTCAATTGCATCAGGGCTAGTACCGATGATTTTGACGCCAGCAGCTTCAAGGGCACGGGCTAGTTTCAATGGTGTTTGACCACCAAACTGCACAATCACACCATCAGGATTTTCGATACGGACGATTTCTAACACGTCCTCTAACGTGATTGGTTCAAAATACAGACGGTCAGAAGTGTCATAGTCGGTTGAAACCGTTTCAGGGTTACAGTTGACCATGATGGTCTCGTAGCCGTCTTCGCGCATAGCAAGGGCTGCGTGTACACAGCAATAGTCAAACTCGATACCTTGACCGATACGGTTAGGACCGCCACCGATAACCATGATTTTCTTGTTATTCGTTGGGTTGGCTTCACATTCGCTATCGTAGGTTGAGTACATATAGGCGGTGCTGGTGGCAAATTCTGCCGCGCAGGTATCGACGCGCTTATAGACTGGATAGACGTTTAAGTCCCAACGCTTTTTACGTAGTTGCTTTTGTGAGACACCAAGGAGTTTTGCTAAACGCAAATCTGATAAACCTTTACGCTTAAAGCTGCGTAAGTTCTTCTCAGTTAAACCACCAAAACCCAATGCTTTCACCGTTGCTTCAGTTTTCACGATATCTTCGATTTGTACCAAGAACCATGGATCGATTTTGGTTAAGTTGAATACTTCATCGACGCTCATGCCAATACGGAAAGCATCGGCAATATAATAAATACGTTCAGGCGTTGGAATAGTTAAGCGATTGGTAATCTCGCTTCGTGCTTTTTCAATGCTTAGATTACCGTCTTTGATAGCAGCAAAGTCAATTTGCTCATCAAAACCATCATTGCCAGTTTCCATACCGCGTAAGGCTTTTTGCATCGATTCTTGGAAGTTACGACCAATCGCCATGACTTCACCAACCGATTTCATTTGTGTAGATAACACACTATCGGCTTGTGGGAATTTTTCAAAGTTAAAACGTGGAATTTTTGTGACCACATAATCAAGGGCAGGCTCAAAGCTCGCTGGCGTTTTGCCACCAGTGATATCGTTTTGCAATTCATCTAGCGTGTAACCAATTGCCAGTTTTGCCGCGATTTTGGCAATCGGGAAGCCCGTCGCTTTTGAGGCTAGGGCAGACGAGCGTGATACGCGTGGGTTCATCTCGATGACGACCATACGACCAGTGTCAGGGTTAATACCGAACTGAACGTTTGAGCCGCCGGTTTCTACACCAATCTCACGCAGTACTGCCAATGAGGCATTACGCATGATTTGGTATTCTTTGTCGGTCAAAGTTTGTGCTGGAGCAACGGTGATTGAGTCGCCCGTGTGCACGCCCATTGGGTCAAAGTTTTCAATGGCACAAATGATGATGCAGTTGTCGTTTTTGTCACGAACCACTTCCATCTCGTATTCTTTCCAACCGATTAATGATTCATCGATGAGCAATTGATGGTTTGGTGATAAGTCAAAGCCGCGCTCACAAATCTCGATAAATTCATCGCGGTTATAAGCGATACCGCCGCCTGAGCCGCCCATGGTGAACGACGGACGAATGATACACGGATAGCCCATTTTTTCTTGGGTTGCAAATGCTTCTTCCATGGTCTCAGCGGTTTCAGCGCGTGGACATTCAAGACCGATACGCTTCATTGCTTTATCGAACAAGTTGCGATCTTCCGCCATCTCGATAGAGTCCTTGGTCGCGCCAATCAATTCGCAGTTATACTTGGTCAAGACGCCATGCTTGTCTAATTCTAAGGCACAGTTTAGCGCCGTCTGACCACCCATGGTTGGCAAGATGGCGTCAGGGCGTTCTTTGGCAATGATTTGCTCAACGGTCTGCCAAGTAATTGGCTCAATATAAGTCGCGTCCGCCATGGTAGGGTCAGTCATGATAGTCGCAGGGTTTGAGTTGACCAAGATGACACGGTAGCCTTCTTCTTTTAGTGCTTTACAGGCCTGTGCACCCGAATAATCAAACTCACATGCTTGACCGATGACGATAGGACCTGCGCCTATGATAAGAATGCTTTTTATGTCGATACGTTTTGGCATAGTTAGGGCTACCTTCGTTTGGGTGATATTTTGAGTAATCTGTATTTTAACGATATGTTCGATAATGCTTATCGTGTTTGCTGGGTGCAGCTTGAAGCATCATTTGTGCTTCAAGCTTTATACTTATATTTATTCTCTGTTTGCGGTTAACTATTGATAAGTTACGCTTTCGCCGCTGCCATCATCTCTGCAAACTTATCAAATAGCGGCGCAGCATCATGCGGGCCAGGGCTGGCTTCTGGGTGACCTTGGAAGCTAAAGACCGGCTTATTGGTCAGCTCAATCCCTTGGTTAGTGCCATCGAATAACGAGCGATGCGTCGATTTAACATTAGCAGGTAGCGTGTCTTCATCAACCGCAAAACCATGGTTCTGACTGGTAATCATAACCGTGCCAGTTGCTAAGTCTTGAACTGGATGGTTGGCGCCGTGATGACCGGTTTTCATTTTAATGGTGTTTGCGCCGCTAGCTAGACCAATCAACTGATGACCTAAGCAGATGCCAAAGGTTGGCACATCAGTTTTTTCAATGATATGACGTACGGCATCGATAGCATAGTCGCAGGCTGCAGGGTCGCCAGGACCGTTTGATAAAAAGATACCATCTGGGTTCATCGCCAGCACATCTGCGATAGGCGTTTGTGCAGGAACGACGGTTACATGACAGCCGCGGTCAACCAGCATACGCAGGATATTGGTTTTGCTACCGAAATCATAAGCGACGACATTGTATTTAGAATCGATATGCGTACCCAACTGCTTGAAAAATCCGCCTGTACCGCTATCATGACTGCCAATGGCATCACGGTTAAGTAGGGTATCTGATAAATCCCACGTACCTGCTGTCCATTCGAACGTCTCTTTAGTACAGCATTCTTTTGCCAAGTCCATGCCTTCGATACCAGCAAATTCTTGTGCCAATTTGATGGCTTGTTGCTCGTCAGCAGCGCTGATTGTCTCGCCGTCTGAGGCGGTCATAATACAGCCATTTTGTGCGCCTTTATCACGTAGTAGACGAGTCAATTGACGGGTATCAATCTCAGCGATTGCAACGGTATCGTTACGTGATAAATAATCGCTTAATGATTCTGAGTTACGGAAGTTTGAGGTGACCATTGTAGCATCACGGATGATGAGACCATCTGCCCATACTTGATGACCATTGCCAGACTCAGTGTCCTCGCTATTGGTACCGGTATTGCCAATGTGCGGATAGGTTAGGGTGACCAGCTGGCGCGCATAACTTGGGTCGGTTAGGATTTCTTGATACCCTGTCATGGCTGTATTAAACACCACCTCACCGACACGATGACCGAGACTGCCGATACTCACACCGCGAAAAATCGTACCGTCTGCTAATGCCAAAATTGCTTGTATTTCTGCCGATGAATTCAAGGTTTGCCTCCGCTGTTATTAGTGAGTGCCATGATTTCCATGATTAAATGTTAGATTAGAAATGGTTTTTTGTATCGCAAAAATTGCTATTAATGGATACTAAAAAATACCTAAACCCAAAATTTTTCCACAAAAAAGCGAGAAGACATTATTGATGGAAACTACAAAACCCACTAGATAGTGAATAGGTAACTTGCATCATGTCCGCTCGCTTAGGCACAGATTTTGCGCATTATATACAATATGCCCGCAGATAGCCAGCCGATTTTTAGATTGAAAAGTATGCCTTTAATTATTAGCCATTAATAGCGCTGGATTTTCCCTTTTGGCTTTGCCACAATGGACAGCAAATCAAGATATCTGGTTTTCATGATTCGCTTTCATGACTAATTTTCATGATTGACCTATTTCATTACTATATATAACAAGGAGCCGTTATGATTTATCAATATTTAGACAAGGTGCCCAAATTCGCGGTACCTTTTAATGGTTGGGTCGCAGACTCAGCACGAGTGATAGGTGATGTCTATTTGGGTCATCAAGCTAACGTGTGGTTTGGGGCAGTGATTCGCGGTGACAATGAACGCATTCATATCGGCGATTATAGTAATGTGCAAGAAAACAGCGTCATTCATACTGATGCAGGCATTGAGGTCAAAATAGGTGATTATGTTACCATTGGTCATTTAGCGATGCTGCACGGCTGCGAAGTCGGTGATAACAGTTTGATTGGTATCGGTGCAGTGGTATTGAACAATGCCAAAATTGGTAAAAATTGCATTATTGGTGCTAAGGCATTGGTCACTGAAGGCAAAGAGATTCCAGACAACTCACTCGTCATGGGTGCGCCTGCGAAGGTGGTCAAAACCTTAACGGACGAGCAAGCCGCCATGTTGAAATTATCAGCGATGCATTATGCGGAGCGTTGTCAAAAATTTAAAACGGGCTTAACAGAAGTGGCCATGCCTGATTAAGCAGAAATTTATAAAGCATCCGCGAACTGTCTGGTATTGATCTATCGTTTTTATATACATCATGCAAACGTTTTTTACATAGAGAAGCTTTATACCATCAGCATCATGACCAGCCAAATGATGGCAAAAATGATAATACCAATAATCAGTCCGCGAAAAATATCGTGGCGTATAGAATAGTCATTAAGGTAAGCGTTATGATTGGCTGTTTCGTTGATGTTGAGCGCATTGACGCTTTCAGCGCCAGCATTTTTACCAACGATAAAACCCATGATTGCGCCTACGACCAACATAAATGGGGTGAATAACCAAAAAACGTCGCCATTACCTATACCAGCTATTGAGCGAATAACCACGATAGCAAGATCGATCAGTAAACCGCCAACGCCGTACATCACACCATTTAAGAGCGCATACAGTATACGGTCGAAAGGTGATTGATAGCTTTTACCCAGCTGACGTTGTCTGATTTCTTTGATTGAACGGGCAGGGCGACGCGTTTTACTTGGCAAAACAGTTTTGACATCAGGCGCTTCCATGCGATTCTCTATTTTTATGATGAAGTAAGCAAAACAGATACTAGGGCGTATCACCATTTTTAGCACCATTTAGGCGCTTTCGTTCAGAGTGAGGACACAGCCTAACCACAAGTTATATAAATAAAGTTACCATAATTTTGTTTGGTAAACAGTAGCATTCACGAAAAATTATTGAGAAATTTTTCATATCATTATTTATCTATAAAGCGGAAGTTATTAAAAACCAGTTTTATTTCTGTCCTTCAACAAACAATAATAAGGTCTCATTATGCAGGCAACACAAGCGAAACTTTTTCCAAAAGAGCTGGCACTTTTTGATTTAGACCATACTTTGCTCGACGTCGATAGCGACTATTTATGGGGCGAGTATATCGTCAAACACGACCTCGTCGATGAAGCGCCATACCGCACGGCCAATCAAAAGTTTTACCAAGACTATATCGAAGGTACGCTTGATGCGACGGAATATAATGAATTTGTGGCACAGTTTTTAAGTAGCTTGCCGATGGATAGATTGCATGAGCTACGAGAAGACTATATTAAAAGTGAAATTGAGCCGCACATACGCCCAAAAGCGATGGAAGTGCTCTGTCAGCATGTTGAAAAAGGTCATGAGGTGGTGATTATTTCTGCAACCAATGATTTTGTGGTATCCGCCATTGCCAAGCGTTTTGGTATCGAAGGTGCCAATGTGCTATCGACACCGCTTGAGATAAAAAATGAGCGCTATACGGGCAAACTTACTGATAAACCAAACTTTAAAGAGGGTAAGATTTACCATCTTAATAAATGGATAGATAAGCAAAAATCAGCGGGTGTTGAGTTTGATAAAACTTATGCTTATTCAGATTCCAAAAATGACATTCCGCTGCTTGAGTGGGCGGATGTGGCTATTTGTGTGTCACCTGATGACGCGCTGCATGCGCATGCGTTAGCCCATCGCTGGGCGGTTGAGGATTGGTCGATTTAGGCTGTTTAACGTTATTTAATATAAAGCCAGTCATAATTAGCCAACTATTTATTGTCAATCTCATTTAAAATAGCGCCATATCAGTGAGATATTTATTTAAAAAGACAGGAAACCTTATGGAAATCAATCCGTATCAAGAACGAATCAAAGATTTATCAGAGCGTGGGCAGGACTTGCGGAGGTATCTTTGACTTCGATGGTAAGCAAGAACGCTTAGAAGAAGTCAATTTAGAGTTAGAAAACCCCGAGCTATGGAATGATCCAGAGCGTGCGACTAAAATTAATAAAGAAAAAAGCCAGCTTGATGGCGTCATCGATGTTGTGGTGTCGCTTGAGAGCACATTGGAAGATGCGTCTGCCATGCTTGAGCTGGCGGTAGAAGCAGAGGATGAATCCTTGCTGGCGGATGTGCAAGCAGAGCTCGACAATGCGGAGAAACGCGTTGCTGATTTAGAGTTCCGTCGCATGTTTAGTGGTGAGATGGATCCTAACAACTGCTACTTGGATATCCAGTCGGGTAGTGGTGGCACCGAAGCGCAAGATTGGGCAGAGATGCTGTTGCGTATGTATACACGCTGGGCGGAATCGCATGGCTTCAAAGTTGAAGTTATTGAAGTGTCTTCTGGTAGCGTGGCTGGTATTAAATCAGCAACGATTGAGATTAAAGGGGATTACGCTTTTGGTTGGTTACGTACCGAAATTGGCGTGCATCGCTTAGTCCGTAAATCACCATTTGATAGCAATAACGGTCGTCATACCTCGTTTGCTGCCGTTTTTGTGTCGCCTGAAATTGATGATAATATCGAGATTGACATCAATCCAGCAGATTTGCGTATCGATACTTATCGCTCATCGGGTGCGGGTGGTCAGCATGTGAACACGACCGATTCTGCGGTACGTATCACCCACGAGCCAAGTGGCGTGGTGGTCACTTGTCAGAATGAGCGTAGCCAGCATGGGAACAAAGCGACGGCGATGAAGTTGCTGCGTGCCAAGCTTTATGAGCTTGAGATGCAAAAACGGATGGAATCTCAGCAAGCGGTCGAGGATGGCAAGTCAGACGTTGGCTGGGGCAGTCAAATTCGCTCTTATGTACTTGATGACTCGCGTATCAAAGACTTGCGTACTGGCGTTGAAACCTTTAACACTGGTGCAGTACTCGATGGCGACCTCGATCAGTTTATCGAAGCGAGTCTAAAAGCAGGATTGTAAAATAAAATAGTAACTAATATTTAATTAAGGAAAATTATGCCAAGCGTTAACAGTTATTTTGATAATAAAGTCACTTCTATTGCCTTTCAAACGGCAACTAAGCCTGCAACAGTTGGCGTGATGGAGATTGGTGAATACGAGTTTGGTACCAGCGAATTTGAAACCATGAGTGTAGTCAGTGGTGCATTGACGGTCAAATTGCCAGAAAGTGATGAGTGGCAAACCTTTAATGCAGGTGAGCAATTTACCGTTGAAGCCAATCAGAAGTTTCAAGTAAAAGTGGCAGTAGAAACGGCTTATTTATGTGTTTATGGTAAATAAGCATTTTTAGAGTAGTAGTCAACAGATTAACGCCAAGTGTTTAACGCTTGGCGTTTTTTTATGGTTGCATTTTGAGATAAATTTGAGTCATAAAGTATTGGACAACCATTATAAGTTTTTACGATATTGCACCATGTCTGTTTGAGTGGCGATTGCGTCATAGAGTTTGCGCGCCGTGGTGTTGCCTTCTTGTGTCGTCCAATATACACGGTTGCAGTTTTTACTACGAGCGAACTCATATACCTTTTCAATCAGTACTCGTCCTACGCCTTGTCCGCGTACCTGTTCATTGATATATAAATCTTCTAAATAACAGCATTCAGTGATATTCCAAGTATTGGGATGTAGCACCACATGGGTTATACCTACTAACTTGCCGTCCTGCCAAGCACCAAAACCATAAATCGGCACGTTACTATCGAGCAAACTGTGCCACGTGTTTTGGGTGGTACTTGATGGCAAACTGGTCTCATAAAATTTTAGATAGTTTTGCCACAAAGGTAACCAAAATTCGTAATCGGCTTTAGATAATGCTGCTATCTTTATAGAAGTATTTTTCATTGTGTTTTATTCAAATTAAATTGTTATTGTTATTGTTATCAAATTATGGCTCATAATCTCATTATTTAGAACCCTTTTAAGCGTGTTTTTTTACACATCAATTACACTTTGCTCGTGGCAAATAAACAGCAAAAACCATCGCAATTCATTATGCTAAAACGACTATTTTATCAATCGAGTATGTATTATGGCGACGCTAAATGACCAAACAACCACGCAAGACATACGCCATGATTATGAAAAACTCGCTCGCCTTGCTAATCTGCGCTATGTCAGTGATGATGAGATTGGGTTTACGCGTAGGCGTTGGGGGCGCGGGTTTACTTATAAAGATGCCACAGGCAAAACGGTCAAAGACAAAGCCTTGCGACAGCGTTTTAATGCGCTAGTGATACCGCCGATGTGGTCAGAGGTTTGGATATGCCAAGATGATACAGGGCACTTGCAATCGACGGGGCGCGATGATAAAGCACGAAAACAATACTTATATCACCCTGAGTGGGATCGCGTACGTGATCAAGCCAAGTTCGATGCCATGATAGGCTTTGCTGAGGCGTTGCCAAACCTGCGTGCGCAAGTCGAAAAAGACTTGAAAGCCAAATCATTATCCCGTGAAAATGTCTTATCAGCAGTGGTCAAACTATTAGAAACGACCTTGATTCGTATCGGCAACAGCCGCTATGCCAAGCTCAATAAGAGCTATGGTTTGAGTACTCTACGCAGTAAGCACGTGAGCGAAACTGATAACGGACTGGCGTTTGATTTTGTCGGTAAAAGTGCCAAAGAGCATCATATAGAGCTGCAAGACGAGCGTTTGATTGAGATTGTACAGGCATGTTCTGAGTTACCTGGTTATCAGATTTTTAAATATTTGGATGACAAGGGTCATAAACAAGTCGTCGACAGTCGCGATATCAACGACTATCTACGCACGCATACTAGCGGTCATGGTCGTGACTGTGAGATGCATAGCGGTAATTTATATAGCGCAAAGGACTTTCGTACTTGGATGGCCAGTGTGCTGGCAGCAAGCTACCTTTATGATGAGCTACAAACCAAGTCTGGCAAAGCAATTTTATCCAGTGAACCTGATAGTAAAGCGCGTCAGCAGCTGGTGACTGATATGGTAAAAAGCGTCGCTGATGAGCTGGGAAATACGCCAACGGTGTGTCGATCTTCTTATATTAATCCCATTATTATAGAGCGCTTTTTGGCGGGGCAGTTCTTTGAACCTTATAAACAAGCGCGCCGTGGACGTACTAAACAGCATCAAAGTTATGAAGAAAAGGCGCTGCTGGGATTTTTAAGTGGCTGCTGAGTGCTTTGAAATGAAGTTCCATCAAGAGTTTGTGATCGAATCATAAAAATGATACGTTATGTATTGAAATAAATATTAAAATGCGTTACTAATAGAGTCTATGCACATTGATATGTGCAACAAGCAGAAAAAACAGTTGCTAGGATATGCCTGCTTTTCTGCTGACAATTCTCTTATTTCGCCCGTTACCTGCTATTGCTAAAGGATTAGCTTATGAACACCTCTTCTACAGACCCATCAGTTGTAAATACCACTTCAAATCATACTGCACACCCGTCAATGAGCTACAGCGATTACTATCATAACTTTGATATGAACGCGCTATTGACAGAAATATTTGGCGAGCATTTAGATGACCGTTTAAACGCTTATATGGCGTGTTGCGGTCGTCATGTGCGTGATGGTCGCGGTGATAATATTGCACTGGTGCATGAAGATACGTCGGGCAATGTAACGCGCATGAGCTTTGCTGAGCTTGATAAGGCAAGTGCACAAGTCGCCAATTTATTGTTGTCTTATGGCGTACAAGTTGGTGACCAAGTGGCAACCATGCTACCTCGCACTCCTGAGCTGCTCACCATTGTACTCGCGACTTGGCGAATCGGTGCGGTTTATCAGCCGTTATTTACCGCCTTTGGCTATGATTCGATTAAGTATCGGATGGACAAAGCCAATACCAAAGTGGTTTTTACCAATCAAGAAAATCGTGGCAAGTTTGACGACTTGGCCAAACAAACCAAAATGGTGCTGGTTGGTAGCAAGGTAGATGCGCAAAGCTGGGGTGATGATAGCTACGCTGAAAAGGTCGCAACGCAGTCGCAAACGGTAGACGCGGTTTCATTAAATACCGATGCTCCCTTCCTGCAAATGTTTACCTCGGGTACGGTTGGTAAATCAAAAGGCGTTAGTGTGCCGCTAAGTGCGCTCTCAGCGTTTTATCTCTACATGCGCTATGCGATTGACTTGCGAGCGGATGATAATTACTGGAACATGGCTGATCCCGGCTGGGCATACGGTCTTTATTATGCGATTACAGGACCTTTGTTATTAGGGGTAACAACGTATTTTAATGAAGCTGGCTTTGATGCACAAAATACCCGCGACTTTATGGTACGTCATAAGATTAGTAATTTAGCGTCCTCACCTACAGCGTTTCGGATGATGAAATCGAGTGGCGTGTTTGAAAAATCTCACCATGATAATAGTAATGACAATGAGGCTAAACTATCATTGCGCTGTGCCAATTCAGCAGGCGAGACCTTAAATACCGAAGTGGTCAATTGGGTGGAAACTTATCTAAACTGCAAAGTCTGCGATCAGTACGGGCAGACCGAAACGGGTATGACTTGCTGTGAGCACCATGCATTAGCACATGAATGTCCAGTTGGCTCGATGGGCATGGCGCTACCGGGGCACACATTGGTAGTGTTAGATGATGATATGAATATATTAGCTGATGGTGAACAAGGACAGCTTGCCGTAGTGGTCAGTCAATCGCCCGCGTTTTATTTCCGTGGTTATAGCTGGAACGAAAAAGACGCCTTCGCTGATGATTACTATTTAACAGGCGACGTGGTTGAGCGTCACAGTGATGGCAGCTATTGGTTTTCAGGGCGTGATGATGACATTATTATCACCGCAGGTTACCGCGTAGGGCCTACGGATGTGGAGAATACCGTGCTCGAGCATGAGGCAGTTGCAGAGTCAGCGGCAGTTGGAGTGCCAGACGAAGTGCGTGGTCATACCATTAAATCGTATGTGGTGCTAAAAGACGGTATCGAAGGTGCGGACGAGATTGCCAAAGAGATTCAAGACTTAGTCCGCAGACGTCTATCAACTCACGCTTATCCGCGCGAAGTTGAGTTTGTAAAAGAGTTGCCAAAAACCCCAAGTGGTAAAATTCAGCGCTTTTTGCTGCGCAGTTTGTCTACGGCTTAATGAAGCAATGCACTCATATCGTCAGGTTAAGATAAAAATCGATGACTGATAAAAATATTAATAAAAGGAATAATTATGAACATTGAACAACGGAGCTTTTTGGTCACAGGCGGTGCATCAGGTTTGGGAGAGGCAGTGGTTCGTGCTATTGTCAAGCAAGGCGGTAACGTCGTCATCGCAGATCTTAATGAATCAGCTGGTCAAGCGTTGGTGGCGGAACTAGGCGATAACGTTCGCTTTACACGCTGTGATGTGACCAGTGGTGATGAGGTGCAAGCGGCTGTGGATACGGCTGAAAAAGAATTTGGCGGCTTACAAGGGTCTATCAACTGTGCGGGCATCGCTGTGGTGCAAAAGCTGCTGGATCGTGATAATAACCCAGCAGATCTCGATAATTTTAGTCGCGGCGTCAATATTAATCTTGTCGGTTCTTTTAATGTCGCGCGTTTGGTCGCAGCCAGTATTGCAAAGCGTGTAGCAAATGCCAATAACGCAGACAGCCCCATAGAGAAGAACGCTGATAATGGCGTCATTATTAATACGGCTTCTATCGCAGCTTTTGATGGGCAAGTAGGGCAAGCAAGCTATTCATCGTCAAAAGCTGGTGTCGTCGGTCTGACTTTACCGCTAGCACGTGAGCTGGCACGTCATGGTATTCGCGTCATGACTATCGCGCCGGGCGTCTTTGCCACACCGATGATGGAGACTATCCCTGAAAAAGCGCGCGAACAACTAGAGGCAGGCGTACCTTATCCTAAGCGTCTGGGCAATCCCAATGAGTTTGCCAAGTTGGTCATGCATATCATTGATAATGCCTATCTCAATGGAGAAGTCATTCGCTTAGATGGCGCGATTCGTATGGTGTAATGGTATTAACGAAGTTTTTATGTTCAAAAGTTCCTAATGTTATCCATGAAATTTTCACAAAAACTGGCATGGTGCTTTGGTAAATTAATAGCGTGGTATGTTGCCATTTCACTCTTTAACGCCAAACGGAGTTATTAAAGCCTATGTCATTTTTTTCTCTACATTTTAGCAAAAAGCCGCGTCGATTGTTCGTTGTGATAGGACTGGGACTGACCACCATTATGAGCAACAGTGCGATAGGGTATGTCAAAACAGCCTCCTCAGATACAAAAAGTACAGGCAATAATGGTCAGCCTATTTCCAGTACGGTGGTTATCGATAAAGTTTTTGTCGATAAATCCGATCGTATTTTGCAGCTATTGAGTGGTGATAAAGTCATTAAGTCCTATCGTATTGCGCTAGGGGATAGTCCAGTTGGTCATAAACAGCAGCAAGGCGATGAGCGCACACCCGTGGGGGCGTACATCTTAGATTATAAGAATGAGAACTCTATTGCCCATCGCTCCATCCATATAAGCTACCCCAATGCTGCTGACAAAGCTCGGGCACGATCACGCGGTGTTCATCCTGGTGGTGATATTATGATTCATGGGCAGATGAACGGCTTCGGTCATCTAGCGTGGATTAACCAACAACGTGATTGGACCGATGGTTGCATTGCGGTCACTGACAATGAGATGGATGAGATTATGGCGGCAGTTAAGGTTGGTACATCGATAGAAATTGTAGAATGAGTGTTATGTTAATGCTGGCTATCGTGTAGTAAATTTTTAGCAGTTACTAGCGCATTAGAATCTCTGCTATAGCTCTCTCTTGCTTGCCTTTCATTGTTGAGCAAGCTTCTCTTTTAGTTATTTTTTTTATTTATCCTCTTGAAATACTCTCTTAGTGTGCCTATTGATAGTTTGTGATAATATCATTGCTATGGGTAAGGTTTTTACCTATATAAAATCTTACTATTTTTCAGTATTTACTAATAAGTCATAGATATTGATTGACAACTTGCATAGGTAGGTTGAAATCTTGTATGTTATACCCTATATATATAACAACTAACGGTGATTGATACGTGGTAAAGTTGATGATAAACGTGATGTTTTAAACGTCGCTCTTTTATCATTTTATGTTGCATCCACTGACTGAAAATACTAATTATAAAAGGACACAATTATGAGGTTCGAAAAATTTACCCAGAAACTACAATCAGCCATTCAAGAAGCACAGAGCTTAGCATTAGGACGTGACCATACAGGTATTGACCCTGTGCATCTGCTTGCAGTATTGCTACAAGACGAGTCTAATCTATCTATTTGCCAACAGGCAGGCGCGTCTATTCCTGCGCTAAAAAATGGCGTGGCAAAGGCGCTCGACAATCAAGCAACGATTAGTGAGCCAACAGGTGACGTTAATTTAAACCCAAATTCGGTTAAGATTTTGAACTTGGCAGACCGTCAAGCGCAAAAAGAAGGCGATGATTTTATCGCCACTGAATGGGTAATGTTGGCACTTGCTGAACAAGGCGAAACCAAAAAGATATTTGAGAGTGCTGGCGTAACAGCGAGCAAACTAAAAACAGTGATTGAACAATTGCGTGGTGATGAAACCGTGAATAATCAAAATGCTGAAGATCAGCGTGATGCGCTGAATAAATATACGATTAACTTAACTGAACAGGCGGAACTTGGTAAGCTTGACCCTGTGATTGGTCGCGATGAAGAGATTCGTCGTACCATTCAGGTGCTCTCGCGCCGCACCAAAAACAACCCCGTGCTCATCGGTGAACCGGGTGTCGGTAAGACAGCCATCGTCGAAGGCCTAGCACAAAAAATCATCAATGGCGACGTGCCAGAAGGGCTTCGTAATAAAGAAGTATTGTCGTTAGATCTAGGCTCATTGATTGCGGGTGCAAAATTCCGTGGTGAGTTTGAAGAGCGACTCAAAGCGGTACTTAGCGATTTATCAAAGCAAGAAGGCAATGTCATCTTATTTATCGATGAGTTGCATACTTTAGTAGGTGCTGGTAAAGCTGACGGCGCGATGGATGCCGGTAATATGCTAAAGCCTGCGCTTGCGCGTGGTGAGCTACACTGTGTCGGTGCGACGACATTAGATGAGTATCGCCAGTATATCGAAAAAGATGCGGCTCTTGAGCGTCGTTTCCAAAAGGTACTGGTCGATGAGCCAACGGTCGAAGACACCATTGCGATTTTGCGTGGTCTAAAAGAGCGTTATGAGCTGCATCACGGTGTTGATATCCAAGACAGCGCGATTATTGCTGCTGCCCGGATGAGCCATCGTTATATTACCGATCGCAAGCTGCCAGATAAAGCGATTGACTTGATTGATGAAGCGGCCAGTCGTTTACGTATGGAGATGGACAGCAAGCCTGAAGCCTTAGGTAAGCTTGATAGTCGCTTGATTCAGTTGAAAATGCAGCGCGAAGTGCTCAAAAATGAAGAAGACGCTGGTGCGCAAGCCGAGCGTAAAGTGCTTGATGCACAAATTGAAGAGCTAGAAAAAGAGTACGCTGACCTTAATGAGATTTGGCAAGCAGAAAAAGCCTTGGTCAAAGGCAGTCAGCAGCTAAAAGACGAGCTGGATAAAGCGCGTATCGCCTATGACAAAGCCAGCCGCGAAGGTGACTACGAGACTATGAGTAAGCTGCAGTATGAGACGATTCCGCAGCTTGAGCGCCGCATTACTGAGTCTGACTTGGCAGAACAAAAAGAGCAGACAGGCGAAGGTAGTGGTGTAAAACTACTACGTAATAAAGTCACGGATAATGAAATTGCCGAAGTCGTAGCGGCAGCAACAGGTATTCCTGTGAGTAAAATGATGCAAGGCGAGCGTGACAAGATGCTGGCGATGGAAGAGAAGCTGCATGAGCGCGTCATCGGTCAAGATGAAGCGGTCAAAGCAGTCGCCAACGCTGTGCGCCGTAGCCGAGCTGGGTTGTCTGATCCCAACCGCCCATTGGGTTCGTTCTTATTTTTAGGGCCTACGGGGGTTGGTAAAACTGAGCTGACCAAATCACTGGCCAACTTCTTGTTTGATAGTGAGGATGCCATCATCCGTATCGACATGAGTGAGTATATGGAGAAACACAGCGTCAGCCGCTTAGTGGGCGCGCCTCCAGGCTATGTCGGTTATGAAGAAGGCGGCACCTTGACCGAAGCGGTACGCCGTAAGCCTTATAGCGTGATACTGTTTGATGAGGTCGAAAAAGCGCATCCTGATGTGTTTAATATCTTGCTACAAGTGTTAGACGATGGACGTTTGACCGACTCACAAGGCCGCGTGGTCGACTTCAAAAACACGGTGATTGTGATGACCAGTAACTTAGGCTCACACAAAATCCAAGAGATGGTCGGTGAAAGTTATGAAGACATCAAAGCTGAGGTGATGGAATCAGTTGGGCAGCATTTCCGCCCAGAGTTTGTCAACCGTATCGACGAGATTGTGGTATTCCATCCGCTCGGTATGTCGCAGATGTCAGGTATTGCTGCGATTCAGTTGGATCGCTTACGTCAGCGCTTGCATGAGCGTGAGATGGATATTGAGTTATCAGCTGATGCGATGAACAAACTGGTTGCGATTGGTTATGATCCTGTCTATGGCGCACGCCCACTAAAACGTGCGATCCAACAGGAAATTGAAAACCCATTGTCATTGAAGCTATTGGCTGGTGATTTTGGCGCAGGAGATATCATCAAAGTCGATGTCGGCGCAGATGATAAGTTGGTGTTTGAGAAACGTAGCATGAATTAATATCTAACCCTAACTGACCGTGGTTTAAAACCAACCTCTTACTTGCCTATTTTTTCTACAGGCAGGTAAGGGGTTTTTTTGTGCGCTATTATTATTTACGGTTTGAGTGCTTTGACTATGTTATAAATAAACTAAGCACTAAAAACTAAGCAATAGGAATAAGACATCAACAGTTACGGAGACGACAAAATGACGATCATCAGTATGCAGCACCTAAGCACGCCATTAATGTTACCGATAATGATCAGCGCACTGCTGTTTAGTGCTCCTGCTTGCTCCAATCAAACTGCCGTCAATACCCATGAAGACCTGACAGACTATAGAGAAGGACAAGCCTCTGCTAGTGAGTCGCTAGCAAGTACCGAAAAACCCGCCTTTATCACCAAGAAAATTGCTACGTTTGATGAGCCTTGGGCAATGACAGCATTACCTACCGTTAATAATGAACCCCCTAAATTACTTGTCACCCAAAAGACAGGCGAGTTATTCATTGTTGATACGGCAACAGGTGCCAAGACAACCATCAGTGGTATACCGAAAGTGGCTTATGGTGGGCAAGGTGGTCTTGGCGATATCGTTCTTGCACCAGATTTTGCTACTTCTAATCATGTCTATATGAGCTACGTTGAAGCAGGGAATGACACTGATAATAATAAGTTTGGTGCTAAAGTTATCAAAGCGACATTGATAGGATTGGATACAGCCACGCCACATTTGCAGGATTTTACGCCCATTTGGGAGCAAACACCGAAAGTAAAAGGGCAGGGGCATTATAGTCATCGCTTGCTGTTCTCGCCTGACGGAAAATATTTATATATCAGTTCAGGCGAGCGCCAAGAAAAAACGCCAGCACAGGATATGAGCGTCAATTTGGGCAAAATTATTAGGTTAAATCTTGATGGCTCAGTGCCAGCAGATAACCCTTTTGTAGATAATAGCAATGACATTGCCGCGCAGTTTTGGACAATCGGTCATCGTAATGTATTGGGTATGGCTTTCGATGAAAAAGGTAGGCTTTGGGCGCATGAGATGGGACCACGGGGCGGTGATGAGTTCAATCTCATTGAAAAAGGTTATAACTACGGTTGGCCAATCGTATCAAATGGGCGTAACTATACAGGCACGGATATTCCTGACCATGAGACGCGCCCTGAGTTTACGCCGCCTAAAATTAGTTGGACGCCAGTGATATCACCGTCTTCGATGAGTATTTATAATGCTGGACAATATAATGATTTCCCAGCGTGGCAAGGTAATGCGCTCATTAGTGGCTTATCCTCTAAAGCGCTGATAGTCGTCGATTTTGATGAAAATAGCCGCGCGACTGAGCGCTATCGTTATGATATGGGCGAGCGTATTCGTAGTGTGTTAAATGTAGATGGACAAGTTTGGGTGTTAGAAGACGGCGATAATAGTGGATTATTACAATTGACTCCACAGTAGTGATTAATAGCTATTGCTCTTCAACTTTCCAAGCGTTTTCACTATTGTAGGTTAGGCTACTAAATGGTTTTGCTCTATTTCTGTCAATAAGAAAAACGTAAATAGCTAATTAGATTTGATAGTTGAGAGGTATCTTGTTAAGGTATTCTTCCTAAAAAACTAAGGCTAACAAACAAATGGATCATGTAAAAGTTGGCAGGTTAGGCCCTTTTCCACGGGTAAGTAAACCTGTGTTTATTACTTCAGCGCTACTTATCGTTGGATTTATTATCTTTGGTGCTTTCTTTACTGAAACCGCTGGTGTGTTATTTAGCTTTTTGCAGAACTTTATTACAGATAAGTTCGGCTGGTTATTTATTATTTTAGTAAATTTAGCATTGTTGCTTTGTATTTATCTCGCGATGAGCCGTTATGGCGATATTCGTCTAGGTGCACAAACTGAGACGCCACAGTACAGTTTGTTCTCATGGATAGGGATGTTGTTCTCTGCTGGTATTGGTATAGGATTGGTGTATTGGGGGACAGCTGAGCCCTTGTATCACTTTATGGCACCACCACTCGGAGAAGCGGAAACGATAGAAGCCGCCAAGCAAGCCATAAATTTTACATTCTTGCATTGGGGCTTACATGCATGGGCGCTATACGCGATTGTTGCATTGTCTTTGGCTTATTTTCACTTTCGCCGTGGCTTGCCGTTATCGATTCGCTCAACGCTTTATCCTCTATTGGGGAAAAAAATCTATGGCTCGTGGGGACATGCCGTTGATATCTTAGCGGTATTTGGTACGATGTTTGGTGTGGTAACGTCGCTTGGTCTTGGCGTTATGCAAATTAATTCAGGACTTGAGCGATTATTTGGTGTTCCTAATAATCTAACGATACAGATCGGTCTGATTGTTTTCGTTACTATTTTAGCTGCTTTTTCCGTCATGATGGGTTTAGACAAGGGTATTAAGCGCTTGAGCGATATTAATATCGGACTGACGGCAATCTTACTCGGGTTTATGGTCATCTTAGGGCCGACGCTTTTTATCTTTGATAGCTATCTTGAAAATGTTGGCAATTATCTTTCGGTAGTTGTACCGCTAGGTCTGTGGGGTGAATCGTATGAAGGTCAAGAAAATTGGCAGTCATCATGGACGATATTTTATTGGGCATGGTGGGTAAGTTGGGCGCCGTTTGTTGGCGTATTTATCGCGCGTATCAGTCGTGGTCGTACCATTCGTGAGTTTATATTGGGTGTTTTATTGATTCCCATGCTGATTTTGTTCTTTTGGTTCACCACTTTCGGTGGCGTTGCTATCCATATGGAGCTTTTAGCGGCGCTTGATCCCGCTATGGCCAGTCCAGGATTGGTAGAAGCCGTGCAAACGGATTTTGGTAGTGCAATTTTTAAATTGGTTGAATTTTATCCATTGGCACAACCAGTCACTTTAATGATTGTCGTTATGATTGTCCTTTGGTTTGTGACTTCATCCGATTCAGCAAGCTTTGTGATTGATATGTTGACCGCAGGTGGTGATACCAACCCACCAAAAATCCAGCGTTTATTCTGGGCAAGTACGGAAGGTATCATTGCTGCTGTTTTGCTTGCTGCTGGTGGACTAAGTGCATTACAAGCAGCGGCTATCGTTGCAGGATTACCCTTTGTTTTAGTAGTATTTGCGATGATGTATGCGTTACTTCGTGGCTTAAGCCGAGATCGTTTGATACTGTATCGCGCTCAGCAGCATTTTATTACCGAAGAATCCGCAGATCATAATTCAGCCAATGAGTTTGCTGATGAGCACTTATTAAAAGGACCACCTAAAATCGTGAAAGGTGATTAGCAGATTATATATATCAGCTTTAATACTGTTTTTATGAAATGAATCAGGCAGTTAGCTTCTTCTTTTTTTACGTAAAAACACAATATAACAATTGTGATTTGAAATCCTAAGATGCATCGTTATCTTAGGATTTTTTTATTTGTTGACCAATAGCAAGGTTATAAAGTGTCTGATTCGATTTGATAGTTGTGCAGTATCTTGTTAAGGTGAGCCCCTTCAAAAATTGAGATGACTAAATGGATCATGTAAAAGTTGGCCGCTTAGGCCCTTTTCCACGGGTAAGTAAACCTGTGTTTTTAACTTCAGCGTTATTAATTCTTGTGTTCATTATTTTTGGTGCTCATTTTTAATGAGCAAGCAGAATTGTTATTTGGTCATGCCAAAGCATTCGTGTCTTTGCGTTTTGGCTGGTTCTTTATTGTGGTGGTCAACTTAACGTTGGTGATGAGTATTTACATGATATTTAGTCGTTATGGCGATATCAGGCTTGGTCATCAAAATGAAAAACCAGAGTATAATATAGTCTCTTGGATTGGCATGCTATTTTCCGCGGGTATCGGTATTGGCCTGCTTTACTGGGGTACGGCTGAACCCTTGTATCATTTTATGGCGCCGCCGCTAGGAGAAGCTGAAACAGTGGCTGCCGCCAAGCAAGCGATGAATATCTCGTTTTTGCACTATGGTTTACATGTGTGGGCACTCTATGGCATGGTCGCGTTGTCATTGGCTTATTTCCATTACCGAGTGGGCTTACCGCTGGCCATCCGTTCGACACTATATCCTATCTTGGGCAAAAAGATTTATGGTGGCTGGGGTCATACGGTAGATACATTAGCGGTATTCGGTACGATGTTTGGAGTAGTGACCACTTTAGGTCTTGGGGTATTGCAAATTAACTCAGGTCTTGAGACGTTATTTGGCATACCCAATAATATTACAGTGCAAATTATTTTGATTGCCTTAATCACTATGTTGGCAGGTCTGTCTCTATTTATGGGGCTAGATAAGGGGATTAAGCGCTTAAGTGATACCAATATATTATTTACTGTGATATTGCTCAGTTTTGTGATTATTTTAGGCCCGACCCAGTTTATCTTTAATAGCTTTGTAGAAAATATTGGCAATTATTTACATCAAATTGTGCCATTAGGTCTTTGGACAGAATCGTATGATGGTCAAGAAAACTGGCAAGCATCATGGACGATTTTCTATTGGGCATGGTGGATAAGCTGGTCGCCTTTCGTTGGTGTGTTCGTGGCTCGTATCTCTCGTGGTCGAACCATTCGTGAGTTTATCTTAGGGGTGTTATTAATTCCTATCACCATCTTGTTCTTATGGTTCACCGCTTTCGGTGGTTCAGCCGTTAATATGGAATTAATGGCAGCCGCTGATCCCAGTCTCATTAGTCCTGGCTTGATTGAGGCTGTCCAAGCAGATACTGGCAGTGCCATCTTTAAACTGATGGAATCTTATCCATTTACGTCAGCTTTGAACTTGCTTATCGTAGTGATGATTGTGCTTTGGTTTGTCACGTCATCGGATTCTGCCAGTTTTGTGATTGATATGTTGACCTCAGGTGGCGATGCCAATCCACCGAAAATTCAGCGCCTATTTTGGGCAGGTACAGAGGGTGTTATCGCTGCCGTACTATTAGCAGCAGGTGGCTTGAGTGCGCTACAAGCGGCTTCAATTGTGTCAGGTTTCCCTTTTGCGATTGTGATAGTCGTTATGATGTACTCATTATTACGCGGCTTGAGTCGAGATCGTTTGATACTGTATCGCAACCAGCAATGGTTTGTCACCGAAGAGTCAGCAGAGCATAATTCAGCCAATGAATTTCGTGATGAAGATTTGCTGACAGGCCCACCTGATCTTGAAAAACCTGAAGATTAAATTTTATTAATCTGAAAAATAATAAAAAAGCACCCGCCTATGATTAAGCGGGTGCTTTTTTATATGATTTAATTGTCTTTTTTAGTTTGATATAAAGTATTTACACAAAGTTATAAAGCAAGGTTATGAGCACTGTCCTTTAACATAACCTACTGCTGCCGTTGTGCCACATGCCGAACATGAGTTGCCCGCAGTGCGATAACTAAATCCTGAGCTGGTTTTTACTTTGACACACACAGGATCGTATTGCGCGGTGCACATCGTTTGCTCAGGGTTGTAAGGTGGGCACTTAATGAAAGGGTTATCGCTGTTCTGTTGGCTGTGCCCAGTGGTATGAATAGGGGCGGTGTCAGGCGTATCGATGCTTTGGATGTTATTACAGCCAGCTAAGGCAAGAGTGACTGATAACCCTAATAACGACAGGCATGATCGCCATGATTTGAATAAGTGGTTCATAATCATATGTCCTTATAAATAGTGTTCGGTAAGTCCCTGTTATCGATAGCTGGTTGCAACCATGTGATGAACAAGGTGGTTTTAATTGATAGTAGCCTATTTATCAGCAGTCATCTACCAAATCATGATTAATAAAAAACCCAAGCCTATGATTAAGCTTGGGTTTGAGCATCACTATAGTCATTCCACTATAAAAATATTACTGCGTTAACCTCGCTCGAGGTATTAAATATACATCTACACTCGGTTGCCTTGTACTACTTTTAAATTGAACTGACTATATTAGCCGTTTTATAAGTGCCAGCTAAAGGCGATAGAGCTATTTGGCTGCTTTGTCATCTTGATTAAGCTGAACATATTTATCAAAGTTCTGCGCATAATCAGTCAGGTTGTCACTCAGCATTTGGCGATACTGTTTGACATAAAATTCAACGATATCATCTTTTTCTTTGGCAAAGTCATCGCCTTTGACAAAGCCGATAGAGGCGACAGATGCGCTATAACGTGCTGCGGCATAAAGTAGTGATGCACCTACTTGTCCTGAATGCGCTTCAGAACCCAACTGACTGTTTGCGATACCAATAATGGCATCAGCACGTTGGTAAAATGCTTGCATTTCAGGGGTAATCTCAATGTTAGCGTCAACATTGCTTTCTTGAATGTTACTGTCTTGCATATTGTCTTGAGACATAAGCGACTCCTAATAAGTATCGGTAATGTTAAATTTATAAAGAGGGTTTGTAGGTGGTGCAAAGTTATATTTTTACAAACCAGCGTCTGCTTTTAAGATCTCAGCTTTGTCTGTTTTTTCCCACGTAAAAGCAGTTTCAGAGCCAGGACGACCAAAATGACCAAAAGTCGCCGTTTGCTGATACATTGGCTGCAATAAGTTTAGCATACGGGTAATGCCATAAGGGCGCAGGTCAAAATGGGTGCGAATCAGACGGATGATTTCATCATTGCTGATTTTATTCGTACCAAAGGTATTGACAGAGATAGAGGTTGGTTCAGCGACACCAATGGCATAACTAACCTGTATTTCACAGCGCTCAGCAAGTCCTGCCGCAACGATGTTCTTAGCCACATAACGCACGGCGTACGCAGCACTGCGATCTACTTTTGATGGATCTTTACCACTGAATGCACCGCCGCCATGACGCGCCATACCGCCATACGTATCAACAATAATTTTACGACCTGTCAATCCAGCATCACCTACAGGCCCGCCAATCACAAACTTACCCGTTGGGTTAATATGATAGCGCGTGCCAGCATGCAATAATTCAGCAGGCAATACTTGTTTGATGATAGATTCCATTATGGCTTCTTGCAGATCTTTTTGCGAGATACTTGGATCGTGTTGCGTTGATAGCACTACGGCATCAATGGCAACAGGCTTGCTACCATCATATCTTAAGGTCACTTGTGCTTTGGCATCTGGACGTAACCACGGCAACTCGCCTGCGCGGCGCAGCTCAGATTGGCGTTCCATCAAGCGATGAGCAAATTCGATAGGGGCTGGCATCAAGACATCAGTTTCGTTACTGGCATAGCCAAACATAAGACCTTGGTCACCTGCGCCTTGCTCTTCAGGGTCGCTACGATCGACACCTTGAGCGATTTCAGGAGATTGTTTGCCGAGCATGTTGATGACCGCGCATGTTTCGCCATCAAAGCCTAAGTCTGAGTGGTGGTAACCAATACCGTTTACAGTATCACGCACGATACGCTCAACATCGATATTTGCCGTCGTGGTGACTTCACCTGCTAGTATCACAGCACCTGTTTTAACCAAGGTTTCGCATGCCACGCGTGCATGCAAATCTTCACGTAAGATGGCGTCAAGGATGGCATCTGATATTTGGTCAGCCATTTTATCAGGATGACCTTCGCTCACAGATTCTGAGGTAAATAAGTTGTATTCACGCATAATGGGATCGCTTAATTGCAGGGACTGTATTCTACGAACTCAGTCATTATTAAATGTATATAAAAATAAAAGGCGAAAACGAATAAAAAAATTAGCACATTTTACCGTGTATCGAGGTAAAACTCTAGCGATGGATAATACTAAGAAGTAACTAGGCATGGATTAACCATGGTAAAAGTCATCAATTTCGCTATTTTCTTGCCAGCGATATTCAGTATAGTGAGCGATCTGGCGCGCTGTATGGATGTCATGTCTATCGGCGATAAAGCCAAGCGCCATGTCCATACCTGCACTGACACCTGAGGACGTATAAAATTTGCCATCAACAACCCAGCGTGCTTGCTCGGCCCAATGGACTTTGTCAGATTGCGCTATCACCCATTGCCATGACAGTTTATTAGACGTTGCGCGCTTGTCATCTAAGACGCCTGCCTTAGCCAACAATGCGCTACCCGTACAAATGCTAAGTACCCAATCAGCATGGTCAACCAAGGTTGTTAACGTCTGCAAAAATGGTCGGTGATTGATTTGCTGGCGAGTACCCATGCCGCCAACCATCAACAAGATATCAGTCTGATGCGCTAACTCGCTAACAGCGACTGTCTGCATCGCAACGCCATGCTTACTATGAATAATGCCGCCGTTTAAGGAGGCAAATTGCAGACGATAATGCTCAGGTAAGCAGCCAAACATCTCGATAGGTCCAAATAGATCCAAAGTCTCAAAATCATCGAATAATAGCGCGGTCAGTGTCTGCATCTGGCTTCCTAATTTTTAAATAATGTTTACACAAGTAAGTGGGCGTCTACTGCTTTTTTAACCACGCTATTCATGTTTTATTCATATAAAGTAGATCAATTAAACCTTTTATAACTAGGGCGTGTCCTCATTTTAAAAATGGTGATAAAAATGAGATAAATTGCCGTCAAACAAGGAAAGTAGCGCACATAATATCGAGATATTAAGAAGCTATTTGACGATGTTTGGCAAAATTTAGCTATTTTTAGCCCATTTAGAAAGTAATCGATTGAATTGAGGACACGCCCTAGAGCAGTTATCGTTCTAAAAGCGATCGTTCTAAAAATTATAGCTCCAAAAACTTGGCTTTGTCTTTAAACATACATTCGTCATAAACAGGACACGCCCCGCATTTGGGTGTACGAGCTTGGCAGGTATAGCGCCCGTGTAAGATAAGATAATGATGTGCATCCACGATGAAGTCATCTGGGATACGCTCGACCAACTTATTTTCAACGATCAAGACGTTCTTGCCAGTAGCCAGCCCCGTACGATTACCTACCCGAAAGATATGAGTGTCGACCGCCATGGTTGGCTGACCAAAAGCGGTATTTAACACCACATTAGCGGTTTTACGACCAACACCAGCGAGAGACTCTAAGTCTTTGCGGTTATCAGGGACGGTGCTATTAAATTTCTCAATCAAATCTCTACAAGTTTTGATGACATTTTTGGCTTTGGCATTATATAAGCCAATATTTTTGATATAAGATTTTAGACCGTCTTCACCCAATGCCAAGATTGCTTCAGGTGTATTTGCTACGGGATATAATTGCTTGGTGGCAATATTGACGCTCACATCCGTCGCCTGCGCAGACAAGATGACCGCGATCAGCAGCTCAAAATTACTCTTATAATTCAATTCCGTAACTGGTTCATCAATCGTCGCTGCCAGCTTTTCAAAAAATGGACGCACGTCACGATTGGGCATTCGTCTCGATGGCGGGGTATCGGCAGTTTTATGTTTGACGGTTTTACTCATAGTATTCTTACTATTTTTTGACTATTGATAGTTAATAACTGATACAAGATATCGGGATAAATTTATTTTAGCGATGTTGGGTAGACTGTCTAACAAATGATAATTATGCTATTAAAGCTGACTTAACTCCACTTGCAATGCGTCAAGCTCTACTTGTTTGCTCTCATTTGGACGGACACTTAGCTGCTTTTCTAACTTTTTAATTTTACTACGTAGCTTCGCTGCGGCAATGGTGTTTTTTGCCTGCGCTTCGCTAATATTCAACAATTGACTAGCGGCATTGTTCAGTTTTGCTTCAACCATGCTGACCACAGGTCTACTATTGCTACTATCAGCCAGCTGTTCGGTGACGCGTCTTAAATGAGTATGATAGCGCTGTCTTAAATCTTCTTGCTCTGTGGTACGTTCAGAGCTAGACAGCTCCCGTTCAACAGTGACCAAATCGATGCAGTCGACTGGACAAGGAGCGATGCAAAGCTCGCAGCCGGTGCATAAATCCGTAAAGATAGTATGCATGTGCTTACCAGTACCCACAATAGCATCGACTGGGCAGGCAGGTATACATTTGGTGCAGCCGATACAATCATCTTCACGGATCACTGCACGTACCTCAGTCGGACGTTCAGAGGTCGCATCTATTGGCCACTGAGAAGGCGCAGCGCTAAGTATCGCTTCATGACTGTCTATATTAATAATTTGAGCAATGGCCTTGGTAACGGGTTGACCACCGGGTACACATTTATTGTATGGCTCATTGTCAAGCACGATAGCGGCGGCATAGGGCAAGCAGCCGTCTGGGTGCTCGCAAAGTCCACATTGTGTTTGCGGTAGACAAGCATCAATATATGAGATTTTCGCTTGTATGTCCGCAGGTAAGCGCTCTATATCCAAAGTGTCGAACAAGATTGGCAAATTGGTGAGACGGATGTGGGTGCTATTTTTACTAGTGGTGCTTTGCATATGCTTTAAAACCTTAATATCAGTGCTAAGTGCTAAGTGCTAAGTGTGCTCTGAGCGCTGACATTAGAATAATAGGATAATAACGATATTGATAAATGCTGCATTGATATTATAAATTAAAGCAAAATACCTTGCTCATTGGCAATTTGTGCGATCAGCTCGTAAGCAATGCTACCTTTTGAGGGTATTTTGGGCAAATTTGATAGATCAAAAAAATCGGCGTGCGACAGCTCATCTTCTTGGATAACAATTTCGCCAGCTGCGTAAGAAGCACGAAAGCCTAGCATTAAATTAGACGGAAATGGCCATGGCTGACTGCTGACGTAACGAATATCTGATAGGCTGATATTCACCTCTTCTGCCACTTCACGCACTACCGCGTGTTCTAGGCTTTCACCCACTTCTACAAAGCCTGCAATCAAACCGTATAGTAACGGTTGTGGCGACTGTAATAAATGAGGTGCTGTTTTTTGCTGTCCATAACGATGATGATGGGCTAGCAAAATCTGCATTTCACCAGTTTGCGGATTCGGTCGAGTGATAGCCGTAATGACACAGGGTTGTACACGTGGGTATTGGCGCAATCGGCACACTGGACAGACCATCGCACGCTCATCTCGTTTGGCATGAATGGTTGGGGCAGCACAGCGACTACAAAACTGTGTATCTGTTTGCCAGCGCAATAACTGTATCGCTTGGCTAAGCTGATCGGACAAAGCCACTGGCAACTGAGTAATCAGCTGGCGGTAAGGAACAAACGCATTACCACTGCCCTCAGCGATGATGGGCAATACCATGTGATGTGCAATTGCATAGTCATAAGTAATGGCGCTAGCCGCTTGCGCAGTAAAGGTGTGGGGAGTATCAATCGAACTGTCGGCACTTTCTAGAGTATCGGTACCTTCTAGAGTATCGGAACTTTCTAAAATATCGGCATACTTCAGAGCGTCTACACTCGCGCTAGTATGCTTGACATCAGGCGACCAGTGACGCGGTGCTAGGCTTTCGAGTAGCGTGACATGACCAACTTGATAAGCAAGCTGGGTCTCCTCGTCTGAATGTGTAGCGGATGGGGGTAATTCAAGCTGCACCGGCCACCATCCATTAGGTAGCTGGCGGCATAAAACAGTATCATCACTAAATACAAAAGCGCTGGTCATAGGTAAAATTCCAAACCGGTTAAGGTCAGTACGCATCAGTGTTGATACAGACTTTTTTTAATTGAAGTAAAGTCAATCCTATATCATTCATCAGATACGGTGTCAGTCAGGCTCGCTTAGCACTACTATTTGTAGTGCTAAGCGCATCTTACTTGTATCCAGACTATATGGGATCGACTATGGCAGCAGAGCCGCCATTTAAATATCATTTTAGTGCTTAAGCGTGATAGAAATTAGGCTGCCAGTAAATGACTCAAGCTCTGCTGTCCCACATCTAATGCTTGTTTGCTGACCGGACGATTGTGCTCAAAACCATCTAGATGATGATCGACGGCCATAATGACATCAGCGATACAGGCAAGCGTATTGTCTTCAATACGTTGTCCACCTTCGATACGTTGCTGAAGATAATTGGCCAATTGACTGAGCATGCTGGCAGGTGTTGGCAGCTGTAAGAAGCGCACAGCCCCTGCCACTTGGCGCATCATCTCAGGTATGTTCTGGATATTGAGCATATCACGCTCTGGCTCAGCCAAATAATCGTTAATGGCTTGTTCTGCACTGGCAATAGCGGAACGACTTTCTTGTATCAAAGTATCATTAGCCGTATTGAGCTGATGTAAAGAGATATGCGGGTTATTCAGTGGCAAATAGATGGCCCCTGGTGTGTGCATTTCTGCCATTGCAATGGTGGCGTTTTCCGCATGCATTAATGCCAACAGCAAGTGATCGAAATCATCAGGCGAGGGCGTTTGCCAATGACTAACAGCTTCTGCTGCTACGCTGAGACTATTGGCTGCATTTGATAAACCAAGCAAGCGTAACGCTGAGCTCAATTCTGTTAGCTCTTCGATAATCTGTGTGGTTTGCATATCGACAGGGTTCAATGAATCACCACGTGCGTAGCTATCCACATTTTCTTTGATGGTATTAATTTGGGTCTGAATGATGGTGTTCAGCGTATCGGTAAGCGCGCGATTAGGACCGAATAAGAAACGTTTCATTTGCTCAAGTTGCGCGCTTTCCAAGTGGTTGCTGGCGTATTGCTCACGCAGTCGTTGCGCCGCATCACTGTCACGCTGGCAAGCGAAACTGACCAAATCAGCAAACCGTTTGTCCATCACAGGCAAGTAGCTTTGGAATTGCTGCTCTAAATAAATCAGTGTGTGTTTTTGACTCAGATTTAGCGGTAATATCGTGGCAATGTCCGTGACAGCTGCGGTGGCCGCTTGCCAAAATAGACTGCTGGTGTTTGATGCTATCAAAGCACACGCTGCACTCATGGCGTCAAGTTTCTGCTGATCGTCTGGGCTAACGTTGCCATTTTGATTGAGCAGAGCGACTCCAAGACCACTACGATAAGCATAAGTTAGTAGTTCAGTGTCTAGGTTAAGCTCGTCAAGTGGTTGGAAGTTTTGTTCAGGGTTGGCAATGATGACACTACTGCTACCAAAAGCTGCAAAATAGTCTGCTGTGATAGGGGTTTCTTGCCCGTGAGCATTGAGTTTATTGATAACAGGCAGTAACAAGGTTGGCTCTACCGACTCTGTCAAAAGCACAAACTCGATATAGCGATCCAGTGTCATAATGGCTTCTGATAAGTCCATAATCAAGCTGGTATCGTTATTATCACCATTATCATAGAGGCGCTGTAAACCATTGACAATAGCGGTGTTCAAAGCCTCTGCACCAACCAAAGATATCAGCTCAAAGATGCAAGACAGCTGCTTTAGCACAGTGATAGAATCTAATAATAAAGGGGCTTGACTATTATCATCATTAAATTCACTCAGATGAATCTCAGTATCTTTTAAGGTTACGATGATCTCATCATGCAACAAATGTAGCGATGGTAGATTGAAATCAGTAACACTAAGCGTTGGGGCCGTTAACTTCATTTGCGCAGACTGGTTCATAGGTGTTTTTCCATAATGTACTGATGAGAATGGCGATGGTTTAAATGATGATCGAAAAAGCACTTGCTGGTGATGTTTTAACGCTTAATATAACAATAATCAAGCCTATATTATACAAATGTTATTGCTCAAAGATTGATATCATCAGCTTATACGGCGACTACATATTGGCTTTTAACTCAGGATACGCTTCTGCGAGCGCGGCATACCACTCTTGATTGGTATTTTCATCCATAGATGACTCTAGCAATAAAGACGCTAAATTGGCAAAACTGGCGTGGGCTGTCTGCCCGCCATCTGTTTGCGTGTCTTCTTCGATGGCGAGTGTAACCTGTCCACCTGTCATTGCCAGATAAACTTCTGCTAAAATCTCTGAATCAAGTAAGGCGCCATGAAAAGTACGATCTTGCTTCCCCACATTTAGGCGACGCACTAAAGCATCTAGGGTGTTTTTTTGCCCAGGATATTGCTGCTTTGCCATGACCAGCGAGTCAGTCACTTGTACGCGCTCGGCAAAGTCGTTCATACCAACTTTGGCAAACTCCATGTTTAAGAAGTTCATATCAAAGGTGGCGTTATGAGCGATGATTTCTGCGCCGTCCATAAAATCATAGAGCGACTGAGCAACTTGATCAAAGGTAGGTTTGTCGGTCAAAAATGCCTCAGAAATACCATGGATACGAATGACCTCGTCATCCATGCCGCGCTGTGGATTGATATAAACGTGGAGCTTTTCACCCGTAAATTTACGCCCGATCATCTCCACGATACCGACTTCGATAATACGGTCGCCTTTTAACGGATCAAGACCTGTGGTTTCAGTATCCATAATGAGCTGGCGATCAGACTCATGACGATGGATAGGTTTGGGTAGCAGCGGTATGAAATACGGATTGGCACGACTGGTGTCACCGTCGAATTTTGGTGTATCAGCTTCTTCTATGCCAGTAACGCTAGCGGGCACATGATCATTTATCGTTGCATCAGTCATAGACGTTTGGGTTTCCGGCATCTCTATTTTACTCATTGGTTTGCTAGCATTATGCTGATAGCGATCGGCTTCTATTACAGCATCTTTACTTATCATATCATCGGCAGGGTTTGTATCGTTATCAGTGCCTATGACATCTTCGTCAAGCTCATCATCTGCCATATCCAGACCCAGTGGATCGAAACTTAGCCAGTCATCGTGAGCAGCATTTTGCGCTGTATTAGGCATTATTTGCCCTTTTTTTTTAGCCGTGTCTTGCGGCTCTATGCTTGATAATTCTTCACTGCTGGACGTCACGCCCAAGTTTGCCAGCTCGTCCGCTTTTTCATTGCCTGCATGTCCTGCGTGACCTTTTACCCAATGCCAGTCAACATCGCGCTGCTGGCATAGCTTGTCTAATTGCTGCCAAAGGTCTTGATTGGCGACGGGTTTTTTACTTGCCGTTTTCCAGCCTCTTTTTTTCCAACCCTCTATCCATTCGGTGATGCCTTTTTTGACATAGCTTGAGTCTGTCCAAATCTCGAGGTTGTGCTCATGCGGGCTATGGGTTAGTGCTTGTATTGCGCCCATCAACTCCATGCGATTATTGGTTGTCTCTTTATCACCGCCGTACAAATCTTGTGTACGTCCATCACTAAAAATGAGATGTGCGCCCCAGCCACCCGCGCCCGGATTGCCTTTACAGGCACCATCCGTATAGGCCACGGTGGTGTTTGATTTGGCGGCCAACGGATTCATCGCGTTACTGGTGTTGAATGGCTGCGCTGAGGTGCGATTGTCTGACATAAAAAATTATTGACCTAAAAATTGATAAAGATAGGGAGGGTTGGAGGGATTTTGCTAGCGTTGTTTTTACACCAGCGATTCCGTTATATTTTGGGAATGAGTATAACAAATCTATCGTTAATATGGGCAATCGTAATGCACAAAGTCGCCAAAAGCACAGATCATAATAGTAACCTTGCTATTTTCTGTTAAAATGAGCTGTGTTGCGACACAGTATCAAACGGTATTGACTGCGCAGCAGAAAAAACAGCAGTTTGCTGGCGTCAATGAGTAGCGCAAATCATTCGACAGTGCCAATAGTTGATGAAAACACGCCCTAAAAAATAATGCTAATAGCAACATTGTCGTCATCACTGTTTAAAGATAGTTTTTTTTAAGACAATTTTCATAAAAGTTTAATGCATGAATGCAGGATAACCCTATTATGTCCTTACGCTCAAACATTTTTTATAAAAGGCTGATGTGCTTACCAGTCGGCATAGCGGTGAGCAGCGCGCTATTTTTAAGTGCTTGCAACGATAGCAACATTCAAGCTGATACTGGAATGGTCGAAGCGGCGACAGACTTATCGGTTTTTGAAGGTTGTTACACGGTTAGTCATGACGAGCCTGCCCAAATAAAAATCAGTCAACAGGATGACTCGTGGGTGATGCAGATGAAAGAGCCGGCAAGTGCGAAGCGCGTTTGGGATGACGCTGAGCCGCTAGAAGTGATTAAAAATAGCGACATTCCGCAGTTTTTCTCTATTGACCCTGACAATGTCGATGCGGTCATTGGGCGTCCTGATCGAGTGCTAGTACTGGCTCATGTGAAGCCTGCCTATGCCAATATCGATCCACTTTTAGATAGTGAATACTTATCCTATATTTATCGCGGTGCCAATACCATCTATCGTGTCGAGTGTGATGATGTTAATACCGATATTTTAGCCAATCCACATGCCAATATTGTGATTGATAATGTTAATGAGAGCCTCTAAAAAAGCATGGCTCATAAACAGAATTTAAGATCGATAGTGTTATTTTAAACAGTGTTTTGCTATAAACCATATGTCATTAGAGTTAAGCAATATGAATTTTTTCAGTTACGTGGTATTGGGCGGATTTTCTTATGCAGCGGGTTGGGCAATCAGAACCTATGTACTTGATAAGAAGCCTGAACCTGAGCAACATTACAATCTAAAGCATCCTGCAATTTTGGCGTATTTAGGCGGTTTCTTTATTATTATGCTGATTGTCTCGTGGCTGATTGGTCGCTATGCGCTTGGGCATGCTGCTATCGATTTGCCGTTTATTATTATCAATAGCCTCGTTGCAACCTTTGTCTATTCGTTCGGTCTCAATCCAGAAAAAGCGCGTTATGATGTTCCAGATTAACACACGTAGATAATTGCTATTAATGAATAAAAAAGCCACGGCTGATACATTGATTGTCAGTCGTGGCTTTTTATAACGATTATTTTTTATAACGATCATTTTAGGATGATAGCTTGTACAAAGTTACCTGTTTTTCTTTAAGTCAGTAGCGGTTTGTTTTTTCTTCCAAGTTTGATATTTTTGCAAATCTTTTTCGACCAACTTCAAGCAAAAGGTGAGGACTAGCGCATCGTCAATATGACCGATAAAGGGTATGAAATCTGGAATTATATCGATTGGGTTGAGAGTATAGAGCAGTCCAACCACACCTGCTGAAATGGTCTTGTAGGGAATATCGCGATAGTTTCCTTGATAGTAGTCTTTAATCAAGCTCATGAATAGCATCAAATCTTTGGCAAAACGCTCAAGATGGCTACTGTCTTTTAGCTTTTCTTGCAGTTTTTCTTCTTCGTTGATGAGGTACTCTAAATCAGTATCCAATATGTCCTCTTTTTTCTGTTTATCAGTCGCTTTCTCAGCCATTATTATTATCCTTATTTAACCGAAATCGGTGTTCTCATACTACAACAAAGTCGCGGAATGTGCCAATAAGGCTAGGTTTTTGATGTGTATCATGGCTAGCATGGCGAAAAATTAAATAGTGGCAAAGGTTGGGCAACTATCATCGCCAAAAAAGCGTTTACAATATGCTGCTGTGCGGTTTAAGCAAGTAGACTGCAAAAATAAAGATGATGCAAAAGTATATTAAAATAAAAATGATAAGGTGGCAGAGAGAGATGGTTTTCAAGAGTCAGTTATTAACAGATGATAGAAACAAAAATGAGCATACAGCGATTAAAACAACATCTGGGCTAAGCCGTAGGCAGTTTTTGCGTCGAGTAGGTGTCAGTGCGGGTACTGCTGCATTAGCAAGCCAAAGTATCTCTCAGGTTTGGGCCACCAGTTCTATCGAGCCTAATGGCAGCACTCAGCTTACCAAAGATGATTTGCCAACAGAATCGTTAAACGAGCAGGCATCATTAACGCAGACTAACTGTATCGCGCCTACGATTGAGACCAGACTGTTTGCCAGCTCCAACGTTGGTGGTAGTGGTGACCGCACCCAATTGGCATTGGAGCGTATGGCCTGTGCAGGTTTTAAAGTCAATAACTCTACGATTACCAATCGCCAGTATCTGCGTTTTGCTGGTACGGATTCGCAGAGAGCGAGTGACCTGCAAAACATCGCTACGGGTGCAATAGCCGCCCCAAAATTGTTACTCGGCGTGCGCGGCGGCTATGGTGCGATGCGTATATTACCCATGGTTGACTGGACAACGCTAGGACGGATTATGAAGGAGCATGGCACGATACTCGCAGGGTTCAGTGATGTGACCGCTATCCAATGTGCGCTACTGGCAAAGGGTGATATGAGCTCACTCGCAGCACCGATGCTCTATAGTGAATTTGGAAAAACTGTCCCTGATCAAGTCAGCTGTCGACAGTTTGTTGAAGCACTAACCAATCCCAATCTGGTTATTGATATATCAGACGCTACCTTAACTAGTCCCAATTTACCCAGTATTCTAACAAGTGCTGAGCCCAAAGCAATAACGGGCACTATATGGGGTGGTAATCTAAGCGTGGTGTCAGCGCTGGCAGGTAGCGAGTATTTACCGCGCATTGATGGCGGCATTGTTTTTTTGGAAGACGTGGGCGAGCAACCTTATCGTATCGAGCGCATGCTATATGATTTGTATCTGGCAGGTGTCTTTAAAAATCAACAAGCGATTGTATTTGGGGCATTGTCTGGTACAGGAGAGGACAGTTATGACAAGCGTTATGATGTCGCGACAGTCATTCGCCAGCTGCATAAATTGACCGGATTACCCATTTATAGCGGCATGCGCTTTGGTCATATTGGACAAAAACACAGCTTTCCACTCGGAGTAACTTGTCAGCTAACACTTAATACCGATGGCGGGTATCAGCTAGTATTTACCGATTATCCAACCATTAAAGCAGAAGCTATCCATGTCGAAGGGCTATGGCAGAATGCTTAAACGCTAATCCCTAACTGCTAATCCCTAACTGCTAATCCCTAATTGCTATTCACTGCCATAACTAAATCGCTAACCGCGAAAACTTGTCCTGATACTCTTTGGGGGTTAGCTCTGTCGCCCGTTTGAATAGACGCGTGAACGAAGAGATATCATCATAGCCAACTTGCTCGGCAAGCGATTTTATGGTCACATCGCCTAACTCTAGCAAGCGTTTTGCCTGCTCAATTCTGACGGCCTGAATATATTCAATCGGGCGCATGGCAACAGCAGACTGAAAGCGCCTGTTCAACGTCCGTGGGGTGATATTAACCATGGCAGCCAATCTAATCACCTGAATAGTCTGATAGAAATTTTCCTCAATGAATTCTTGTACCTGCTTGATCAATTGGTCTGAATGCGGCTTATGCAAGGTCACATTGGTATAGCTGTTTTGACTGCCTCTCTTGCTATCGATAATTTGAGTTTTGGCCACTTGAGTAGAAATCTCACGTCCGCAATAGCGCTCTATCAATAACAGTCCTAAGTCAAAAAATGCACTACCACCCGCCGCACAAAATATATTACCCGACTGGCTGTCTGACTTGTTCTTTGAGTGAGTGACAAACTGGTTTTCTTGTAAATCAACGAGTGGGAAATCTGCTTTGAATTTACTGGCGTAACCCCAGTGCGTGGTGGCGATTCTATTATCTAATAATCCTGCCTTTGCCAAAAAGAAAGCACCGCTACAGTTGCTGGCTATATCTGATCTAGTGTCTGCCAACCGCGTTAGATGGGGTATCAAATCTGCATTTTGGTTCAGTGCCTTATCGATTGAATCACCAATCGTCGGAATCAATAGCAAGTCGCATTCCGCCACGTCCTGAATATCGCAATGTGCTTGCATGATTAAGCGGTTGCTACATCTGATATCTATGCCACCAACGCTTGCTATCTGCACATTGAACCGTGGTTCTACTGGCTCATCTAAAAATCGTTGCCAACTGACACCCGTAAATGAAAACAAGTCTAACGCACCTGTCAATGCACTGCCGAGCACACCATCGAATCCGATAATAATGACTTTAAAGGGTTTGAAATAGGGCATGGATGTCTATTCTCCTTTCGCTGTGGCTGACCAAAATTTTATTTTTCTGAACAAAAATACCGATTTTTTATCTGAATTTTCTGAATACAAGTACTATTTATGTCGTATTTGACCATAATTATGTCATAAATGACAATACGGTAAGGCGTTAAATTAGATTAATATCGATTGATAACCAAATTTAATCAGTTAACGAGAATACTATGGCAGCAGATACGCTAATCAATGACTTTGAGTTACCTTTCCAATTATATGATGTATTGGGCACTGAAAATTTAACCAAGCATGCTAAGTTTGCAGAACATAGCCGCGAAACGTTTGACGCAGTACTGGATACGGCCAATAAAATTGCGACCCAGCTGTTTTTGCCACACAATCATATTGCCGATAAAAACGAACCACAGTTTGATGGCAAAAAAGTCAGCATGATAGACGATGTTAAGGTCGCTTTTGATGCTTTCCGTGAGTCAGGCTTCATCGCGGGTCGTTATAGTTTTGAAGACGGCGGTATGCAGCTGCCTGAGACGGTCATGACAGCCGTGGCAGGTTATTTTATGGCTGCCAATCCCTCAACCACTGCTTATCCATTTTTGACCACTGCTGCAATCAATGTGATTTCACACTTTGCTAGTGATGAGATTAAAGCCGCCTTTATGCCGCGCATGCTGACAGGTGAGTTCACCGGAACGATGGCATTAACAGAGCCGCATGCAGGTTCATCACTTGCAGATATCAAAACCACTGCGGTAAAACAAGATGATGGCTCATACCGCGTCAAAGGCAGCAAGATCTATATCTCAGGCGGCGATCACGAACTGTCTGATAACATTGTTCATTTAGTATTGGCTAAAGTCCCAGGTGGTCCGGGCGGCGTCAAAGGCATCTCCTTATTTGCGGTACCTAAGTATCGCTTAAACGAAGATGCATCGGTCGGCGAACGCAACGACGTACATTTGACCGGACTAATTCATAAGCTGGGCTATAGAGGCACGACGTCTACGGCATTGAGCTTCGGCGATGAGGGCGAGTGCCATGGTTATCTCATCGGTGAAGAGCATTTTGGCCTGCGCTATATGTTCAAAATGATGAATGAGGCGCGTATCGCTGTCGGTTTTGGCGCATCGATGGTGGGCTATCGCGGTTATCAATACTCACTTGATTATGCCAAAGACAGAACGCAAGGCAGAATCGCTCCAAACAACAAACCTGAAGATGCGGCAACTGCCATCATCAATCATGGTGACGTAAAGCGCATGCTATTGGCACAAAAAGCCTACTCTGAAGGCGGCATCTCATTATGCCTATATGGTTCAAACTTGATTGACCGTATCAACACTTGTGAAGATGAAACGCTAAAGAATGAGCTAACAGAATTACTAGACCTGCTCACTCCAGTATTAAAAGCATGGCCATCTGAGTATGGGCCAAAAGCCAATGATTTGGGTATTCAAGTATTGGGCGGTGCAGGTTATACACATGAGTATCAAGCCGAGCAGTTCTGGCGTGACAATCGCCTGAATCCTATCCATGAAGGCACAAACGGCGTGCAAGCATTAGATTTGTCATTTCGTAAGTTATGGCAAAAAGGTGGTCTGGGTATTCAAATCCTCAAACGTGAAATCACAAAAGATCTAGAAAATATCACTACACCTGAGAGCGCTCAATTGGCAGGTAAATTGATGCCTTACATGGGTCACTTGCATGAAGTATTGGTGCATCTCAGCAAAGTTCTACAAACCGAAGAAGCAGTGACATTGACGGGCAACGCGCAAGCACTCATGAATATCTTTGCCTCGATTGTGCTGAGCTGGATTTGGATTCGTCAAGCGAGTAAAGCTGAGCAGCTATTAAGTACCACGCAAGATGCTGAGCAACAGAATTTTTATAAAGGCAAGATACAAGCGGCCAAATATTTTATCGATTGGGAATTACCATTAATCAAACGTGATATCGAATTATTAACCAACACCAACTCGGTTTGCACGGATATGCAAGCGGACTGGTTCTAAGGACAACTCTAAGGACAGAGACATGACAAAAATGAATAAACAGTGGCGATTAAAAGCAAGACCAGTAGGCGAGCCTAGTGCCGAGACTTGGGATTATACTGAGACAGAAATCCCGACGATCACCGATGGTCAGCTACTGATTAAGGTTGAATACATCTCTATCGATCCGGCGATGCGTGGTTGGCTAAACGATGCCAAATCTTATATTGCACCGGTACAGATTGGTGACGTCATGCGTGCTGGTACTGTAGGTGAAGTGATTGAAAGCAAGCATGAGAAGTTTGCGGTTGGTGACTATGTCGCAGGTCACGATGGCGTGCAGTCTTATGCCGTCAGTGATGGTGCCAATCTGTATAAAGTTGATCCAAAACTTGCGCCATTGTCTTATTACTTGGGTGTACTCGGTATGCCGGGTATGACAGGGTATTTTGGTTTGCTAAAAACAGGTCAGCCAAAAGCGGGCGAGACTGTGGTCGTCTCTGGCGCAGCTGGTGCCGTTGGTAGCTTGGTTGGTCAAATTGCTAAGATCAAAGGCTGCCGTGTTGTCGGTATCGCAGGCGGCGCTGAGAAATGCAAATTCTTAGTCGATGAGCTTGGGTTCGATGCAACGATTGACTACAAAAACGAAGATGTGAAAAAAGCACTGAAGAAAACCTGTCCTGATGGCGTTGATGTGTACTTTGACAACGTAGGCGGTGATATCTTGAATGATGTGCTCACACAAATCAATCTGCATGCGCGTATCGTCATTTGCGGTGCGATTAGTCAGTATAACAACACCACAGAAGTCAAAGGCCCATCGAACTATTTATCATTATTGGTCAATCGTGCCCGCATGGAAGGCATCGTAGTATTCGATAATCTCAAAGAATATCCAGTCGCCATGAAAGATATTGCTGGCTGGATTCAGTCAGGTGATATGAAAGTAAAAGACCATATCGTTGAAGGTATCGAGACATTCCCAGATACTTTGATGATGCTCTTTAAAGGTGAAAACTTCGGCAAACTGGTACTTAAGGTAGAGGGATAGATCATGACACTGAATACAAATGGAATTGCATCAGATGTAACGGGCAAACGAATTTTGATCACGGGCGGTGCCTCGGGTATCGGCGCAGCAAGCGCGTTATTGCTAGCCAGTCGCGGCGCAAAAGTCGTGATTGGGGATATGGCAGAAGAGATGGGGGCTGCGGTTGCCCAGCAAGCTCAAGACGCTGGCAACAGTGTTGTATTTAAAAAAGTAGACGTGACCAGCGGTGATGAAGTACGTGCGTTGTTCGACTTTGCAGTGGAAACGCTTGGCGGTCTAGATGTGGTGGTAAACAACGCTGGTATCGACCATAAGCCTTCGCCAATGCATGAGCTAAGCGATGATGACTTTGATCGCAATATCGCTGTGAATTTAAAAGGTGTTTGGCACTGTATGCGCGCCGCCGTCAACTGTATGCTGCCTAATGGTGGTGGTCATGTGATTAACGTGGCATCTATCGCAGGTCTGCGTTCAGCGCCGATGATCTCAGCCTATAGCGCGGCTAAACATGGTGTTATGGGTCTAACCAAATCTGCTGCTCATGAGTACGCGCGTGCCAATATTCGTTTTAACGCGGTATGCCCAAGCTTCATTGATACGCCTATGGTACGCAATACCATGGCAAAAATGGATGAACGCGCGCAAAAAGCCACTATTAATGCCAGTCCATTACGCCGTTTGGGAGACGTTAACGAAGTGTCTGCCGCGATCGCATGGCTTGCAAGTGATGAGAGTACCTTTATGAACGGTCATGCGTTTACCCTCGATGGTGGCATGTTAGCTTAATATTCAAATAACTGCTAAATCATTACGGTGTTAGCCTCGCTCGATGTACTATGCGTACTATCTACGCTCGGCTGCCTTGTAATGAGTTTGCAGTTTTTCGAATATAACTTATTATGTACCTACGATAAAAATCTTAAAATTGAAGAGCTGATTTACAAAATCATAAGGAACAATGATGAAAGATTTATTTGATTTAACCGGTAAGGTCGCTTTGGTTACTGGCGCAAGCCGCGGTATTGGCGAATCTATTGCTCGTCTATTGGCATCAAGAGGAGCGCACGTGATCGTCTCTAGCCGTAAGATTGATGCTTGCCAAGCAGTCGCTGATAGCATAATAGCAGATGGTTACAAAGCCAGTGCCTTTGCTTGTCACGTGGGCGAGATGGCGCAAATTGATGCGATTTTTGAGCATATCAAAAGCGAGTTTGGCCAAATTGATATCTTGATCAATAATGCCGCAGCCAACCCATATTATGGTCATATCTTAGATACAGATTTAGCGGCTTTTGATAAGACCGTTGAAGTCAATATCCGTGGTTACTTCTTTATGTCGACAGCCGCTGGAAAAATGATGCGCGAGCAGGGCGGCGGGGTGATTTTAAATACCGCATCGGTCAATGGCTTGGTTGCGGGTGATAAGCAAGGTATCTATTCAATCACCAAAGCGGCGGTCATTAGCATGACTAAAGCCTTTGCCAAAGAGTGTGGCCCACTCAATATCCGTGTCAATGCTTTATTGCCGGGTCTAACCGATACCAAGTTTGCTTCTGCCTTGACGACCAATGATAAAGTGTTAAAAATGGCACTACATGCTATTCCACTAGGACGTGTTGCGGATCCTGACGAGATGGCTGGCACGGTATTATATCTAGTGTCTGATGCATCAAGTTATACCACGGGCGCGACTATCGTTGTCGATGGTGGTATGTTAGCTTAATCAGTAAAGCTACAGCATATAAGTTCAAGAACAGTTTACTATTAAGAACTGCATGAGATTTATTTTCATGCGGTTTTTTTGATTTTATTTTTGATCAAGTGTTTAAATACGCTTAGTGTCACTGCATCGATAGATTATTAATTTAAAGTAAAAATAGGCTGTGTAATGGCATAATAAAGGTACGAACAGCTACTTGAACAATATAATGGAGTTACGCATGGAGTCAGTGACCAATCATAAAATAAATATAATCTCTCAAAATAAAACATGGCTATTCGTGCCAGCGACTCGTATCGACAGAGTAGCGAAAGCCTTTGCTAGTGGCGCAGATGCAGTTATTGTCGATTTAGAAGATGCTGTTGCGTCAGAAGATAAAGCAGATGCCCGCAAAGCATTACAACAATATCATGACAGTGCAGATTATCAGCCGATTTGGCTACGTATTAATAAAGCAGGCGGCGGAGAGTTTTTTAAAGACATCGTGCTTTGTCAGAAAATGCCTAATTTGGCTGGTGTGTTGTTAGCCAAAGCTGAACAAGCATCAGATATTGAGAGCGTGCACCAGCTTACTAATTTTTCTGTAATTGCCTTGATTGAGAATGCCATTGGATTGTATCAACTCGATAGTATGGCAAAAGCAGTTGGGTTAGCCGCGTTTAGTTATGGGTTTTTAGATTTATGCAATGATTTGCGGGTACAAGTAGGCACGCCTGCTGCAGATATCACTGCTAACCAGATTCGCTATCAGTTGGTTTTAACCTCTAAAGTACATGAGTTAGCCGCGCCCATCGATACGGTTTATCCTGATTTTAATGATGAGATAGGACTAAGCGCCCGAGTAAGTTTATGGTCACAGATGGGTATGTCAGGAATGCTGTGTATTCATCCCAAACAAGTAGCTGTCGTCCAGCAGGCATTAAAGCCGACTGACAAAGCATTGTCATTTGCTCAGCGTGTGGTCGAAGAGTATGAGCGAAGCGGGCAGGCAGTGTTTGAGATAGATGGTCAAATGGTAGACGCGCCAGTGATTGAGCGTTGTCGCCAGCTATTAGGTTATTTATTGACGAAGTAGAAGGGGAGCAAATAATGGTTTATTATGCATCATACTTATTTATGATTTAAAAAGAGCTCTATGATTTTCATTAGCAATACCATTAGCCTTAATGACAATGAAGTAGAAATTAGCGCGATACGTGCGCAGGGCGCTGGTGGACAGAATGTCAATAAAGTGTCGTCTGCTATCCATCTGCGTTTTGATATCCATACCTCAAGCTTAAGTGATGAGCACAAACAGCGTTTATTGGACAGTAAAGACAGCCGAATTACCAAAGAAGGCGTGTTTGTGCTTAAAGCGCAACAGTTTCGTACGCAAGAGCGCAATAAGATAGATGCCTTTGAGCGGCTGCAAAGCTTTATTATAAAAGCCACTCATGTCAATCAAACCAGAAAGCCGACTAAACCTAGCAGAAATGCCAAGCGTAAACGCGTTGATGCAAAGACTCAGCGCGGTAAAACCAAAGTGTTACGCGGTAAAGTAGATTTTTAAATAAGCAGCTTATTTACTATCAGATTTTTAGCTAACCAAGTCTTCTACTTAACTCGGGAAAGCGCTTTATCATAAACAGCATCAATATCAGTGCCATACTAGCGATAGCCGCGCCAACATAGCCCACACTTGATATGGAGATATGCGTCACTGCATAACCACCAAACAGCGCACCGGCGCCAATGCCTAAGTTAATAATCCCTGAGAACATTGACATCAGCATGTCTTGGGCTGTGACATCAACCATGATGACTTTGGCTTGCATAGAGATAATCAGCAGCATCAGCGCGGCGCCCCACAGTAATGCAATGAAACTCAGTGCCCAGATGGAGGTCACGGCAAACAATAGCACCAGCATAGATAGCAGCATTAATATGATCGATATCAGCATCAATCTGGTATTAAAACGATCACCCCAGCGACTAAAAATCACACTGCCCGCAATCCCTGCCACCCCAAATAATAGCAGCACAACAGTCGCGGCGTTTTCACTGATAGCGCCAACCTGACGCATGAAAGGTTCGATATACGAGTAAGCCGTATAGTGCGCGGTAAAGACCAATAAAATAAGCAGATACAAACAAACCAATAAGGGGTTTTTAAGCAATTCTGGAATCTTTCTAAACGAGCCTTCAAACATACTTGGCAATGTTGGCAACAGCCTTGCTTGTAGAATAAATACGATGAAAGCAATCACGCCAATACCGCCAAAGGTCGCCCGCCAGCCAAACCATTGACCGACTAAGCGCCCTAGTGGCACACCGAGCACCATCGCTAATGAAGTACCGGTCGCCAGTACGCTAAGCGCCAGTGCTTTTTTGCCTTCTGGTGCTACGCGTATCGCAATCGCTGCGGTGATTGACCAAAATATGGCGTGTGATAGAGCAATACCAACACGGCTAATCAGCAATACATCAAAGCTCCATGCAAATACTGATAGTACATGACTGGCAATAAAAACCACAAACAAGCCCAAGAGTAAGCTTTTACGCTCAAAGCGGCTGGTAAGTAGCATCAATGGCAATGACATGGCCGCGACAATCCACGCATAGAGCGTCAACATCCAGCCAGTCTCAGCCGTAGTGATGGAAAAATCTTGGGCGATGTCACTTAATAGGGCAACGGGGACAAATTCGGTGGTATTCATAATAAAGGCGCTGACGCCCATTAAGAATACTTGGAAATACTGAGTTCGGCGAGCATTTGCGCTCACCTCAAGGTTATGTTTCATATGATCCAATACAAATAAAGAAGGCGCTAATAGTGCAAATTAGCTGAAAAATAATTCATGAGTTTAAGAATAACGGCGGCATAGGTCGTAATGATGAAAAAGAGGAGGGCAAGATAGCAAATCAGTTGCGGTATGTCAGAGCCTATCATCAGACCTTGCTATTTTATCAGGAATCGACGGTGTTTTTTGTAGGAGAGTCTTTAAAATTAGTGACCGAATAATTGGTTGAATGCTTAAGTAAATCCGATGATGGCATCAGTGTCAGTTACATAGTGCTTATAGTGAGGTATCGCTATTTACGCTTGAATATAGGTATGATGACGCCATAGGCTAGGAATGCCTGATAACGTGATTTTAAATAATCATTGATATTTTACTAGGGCGTGTCTTCATTTCAAAAATGGCGATAAAAATGAGATAAATTGCCGTCAAACAAGAAGAATAGCGTAGATAATATCGAGATATTAACAAGCTATTTGACGATGTTTGGCAAGATTTAGCCATTTTTAACCCATTTAGATGACTATCGAGTGAATTAAGGACACGCCCTAATATGGAATAAAAGAAAAGCAATCTATGAAAACAGACACCAATAAACCATTAGCCTTTAGACGATATCCTTCAACGACGGCGCTGCAATGTTTTGAGACCGCTGCCCGTCATTTGAGTTTTACCAATGCCGCGCAAGAGATGCACATGACCCAAAGCGCCATCAGTAAGCAAGTGGCGCAGTTGGAGGAGATGCTAAATCTGTCTTTGTTTTATCGGACGCCGCACCGGATTTCATTGACCCCTGCTGGCAAGTCATATTATCTTGAAGTATTAGAGATTTTAAAACATATCGAGGTGGCGACCACCAATTTGATGTCGCATAGCAGTAATACCGAGCTGCTAAAAATCGTCTCGCATCCGACATTTTGTGCCCGTTGGTTGATTCCAGCACTCAGTGGCTTTAGTCAAGAATATCCCCTTATTAACTTGGATATTAAAGAGCTGGCGGGACCGTTTTTTTCTGAAGACCAAAATGTCGATATTGCTTTTTTATATGGTGATGGCATGTGGAGCAATATGGAGTCTATAAAATTGTTCGATGAATACTGCGTTGCGGTCTGTCAGCCGCAGTATTTGCGAGATAAAACACTGAGTACTGAGTGTTTGACAAGTAGGGAATGTTTGGATGATTATGTGTTATTGCAAATAAGTTCGCGCTTAAGTGCGTGGTATGAGTATTTTAAGCAACAAGATATTAGCGTCGATGGCACCTTTGTAGGTCCACGTTTTGAGACTTTTCATGCTTGCATTTCTGCCGCCTTACTTGGCTATGGTATAGCCTTGGTGCCGTTACGCTTGGTTGAGCCTGAGCTACAATCAGGCGCTTTAGTGATGGCGTGGGATTATGCGGCAAAGGGTCGCGGCAGCTATTATGTGACTTATCCTGTCTCTTCAGGGCAATCGCATAAGGTCAAAGCGGTTTTAGAATGGATTACGGCTTATTTAGCAATCTCAGATGAGCGTGAAAAGGCGTTAGGGTTGGTTTTATAATGTCACTTACGTTTATTTATAACCTAAAGTGTTTTTTATAGCACTGGTCTTGTTTTTTTTATCCTACAAAGTTGTTTGCTGTGAAAATTTAACAAACTAAAAAAATAAAAAAACTGCCTTGATACGCAGTTTTTTCGTTTTTAAAGGATTCGTTTAGGGAGCTAATTTACTGGTAATGACAAAAAGGAATGCCACCACAACTATTATTCGTTTGCTGCCGGAATGATGTTTTGTTGAAATGAGTCTAACTCAAGGAAGAGATAGAGATTCATCATGGACAAGCTTTATAACGTGACCGATGCCTTTACGATGGTGCATCCGCTCACGCTCATCAAAGGCAAAAATGCCAGAGTTTGGGACGACAATGACCGCAGCTATATCGATTTTGTTGGTGGTATTGGTGTTTTAAACTTTGGTCATTGCCACCCCCACATCGTTGACGCCATCATTCATCAAGCCCAGTCGCTGATTCACTATGCCTACAATGCGGCAGCGCATCAGCCGTATCAAACCTTTATGCCGCGATTATGCGAGCTTGTTCCCATCAGCGGTGAGCTGGCAGGCATGCTCACCAACTGCGGTGCAGAAGCGACCGAAAATGTCATAAAGATAGCCCGTATGAAAACGGGTCGCACAGGCGTCATTGCATTTGATGGTGGGTTTCATGGACGCACACTGGCTGCCGTTAATCTCAATGGTAAGGTCGCCCCTTATAAGCGCGGACTTGGTGCGTTGGCCAGCGGCGTTTATCATATTCCTTTTCCCAGTCCCGATAATAATATCAGCGACGAGCAAGCGATTGAAGCGCTCCAGCGTTTATTTGTGGTAGAAACCGATATCGACAATATCGGCGCCATCATCGTAGAGCCAGTACAAGGCGAGGGTGGTTTTCAAATGATGTCGCCCACCTTTGCGCAATACCTACGTAAGTTTTGTGATGAGCATGGCATGTTACTTATCATGGACGAAATCCAATCTGGCTACGGGCGTACTGGTACGCCGTTTGCTTTTACCCATTTAGGGATTGAGCCTGATCTTATCTTACTTGGCAAGAGTATCGCGGGCGGCTTGCCTTTAGGCGCAGTCATAGGCAAGGCTAGTGTGGTCAACGGTCTACCCAAAGGCAGTTTGGGCGGTACTTATTCCGGCAATCCAGTCGCTTGCGCCGCGGCCAATGCCACGCTTGATATCATGCAAGCCGATGACGTTTGGCGGTCAGCCAAACATTATTCAGAGACAATTCAGACGACTATCAGCCAATGGCAACAAGAAGGTATCTCGCCTTGGTTGTTTGGTCTTACGGGTATCGGTGCGATGCGTGGTATCGAGCTGCGTCATCCTGAGCATGATGTGCATCCGAGTGTGATGGCGCAAGTATTAACCAAAGCGCGTGAGCGTGGTCTACTGCTGATGCCAAGTGGGCAACATCGGCATATCATTCGCTTATTGCCACCACTCACCATAGAGCCTGACACCCTAAAAGAAGGGCTAGATATTCTAAAAGAGGTGCTTATCGCGATTCCTGATGGATTGCCTGCCGCTTAATGTTTAGGAGTGCTTAGGATAGGTAGCGCATCGCCATAACCAAAGGCTCGAAATCAAATACTTATTATTAAGCTAAAAATTTATTAACTCTATTACAAGGATGTTTATTTGTGAAAAATAGTAGCGTCAGTCCAGATAAGGATTTTATCTGCAGCGATGATATCCGCCATCATTTTTCTATGGCCATGTCAGCCATGTACCAAAACGAGGTGCCGCTGTACGGCGATTTGGTCGATTTAGTCAGTGATGTCAATGCCGAGGTATTGACATCACACCCTGATGTCAAATCACAGCTGCTACATACGGGCGAGATTGAGCGTCTGAGCATGGAGCGCCACGGGGCGATTCGACTGGGTACCGCATCAGAACTAAACATGATGCGTCGTCTCTTTGCGGTGATGGGTATGCACCCTGTTGGCTACTATGATTTAGCGCCTGCTGGCGTGCCGGTACATTCAACAGCTTTTCGTGCGCTTGACTCGCATTCTTTGCATAAAAGTCCCTTTCGCGTCTTTACCTCGTTATTGCGTTTAGATTTGATTGCCGATGACACCTTACAACAAGAAGCCACGGCCACATTGGCGCAGCGTCAGATTTTTACTGCCGGTGTCATTGAGCTTATCGAGATTTTTGAGGAGCAAGGTGGTTTAACTTCTGAGCAAGCACAGCAGTTTGTCCAAGAAGCGCTAGAGACATTTCGCTGGCATGATAAAACGCCGGTGGCAAAAGCGCTCTATCAGCGCCTATTAAATCAGCATCCGCTCGTCGCTGATGTGGTCGGCTTTAAGGGTCCACATATCAATCATTTAACGCCTAGAACCTTGGATATTGATGCAGTGCAACAAGGCATGCAAGCAAGAGGCATACCCTCAAAAGCCATTATCGAAGGGCCACCGCGTAGAGCGTGTCCAATCTTATTAAGGCAAACCAGTTTTAAAGCGCTACAAGAAGCGGTTGGCTTTAAAGTTGCTAATAACTCAGACGCTAGCCATGAGGAGTATGAGCAAGGTTATCATACCGCGCGCTTTGGCGAGATTGAGCAACGCGGTGTTGCACTAACGCAAAAGGGCCGTGCGCTTTATGATGAACTACTGAGCGAAACTCGTCGCCAGCTTGGTGCTACCCCAAATGAGGATAATGCGGCTCAATACAATCAAATTTTAGCCGAAGTATTTACCGCTTTTCCTGATAATTATCAAACTCTACACGATGAGGGGCTGGCGTATTTTTATTACCAGCTGACGGATAGCACCCTTGATTCTGAGGACGGTCAAGCATTATTGGCCGCGACCTTAACCAATGATGATTTGAATAAAGTGCCTAATGCTAAGCTGAGCGCTCTGATTAATGATGAGGTCCTTCGCATTGAACCTATCGTTTATGAGGACTTTTTGCCCGTCAGTGCCGCCGGTATCTTTCAATCGAATCTGCAACAGGCGCAGCCAAGCCAATATGACGGTTACTCAAGCCAACAAAATTTTGAGCGTGATTTAGGTTCCGCCATTTATGATGAGATGGCATTGTATGAAGCGATGCAGGCGCAAAGCCTTGAGCAGTGCCTGTCTAGTGTCAGTATTTAGTACAAAATTATGCTAGAAATATCTAGCGTATAGCCGACTTATTACTGCGTCATTCCAAAAAGGAATGACTGCAAGAAATTTATTATTTTGCAACTTAGTAGGTAGCAGGGTAATTTTATAAGTCAGTCAAGGACGTAGTAAACCATTATACCAATATGCAAGGGATTGATTATGATTAAGCAATATATGTCTGCAATGGGCGTAGAAGAAGCACACTATCAAAATGGCGACTTTGAAGTCACCACCCCAATTGATGGCTCAGTCATCGGTAAAGTCACATTAGATACAGTGGCCGACGTCGATACTAAAATCCAAAATGCCAAACAAGCCTTTCAAGAATGGCGTGTCGTTCCTGCCCCTAAACGTGGTGAGCTGATTCGTCTGTTGGGTGAAGTCCTGCGTGAGCACAAAGAAGACCTAGGTATCTTAGTATCATTAGAAGCCGGAAAAATTAAAGAAGAAGGCCTTGGCGAAGTACAAGAAATGATTGATATTTGTGACTTTGCCGTGGGCGTATCGCGTCAGCTTTATGGTCTAACCATCGCCTCAGAACGCCCGGGTCACCACATGCGTGAGACATGGCATCCACTCGGTGTCATCGGCGTCATCTCTGCCTTTAACTTCCCAGTCGCCGTTTGGTCTTGGAACACGGCATTGGCCATCGTTTGTGGCAACCCTGTCATCTGGAAACCTTCAGAAAAAACCCCCCTTGTCGCCTTAGCTTGCCAAGCATTATTTGAAAAAGCCTTGGCAAAATTCGGTGAAGCACCAGCACATTTATCGCAAATCATATTGGGCAAAACCGATATCGGTAATGCGTTGGTTGAAAATAAAGACATCGCCTTGGTCAGTGCCACCGGCAGTACGCGCATGGGCCGAGAAGTAGGACCCAAAGTCGCTGAGCGTTTTGGTAAATGCTTGCTTGAGCTTGGTGGTAATAACGCCATGATTTTGGCACCGACGGCTGATTTGGATTTGGCGCTACGTGGCATTCTATTCTCAGCAGTAGGAACGGCAGGTCAGCGCTGCACCACCTTACGCCGCCTGTTCGTTCATGAGTCGGTCAAAGACGATATCTTACCGCGCGTTAAGTCTGCTTATGAGACGGTTAGTATTGGTCATCCGCTGGAAGGCAATTTGGTCGGTCCACTAATCGATGAAGACAGCTTTAATAACATGCAAGCGGCATTAGAAAAGGCTCGAAATACTGGCGGTAAAGTCACAGGCGGCGACCGAGTTCTGATGGATAAATACCCAGATGCTTATTATGTGACTCCTGCGATTGTTGAGCTTGATGAGCAAAATGACGTGGCACGTAGTGAGACGTTTGCGCCGATTTTATATGTCATGCCTTATAAGGAGTTCGACGATGCGCTAGCGATGCAAAACGATGTGCCACAAGGTCTGTCTTCTTGTATCTTTACCAATGACTTACGTGAAGCTGAAACTTTCCTCAGCGACCGCGGTAGTGATTGCGGTATCGCCAACGTCAACATCGGCACCAGTGGCGCTGAGATTGGCGGCGCATTTGGCGGCGAAAAAGAAACCGGCGGTGGTCGTGAATCAGGTTCAGATGCATGGAAGGCTTATATGCGCCGTCAGACCAATACGGTCAACTATTCAACCGAACTACCACTGGCACAAGGTATCAACTTTGGTTAATAACAATGTGATGTGACATGATGTGATGTTTGTTAAGTAGGCTCAGCGCCTATTTAGCAAGCTAAGTATCAGTTGTTTTGGTCGTCAATTTTTAAGTATTTATTGTTTTGGTCTGAAAGCCTACGGAAGTGATGAATAACCATTCATGATTTCAAAACAGGCTTTTTACTCCCTTTGCAGTAACTTTTTCAGCGTTTTTTTTAGCATTATCAGCAGCCATGGATTGGTTGTTTCCACTACTGTTATATCTATGACAGCAGTATCCACTACTAAGGAAGGTAGGTGTCTTATGATGGATGATAAACCTTATGACGAAGCTAAAGATGGCTACGGTCCGTCTTCTAGTTTTTTATTAGATATTGCACCTCTGGTGTTGACTGCCATTATTCTGATGGTGCAGTTTTTCGTATTCAAAGATTTTACCCCTCACATTCCCTTAGCTTGCGGTATTTTAATCACTGGCTTGTTTATGAAGCTGCGTGGCCGTGACTGGGATGGCATGGAACAACGCTTTTTAAAGGTTGTCAAAATTGGTCTACCAGCGATGATTATCTTGATGGGCGTTGGTATGCTCATCGGTGCTTGGATTATCGCTGGTACCGTTCCCACGATTTTATACTATGGTTTTAGCGTTTTTTCTCCTTCATCATTCCTAGTCTCTGTCTGTATCATCTGTGCCATTATTTCTGTAGCAACCGGTACCTCTTGGGGCACGGTTGGGACGGTTGGTCTTGCCATGATGGGTATTGGGCTAGGCTTGGGCATCCCGCCGTCACTAACGGGCGGCGCTATCGTTTCTGGTGCTTTTTTTGGTGACAAAATGTCTCCTTTATCAGACACCACCAACTTAACGCCAGCCGCTGCTGGTGTTGACCTTTGGGATCATATTCGCGGCATGTTGCCAACCACGGTACCTGCCATGGTAACTGCATTGATTATCTATGCGTGGATTGGTATGGGTTACGGCGCAGAAAATGTCGATTTAACCTCAATTAAAGAAATTCAAACTTCGCTAGCGGCCAATTATAACCTCAGTATTATTACGTTATTACCGGCTGTTGTCGTTGTCATCGCAGCGGTGATGAAAATGCCTGCTATTCCAACGGTATTATCAGGTGTGGTGGTTGCAGGATTGGTTGCGTTTTTTATGCAAGGCGTGGGTGTGCATGACATTTTTACGGTCTTACAAAATGGCTTTGTCAGTGAAACCGGCTTTGCTGTCGTGGATCAACTGCTGTCTAAAGGCGGCATTATGTCGATGACGTGGGTCGTGACCTTAACCATCTTTGCTTTAGCATTCGTCGGCTCAATTGAGCACTACGGTACGCTAAAAGCTATCATGGCAAAAATTAATAAGATGGTGAAATCGAGATTTGGCTTAGTAATGACCACGTATGCAAGCACGCTTGGTGTCGGTACGCTCATCGGTGACGTCTATACCACACTGGTGTTGCCAGGTCGTTTATTAAAAGACAAATATCAAGAAATGGGCTACAAGCGTACCACGCTTACTCGCTCTATTGAAGATACCGGAACCCTGTTATCTCCGCTTATTCCTTGGAACATGGGCGGTAGTTTCGTCGCGGCAACATTAGGTATTGCGACACTCACTTATGCACCATTTGCCTTTGCCTGTTGGTTATCACCGCTATTTGGTTTGTTATGGGTATTCTTAGACAAATTTATCCCACGTGAAGAACCTATTGTTAATAACGACTCAAGCGCGCTCTCCACTGTAGATAACGTGTAATTTAGAAGGAATATGAGATGTTGCAAGAGCAATGTTTGTGGAATATGACCGCACCTATTATTGATACCTACAGCCAGATGAATAGCGATACTGAAGCGACTATTTGTATCATAGGCGGCGGTTATACAGGGTTATCTGCGGCGATCCATTTGGCCGAAAAAGGCGTCAAGGTTATTTTGCTTGAGAGTCAAACGATTGGTAGTGGCGGCTCAGGAAAAAGCGTAGGGCTCGTCAATGCAGGTACTTGGGCGCGCCCTGATGATTTGAATATTGCGCTAGGCGAAGCGGCAGGTGAGCGTCTGACAGAAGCCCTTGGACAAGCGCCAAGCTTAGTATTCGACTTAATCAAACGTTATAATATCGACGCCCAAGCCACTCAAGCCGGTAATATCCACATGGCACATAACGCCAAAGGTGAAGTCGATGTCGATATTAGATACGAGCAGTTGAGCCGTCGCGGTGCGAATGTTGAAGTACTAACGGGCAGTAAATGCCATGAATATTGCGGGACGACAAGTATCAATAAAGCACTACTCGATCATCGGGCTGGTACTATAAATCCACTGGCTTATGTCAGAGGACTTGCAAAAGTAGCAACCAGTCTTGGTGTCACTATCTATGAGCATTCTGCTGTTGAAGCACTAGAAAAAGTAGACGGTCATTGGTATGCAAGGACTTCTAAAGCGCGCGTGAAATCTGAGCGCGTCATTATTGCGACCAACGCTTATACCGAAGGCGAGTGGACAGAAATCAAAAAAACATTTTATTTGGTTTATTATTATCAGATTGCATCTGAGCCGCTCAGCGGAGAGGCGGCAGATCGTATCTTACCGTACAAAACAGGGGCATGGGATACTCGTTTGGCCTTGTCTAGCTTTCGCCGTGATGACGACGATCGCCTATTATTGGGAACGGTAGGTGGTACACAGCTTAAACCAAAATCCTTTTATCAATCATGGGCCAATGCGGTGCAAAAGAGCTATTATCCAGATTTGCCAGCATTTAAGTGGCAGTATGAGTGGACTGGTAGCTTTGGCTTCACGCAAGATCATATCTTCCGTGTTTTGGAACCCGACGAGGGCTTGCTGACAGCGACGGCCTATAATGGTCGCGGCATTACCACAGGAACGCTCATGGGTAAATGCTTTGCAGATTATATAATGACGGGTAATAGAGACAGTATTCCCTTACCATTTAAGACCTTAGAAGAGGCAAAAGTTTCTTTTGGCGGGATGAAATCTGGCTTTACTGAGTTGGGACTGACTTTATATCATGCAGGACAATGTCTAAAAATAATTAGATAGCTTTGTTGAGTCATCGTCTGATTTTTTCTACCGTTTTTAAATATAAAGGTATTCAGACTTTGACGGCGATAGAGAGACCGTAACAATCGTGTGATTACCAAAGCGTATTAATATCAGTATTTATTTTCTATTATCTGATATGCTATCATCTTTAAGTCATTATCGTGGGTTTAACAGTTTTGTCATTGCCAGCCATTATCGTTATAAATGGTGGCGTACAAACCTTGCAACTTCCAGCACGATATAAAATAATTCTGGTAAAGCGCATGAGCCTGTACTCCGACATCCTCATTTGTGCCTGATTTTATTTGCCTATTTGGGCGTATTTCACCCTTTTTCGTCGGAGTTACAGGAGTCTAAGGTGTTCAATATCATGAGCCACATTGCTAACCAATCCAAATATACCCGTCATTACCACCCACGTCACCTTCTTGCCCAGTATGCGATCAATCAGATAGCGACACTTGAGCTGCGTTCGCAAGATATTGTTAAAGCCATGGGTTATCCTATCAAGCATACCATCCCTGCTTGTGAGCGCCTGCGTCATGTATTATCGAATAAATACCTTGGGCTTGATGGCAGCTATATGGATAAATATTTTACCGCTGATGAATTTTTAGCCGCGCTATTTGCTGTGCTGGATATCCCTCATACGCCGTTTGCAGAAGACATTGCCCAGATCAAAGATGCTGCTGTGCACGCTCAGCATGATAATAAAAATTCATCCTATGGTAGTGTGAGCAATGGATATCAACAGATCAATGAACAAGACTATGAAATGGTTGATAGAGTAGAAGAATATAAGCTAAAAAAATCTAAGGAATGTTAATTTCTAAGCATTAGTTTTTAAGCATTAAGTAAAGCCTCACTACAAAGTGAGGCTTTTTCGTTCTAGCTTTTGATTGTAAGGATTAAAAATTGGCTGGTATGAATATTTCATAATATCGTACAAGTGATTGTATATCGAACTGATTATATATCAGGCTTTGATATGGCTCGCCATAAAATCACGAATAACGCATCAAACTCTGCATTAATGGGTGTATCGGTCTGGCGGATGATATGCATCAAGCCAAGACGACTGATAAAACCCATAAACACATCAAAAAGTATATAAAGGGGCACGGTGTCATTTAGTACTCCGCGGTTTTGACCATCTTCTAATACATTCAAAAATGCGCCAATCAGCTCTTTATTTTCATAAATCGCAATATTACGTATACGCGATGCCGATACCGAAGACAGCACCATCACGGCATCAGGATGCGAATCTACAAAGTCAAAACAGACCCATAATGTCTTGCGCAGCCGATCTTGCACACTATCAATACCTTGCAAATGATCCATGATGCGCGCCGCCAACCTGCCCAATACAATATCCATGATGGTATAAAACAGCGTTTGCTTATCACCAAAATATTTATACAGCGTCTGTAGTGAGACATTGGCAGATTTTGCAATTTGTGCCATGGTCACCTCATTAGAATCAAAACCTGCAAATACTTTACGAACGGCTTTTTCAATTTTATCCAAAGTCGCAGGGCGCATATTGGATAAGGGTGCCAAAGCTCGGGCTGTATTCATACTAGATGTCTGATTGGTAGATTGCATGCTTGATGATTCCTGTGCGGTGAGAATTTTTAGACTGTGCTACAGCGTCTTATTTATCGGCTTGATAAGCTAGAGTTGAAATAGGTAATATAAATTACTATTGTTTGTTAATAGGTTGCGCATTGTCTTTTACTGTCCTAGTATAAGTCTTGCATGATATTAAATATAAAGAATATCAAGATTGTATATAACGGTAATTAAAATTACCATAAATAATATACTTACACTCAATAGTATTTTATATCAGGGCGTGTCCTCGTTTGAATTGGGGACACATCCTAGCCATTATCAACTTCCCATCGTCAAGGACAGACAATATGAGTATTGAAAAATTCACCCCGAACTGGATGACCGAAGAGCACCAGATGGTGCATGACAGCGCGCTTAAAATGTTTCAATCGTGGGAGCCAAAGGATGAGCAGTGGCGAAAAAACGGCATGATTGACCGTTCCGCGTGGGAAGAGGCAGGCGCGATGGGCTTTTTATGTGCATCGATACCAGAAGAATATGGTGGCGGCGGCGGTGACTTTGGTCATGAAGCGGCGCTTCTTTATGCGCAAGCGGAGGCCAATCAATCTGGATTCGGTGGCATGGTACATTCAGGTATTGTCGCGCCTTATATCTTGAGTCATGGTACGGAAGCGCAGAAAAAAGAATGGCTACCTAAGATGGCGACGGGAGAGTATGTGGCTGCGATTGCTATGACCGAACCGGGTACGGGCTCAGATTTGCAGAACATCAAAACTTATGCGGTAAAAGATGGCGATGATTACGTTATCAATGGCTCAAAAACCTTTATTACCAATGGTCAGCATGCCAACCTGATTTTGCTCGCCTGCAAAACCGATCGTGAAAAAGGGGCGCAAGGTGTTTCGCTTATCGTGGTAGAAACGGACAAGGTAGAAGGGTTCGAGCGTGGTCGTAATCTCGATAAGATTGGTCTGACCTCACAAGATACGTCAGAGCTATTTTTCAGCAATGTACGTGTGCCGAAAAAGAATTTGCTTGGCACAGTAGAGGGCATGGGTTTTATTCAAATGATGCAAGAGCTGCCACGTGAGCGTTTAATTATTGCTTTAACGGGCGTTGGTGCGATGAAGCTGGCGATTAATTTGACCCTAGAGTATGTCAAAGGTCGTGAAGCCTTTGGCAAACCGATTTGGAAATTTCAAAATACGCGCTTTAAAATGGCAGAATGCTACGCTGATTATCTCGCTGCCAGCACGATGTGTGATGCCGCTGTCGATGCCATGTTAGAAGGCAAGTTGACAGTACCGCAGGCGTCTTTGATTAAATACTGGGTGACGCAAAAGCAGTGTGACGTGATTGATGAATGTGTCCAGCTGTTTGGCGGTTATGGCTACATGACAGAATACCCGATTGCTCGCCTATATGCTGATGCGCGAGTACAAAAAATCTATGGCGGCACCAATGAAATCATGAAAGAGCTGGCGTCACGCTTTATGTAAGCGGCTGATTTGCTTTTTGGTTCTACTTCTTGATTCTAAGAAATAGATTATATTGCCATCATCCTTCATGGTTATTTATTCAAAAAATAAAAAGGGATTTTTATGACTGAGACTGCTTACATTTATGATGCTATCCGTACCCCGCGTGGTAAAGGCAAAAAGGATGGCTCTTTGTATCAGGCGTCACCGATTTGGCTTGCCCGTACATTGTTAAAGGAAATGCAACAGCGCCATCATTTGGATACCAGTTTGGTCGATGATGTGGTGCTCGGTTGCGTGACACCCGTTGGCGAGCAGGGTTCTGATATTGCTCGTATAGCCGTCATTGATGCAGGATGGGCGCAAAGTGTCGCGGGTGTCACTTTATCTCGGTTTTGTGCCTCAGGTCTAGAGTCTATCAATCTAGCTGCCGCCAAAGTCATGTCAGGTATGGAGGACATGGTAGTTGCAGGCGGCGTAGAATCGATGAGCCGCGTACCGATGGGCTCTGATGGCGGTGCATGGTATATGGATCCACGGGTTAATGAAGCGACGCATTTTGTCCCGCAAGGCGTTGGCGCGGATACCATAGCGATGCTAAAAGGTTTTAGTCGCACCGATGTCGATGCGTTTGCTACCGAGTCGCATCGCCGCGCCGCGCATGCTTGGGAGCAGGGCTATTATGATAAATCGGTCGTTCCCGTCACCGATATCAATGGCATGAAGCTATTGGATAAAGACGAAACCATCCGTCCCAATACCAATGTTGAAACCTTAGCTGGTCTCAATCCTTCTTTTATTATGCCGGGCAAGATGGGCTTTGATAGCGTTATCTTGGACAGATACACCACCATTGAAAAAGTGAGTCACGTGCATCATGCGGGCAATTCTTCAGGCATCGTTGATGGTGCGGCAATTTGCTTAGTCGGTAGCGCTGTTGCTGGCAAAAAATCAGGTCTAAAACCACGTGCCAAAATCACCATGGCTGCAGTCATTGGCTCAGAACCCGCTATTATGCTGACAGGGCCAACGCCTGCCTGCCAAAAAGCGCTCAAAAAAGCAGGCATGCAAGCTTCAGATATAGACTTATGGGAAATCAATGAAGCCTTTGCTGCCGTTCCACTGAATACTGCCGATGACTTCGGACTCTCGCTTGATATCGTCAATGTCAATGGCGGCGCTATCGCTATGGGTCATCCCCTTGGCGCAACGGGCGCGATGCTCATGACGACTGTGCTTGATGAGTTAGAACGTCGCGATCTGAAAACCGCGATGATCACGCTGTGTGTGGGTGGCGGTATGGGTATTGCCACTATCATTGAGCGCGTATAGTGCTGATAGCGCTAATAGCTTTTAGTGATTGTCATTAGTTTCTAGTGACTGATATCGACATAGAATAATATAAAAAGGACTTGAAATGAGCATAAACAGCGTAGACGCCATCAATGCATTGAACCACTTTTCTGCCGAATCTTATAATAGCATTATCACCGTTACGATTGACCAAAGTAGTCGCAAAATGAATGTCATCGGCGACGGTTTCACCGATAGTTTTGCAGTGATGACTGACAGCTTTATTAACGATGCGTCTGCCAAAGGTTTGATTTTAACCTCTGGCAAAGAAACCTTTGTCGTCGGTGCCGATATTGACCAATTGGCTGATATTGAAACCGCTGAACAAGCCTTTGAGCTGGTCGAAGAGCTGAAAGCTAGCTTACGCAAACTAGAGAAATCAGGTAAACCTGTCGTCGCTGCTATGACTGGAACGGCACTTGGCGGTGGTTTGGAGTTGGCATTGGCCTGTCATTATCGTATCGCGATTGATTCGCCTAAGACTAAATTGGGTCTACCAGAAGTCAAACTGGGCTTGCTGCCGGGTGGCGGAGGTACTCAGCGTTTACCGCGATTGGTTGGTATTCAATCAGCGTTAGAGCTGATGACCCAAGGTAAAGAGCTGCGTCCAACTGCCGCTAAAGACATGGGTTTAATTGATGCCGTTGCCACTGATAAAGCAGATATGCTCAAGCAGGCAAAAGACTGGATCAAAGCTAATCCCGATGCCCAGCAGCCATGGGATAGAAAGGGCTTTAAAATCCCCGGCGGGGATAGTAAACGTCCTAGTATTGTACCGATATTTTCTATTGCACCAGCCATGGCCAATCAAAAGTCACATGGCAATTATCCTGCGATTACCCATATCATGTCTTGCGTATTCGAGGGCTGCTTAGTGAATATCGATACCGGTCTTGATCTTGAGTCGCGTTACTTCGCCGCTTGTGTGCTGTCTGCTGAATCTAGAAATATGATTAATACGCTATGGACTCAGCTGAATAGCATCAAAAAAGGTCAATCTCGTCCAAATGATTTTGAGCGCTATAAAACTAAAAAGGTTGGTATTTTAGGTGCAGGCATGATGGGCGCGGGCATTGCTTATGTCACTGCAAAGGCGGGGATCGACGTTGTACTCCTTGACACTGACATAGCAGGCGCTGAAAAAGGCAAAGCATATTCTGCCACCATTTTGGATAAAGCCATTAGCCGTAAACGCTCCACGGAAGAGAAAAAGCAAGCGTTACTTAATCGCATCAAGCCAACAGTGTCTTATGATGATTTGGCAGACTGTGATCTGATTATCGAAGCGGTGTTTGAAAATCGTGAGATTAAAGCCAAGTGTACTGAGCAGTCTGAGGCGGTGATTTCTAACACTGCTGTCTATGCATCTAATACGTCGACACTGCCCATTACTGGATTGGCTAAAGCCAGCACCCGCCCCAATCAATTTATCGGGCTGCATTTCTTCTCGCCAGTCGACAAGATGCCGTTGGTTGAGATTATCATGGGCGAGCAAACGGATGACGCCACTTTAGCAAAAGCCTTTGATTATGTGCTACAAATTGGTAAAACACCTATCGTCGTTAATGACAGTCGGGGTTTTTATACGTCACGAGTATTTGGCACTTATGTGTCAGAAGGGGTTGCGATGTTAGGCGAGGGCGTCCATCCGCGCAGCATCGAAGTTGCTGGCATGAAAACTGGCATGCCCATGCCGCCACTGGCATTGCAAGATGAGGTGTCATTAAGTTTGGCATTGCATGTGAGCGAACAGCAGCAGCTAGATATGGAGGCTGAAGGTAAAACCATTGCTGTGCGTCCTTCGTACGAGATACTCAAAACGCTGGTCAAAGAACACAATCGCGAGGGCAAAAAGAATGGCAAAGGCTTTTATGAGTATGCCGATAATGGCGACAAATACTTGTGGCCTGAGCTGATGAATTTATACCCAGCAAAATCAGAGCAGCCTTCTCAGCAAGATTTAATCGATCGTTTGATGTTTATCCAAGCCAACGAATCTGCTAAATGCTATCAAGAAAACGTCGTCCGCTCAGTCGCTGATACCAACATCGGTTCCATCTTTGGTTGGGGTTTTGCGCCACATCAAGGTGGCACCCTGCAGTTTATCAATTCGATGGGGTTAGAGGCGTTCATCACCCGTAGCCGTGAACTCGCGGCTCAATACGGTGAGCGTTTTGAGCCAGCACAGATTGTGCTAGACATGGCAGATAAAGGTGAGGTGTTTGCTGATGACTGAGCTAATGGTTAATTCTATGCTTGATTTTGCGATTAATACGAGCACTGGTTCAATGATAGATTTAATGGCAGATTGCTTACAAGGGCTGCGCGTCATTGATTTGACTCGTAATTTACCGGGACCCTTTGCCACACGTTTGCTTGCAGATTTGGGCGCAGAAATCATTAAGATTGAACCCAAAAATGGTGATCCTGCCAGAGCCTTTGGCGAATTGTTTAAAGCACTAAATCATGGCAAAACCATTGAAAGTCATGACTTCCGTGATCCTCAAGGTATTGCTGCTATCAAAGCGCATCTCAAAGATGCTGATGTGATGTTGGACAGCTTTCGCCCCGGCGTTCTAGAAGGTATGGGACTAGATGCCAAAACATTGCATGCAATTAATCCAAAGCTGGTCATGGTATCAATCACTGGTTATGGTTTGGCAAATAGCGATTCGAAAACTGAAATTAATCATGACTGGGCTGCTAAAGCTGGTCATGATATTAACTTTATGGCGATGAGCGGTGTTTTAGACCAACTAAAAACGGCAGATGGCGAGCAGGCGATGCCTAACGTTCAATTTGCAGATTTGGCAGGCGGCAGTGATACCGCTGTGATTGCACTGCTTGCTGCTGTATTCGCCGCCCAGCGGACGGGCAAAGGTCGTCATGTTGCCGTTAGTATGACGCACAGCTTGTATCAGCATCTGGTCATGCCAAAGGCAACGGGAACACTGGTGAAAAGCTTTTCAGGACAACAACCAGCACCGCATCATGATTTTTTGGGTGGGTTATTGCCTTGCTATCGCCTATACAAAACCTCAGATGCACGCTATATGGCCATTGGCTCGCTAGAGCTGAAATTCTGGCAAGGGCTGTGTGAAGTATTGGATTTGTCTGCGCTCAAAAATAGCCATTGGAAACGTGGCGTTATGCCAAATACCTCTGAAAGCCAAGCGGCGGCTAAGGCGATAAGCGATAAATTTGCCAGTCAAACACTTGAGCATTGGCAGCAAGTTTTTGCGCTCGTTGATGTCTGTGTCACCCCTGTGCTTAGCCTCAGTGAAGCAAAAGCACATCCCTTATTTGTCCATCAAGATGAGTATGATGCAACGTCAGGATGGCAGCAGGTTCAGTAGTTATGTTTTTTATGAGAAATGCTTCAAAGCCATTGAGTTTTTCATAAGTTAATTACCAAGGAAGGTAAGTTATGGATCAGTTTTGGACGCAGCATTATCCTAAAGGGATAAATGCACAGATAACGCCGCCACATAATACATTGATTGACATCTTTGATGACAAATTAACAGAATATGCCAACCATGAATTTATCACCAACATGGGTGTTACTTATTCTTATGGGCAAGTGGATAGCATGTCATTGGCTATTGCGGCTTGGATTCAAAGTCTGGGTCTAGCAAAGGGTTCGGTCATAGGCATCATGATGCCCAATGTCAAACAGTACCTGCCTATTGTCATAGGGATAATTCGCGCTGGTATGGTCACAACGCTCATCAATCCACTGTATAGTCCTCGTGAATTGAGACATCAATTGGCTGACTCAGATACTGCTGTATTATTTATATTAGAACCATTTTGCAAAACGTTAGAGAAAATCATCAAAGACACGCCTGTCAAAACCGTGGTCATCAGCAAGATTGGCGATATGTTAGGAGTAGTGAAAGGTGCGCTTGTTAATATCGCTGCCAAATATGTCAAAAAAGCCATTCCCCGTTATCAGTTGAAATCAAATTCTCGTTATACCGTGATTCGCTATAAAGCCGTTTTAAAACGCGCCAAAAAATTAAGCTATTCTCGTCCTACCATTCAAGCGGACGACTTATTAATGCTGCAATATACTGGCGGTACGACAGGTGTTGCCAAAGGTATTTTGATTACCAATCAAAATGTTGTGACCGCCACTTATCAGTTTGTCGAATGGTTCAAGCCAGTCTATGACGCCATGTCTGATAGTACTCAAATAAATACCATTGTCGCTTTACCGCTGTATCATATTTATGCGTTTATCTGCTCAATAGTTGGGTTGAGTGTGGGTCAGCATCTCACACTGGTTACCAATCCACGTGATATTGAAGGGTTTATCAAGATATTGCGCAAGCGTCCTTTTCATCTATTGCCTGGTGTCAATACTTTGTTCCAAGCCCTGCTGATGAATCCCAAATTTAAGGAGCTGGATTTTTCCGCATGCAAATTAACCCTAGTTGGTGGTATGGCAGCGACCCCTGAAACCGCTAAGCGCTGGCGTGAAGTCACAGGTCTGCCTATCCTCGAAGGCTGGGGTATGTCTGAGACGCTAGGCGTGGGTACCGCCAATCCATTTAATGGCACTGAATATAGTGGCAATGTAGGGTTACCACTGCCTAGTGTCGATATCAATATCCGTGATGATGATGAAAATATTCTCGCCATAAATGAAGTTGGTGAGATGTGTATTAAAGGTGACAACGTCATTACTCATTATCATAATATTGACAATACGACGTTTTTTACCGCTGATGGTTACTTAAAGACAGGTGATATCGCGTCTATGAACGAGCAGGGTGCTATCAAAATATATGACCGTAAAAAAGACATGATTATCGTCAGTGGCTTCAACGTTTATCCTAACGAAGTAGAAAACATCATTGAGGAGCACCCTAAGGTTGCCGAATGTTCAGTGGTTGGTATCGATGATAAGTTGCAGGGTCAGTCGATCAAAGCCTACGTTGTAAAATCTGATGACAGCTTAAATGAGGATGATATTAAAGCGCTGTGCCAAGCAAATCTGGCCGCCTATAAATGCCCGCGCCATATTGAATTCATAGACGAGTTACCCAAATCAACTGTCGGAAAAATACTGCGTCACAAGCTGAGAAAATTGGCTCATGAAGCGTAACGACTATTCAAGAGAAACATTGCATGGCCATTTTACCACTACAGCATGACCATCATCAGTCGCAATAATTAATCACCAATAACCATTATTTATACCGATATTCAATGAGAGTAAAAGCTCTTGATACAATTTACCGCCTCCAATCAATGACGCTCACGGTTAGTTTGTTCCGTCTGAAAATGTAAATGATCGATTCGCCAGCTATTTCTGTAAGGGCTCATTTAGCCATTAGCGATATACTCAATGAAGTATGCAAAAATGACAATACCGCGACCGCTGATAGTGAAAAATGGACGGATGCTGCCTTTAATACGTTTAAATCAGCGTTGGCATCAGCCTATACCAAGGACACGGTAGCAACCTTCGATGGCATGCTAGATTTTTTCAATCAGTTAAAGCAGTCGGGTAGAAAAGTCGTGCTAAATACGGGCTACGATATTCAGACTGCCAATAAAATATTAACTATTTTAGGATGGTCAGTGGGTCGTGATATTGATGCTTTGATTACAGCAGATGATGTGCACAATGGTCGTCCTGCGCCAGATATGATTACTCTTGCTATGGAAAAGTTTGGGATTGAGCATTCGCAACAGGTATTGAAAGCAGGGGACAGTGGCATCGATATCGAAGAAGGCAAAAATGCCCATTGTGGTCTATGTGTTGGGGTGCTGACTGGTGTTCAAACCCATGTGCAACTGGAGAAATATTCACCAGATATCGTGCTTGAGAAGCTCACGGATCTAGCGGCATTGATCTAGAGTATGTCCTCAATTTAATTGAGGCATCTATATGGGCTAAAAATGGCTAGATTAAGACATGGGGTACTTTAATGGCGCATTTCAGAAGGAGAGAAATCATTAGATGGTTTCTCTCCTTCTTATTTTATAGAAGTAACGATAAACATAAGAACAGGCAGGCTTATCAATTTTCGAACAGCATAATGTGTGGGATATTTGTCTTAAAATTTTAGCTCGCGCTACTGCTGCTCTAATGCTTTTAGACCCGCTTTGGCGATGTGTACATCTTCGCTGCCATGTGCGCCGCCTACCCCGATACCACCGACTACGATACCATCGATATAAATGGGCACGCCGCCATCTAAGATAAGGATGTTTTCATCCAGATAGCGTAGGTCTTCAGGAATCGTGCCGTCTTTGATGCCTTTGGCGATGACCGCCGTTTCTCTTTTTTGTGAGTTTGCGGTATAGGCTTTTTTGTAACTGGCACGCACGGTATGCACACCTGCGCGGTGGTCTCTGAGCACTGCTAAGGTTTGTCCAGAGGCGTCAACGACGGTGACAGATACCATTAAATTGTTGTTTTTGGCTTCTAATGCGGCGGCATTCACCATGTTTTGTGCCATCTCGCCAGTCAATAATGGAATGGTTGCCATCTCTGCTCCTTGGGTTATTACGTTTGATTTAATCGCTTGCGCTTGATACTGTGAGTGTGAGGTGTTGGCACACGCGGAGATGGACAACAGTGAGGTTGCAAGCGCGGCATAGATAACGAGTTTTTTCATAACCAATCCTTTCATAGTTAATCCTTGAGGTTGTTTTGAATATCGCATGACGTGACTCAATACGCCTGAATCAAAGCTTAGATAAGTTAATTGCCTGATGATAACTTGCTGGGGCAAACTTGATGGTAACAAACAGCATACCGATAAGGCTGATCAATAGCATCCACCAAACCGCTTGAAAACTGCCAGTCGACTCGCGTAGCACACCTGCGACATAAGGCGCGATGGCGGTAATAATAAAGCCGATGCCTTGGACAAATGCTGCTAGTGCCCCAGCAAGTTTGGGTTTGGACAAATGATCTAACGCGACGGTCAGTGTCAATGAAAAGCAGGCACCAAGACCACAGCCAATCAAGGCAATCCACAAGATGAGCAAAGCTGTTGGCATGGTAATCAAACCTATAAATCCAGTGATTTGTATCCCTACGGCAAAAAACAACCAAGGTCGGCGGTCGAGACGATGGGCGGATAACATTGGAATAACCAGCGCACCAATGACCTGAAAAATCGTCATGATACCGATCAGCTCGCCACTACTTTGCGCGCTCCAGCCCAAAGTCTGCGCATAGCTTGGCAACCATGCAATCATACAAGCGTATCCAGCGTTTGCCAGACCAAAATAACTTGCCAGCAGCCAAGCACGGCGATTGCCAAAAAAGTTGATTTTTACCCCGTCGTCTCGATTTTCCATCTGCTCGGAGGGGCGTCGCCACCACAGCACGAGGGCAAAAACTGGCACTATCAGCCAAATACCCAAACCAGATTGCCAACTGCCGTAATGTTGAGCGATCACCGGACTCAAGATAGCGGCAACCCCGCCACCAGTCATCAGTGCGGCAGAGTAAACGCCCATAGCAAGTGGTACGCGTGCAGGATACCAACGCTTGACCACACCAGGCGCCATTGCTTGCACGATGGCGATACCCGTGCCGCCTACTAAGGCACTGGCGATCAGCGTCCCTCCAGTATCTAACCACAAGCGCCATAAACCCGCTAAGGAAATCGCAAACAGACCGCCTGTGATCCACGCGCTTTCACTAAATCGTCGCCCAATCCAAGGCAACAGTAGCGGAAATATACCCATACACAGCATCGGCAGCACCACCAATAAAGAGGCGGCTTGTAAACCCATCGCTGTGCTTAGGCGAATCTCTGTCAGCAACGGACCAGTAGAGGTGATCGTTGGGCGCAGCGTCATCGCCAATCCAGCAATCACCAGCATAGGAAACAACAAGGTCAGTATCGACGAACGCGCCGTGGAGGAGATATGATCAGTACTCATGAGTAATATAAAATCCGTATTAAGAAAGGCAGTACCAAAAAATCACCGCCTGAGTCGTCAAAAAAGCCGACGTCACTATATGCCGAACGCCGACTTTTTCAATAAGTACTACTTTTACAAACCGCTGATAAAACTGCTGTTTAAAGCGTCATTTAAAAAGGTTTGAACGGTAGGAACTTACCATCTAGAGTAATTACTGCGCGATCACCACCTTCAGGATCAGCCACTTTTTTGATATCCATTTTGAAATTAATGGCACTGATGATACCATCACCAAATTGCTCATGAACCAAGGCTTTTAGCGTGGTGCCATATACCTGCATCATCTCATAAAAACGGTAGATTGTCGGATCAGTAGGAATCTCACTACCAACGCTGCCTCGTGATGGAATACATTGTAGTAACGCGATGGCGTCCTCATCAAGTCCTAAAGTTTCACCAACTTTTTGGGCGGCATCAGTAGGTAGCGGATGCTGACCTAGCAAAGCGGCAGTGACAAAGACGTCACTCAAGCCTGTTCCTGAAGCGATTTGCTCAAATGACAGGTTCTTTGCCGCTTTGGCAGCAATGATGGTGTCCGTTAATGTTTGACGTGCGGTGTTGCTTACTTGAGACTGAATCATAATAATACCTTTTGAGGTTGGTGGTGGTTATTGGGTTAATGATGCTTATGAATCATTTGGGTTAATTAATTTTCTGATTATGCATAGTCATTAATAATGACAGTTATATAACGCTAAACGGCGACTGCCAGTGGCGATATCGGATAAGCGCGAACCTCAGTGTGCGTTGCCAATGAGACAAATTCATTGGTCACGCCATCTAAGGCATCGATATCACCGGACTCGATATCGTAAACCCAGCCATGTAGTGCCAAACGATTTTCTCTTAGCGCCAAACGTATAGACGGATGGGTTTTGATATTTTCGATTTGGGCGATGACATTTTCACGAACCATAGAGGCGACCCGCTCGCTATCACTGGCGTGTTCACGGGCTTCATTGACCACCCGTGCTGAGTCAGCGTAGCGTAGCCAGCTGCCTACCGCTGGCATATGATCCATGCAGGTGCAGGTGCAGTTGGCAATTGCAGTCATCGCGCCGCAGTTTGAGTGCCCGCAAATCACCACATCCGTGACTTTCAAAGCGGTAACAGCATACTCAACTGACGCCGATACACCGCCAGGCTCAGGAACATAAGATGGGACGATATTGCCCGCATTGCGAATCACAAACAGACCACCGGGTTCTTTTTGAGTAACGAGCTCAGGTACTAAGCGGCTGTCTGAACAAGAAATAAACAGCGTGCGCGGGTTTTGTTTGGTCGCCAAATTTTTGAATAAATCGGCGCGCTTAGGATAGGCGTCACTGTGAAATTTTAGAAAACCTTCAATAATATCTTTCATCGCGGTGGTCTCTTTGTAGTTGATGAAAGGAATGATACGCCGCTATCGTTATAAGGTAAAATACTAGTATATTATGATGTCGATAATAATTACTTATGACCAAACCTTGATCAATCCCTAATCCACACGAGATGACCCATGATTCTTCGGCACATTAAGTATTTCTTGGCAGTGGCAGAGTACCAAAGCTTTACCCAAGCAGCAGCGTCTTTGTACGTCTCACAGCCAGCGTTATCACAGCAGATTAAGCAGTTGGAAGAAGGTCTATGCGCGACTTTATTTGATCGCTCTGGTCGCCGTGTCACATTGACTGATGCCGGTGACGTCTATGCGCGCTATGCCCATAGAGCCTTGCAGGATTTGGAGGAAGGACGGCGCGCCATTCACGATGTGCAGGATCTCAGTCGCGGTGCGTTGCGGATTGCGATTACGCCTACTTTTACCACGTATTTGCTTGGACCTTTAATCAAAGCGTTTCATACTCGTTATCCGAGCCTTACGCTAAGCGTGCAGGAGATGTCACAGGAGCAGATGGAAAAGCAAATACTCGATGATGAGTTTGATGTGGGTATTGCTTTTGAAAATGTGCAGTCTGCCGATATCGATACACAAATCTTGCTGATAGAGACGCTTGCACTGGTTGTTAGTAAACATCACCCTCTTGCTAAGCAAATGGCGATTGACTTGCCAACGCTAAACGCGCAGTCACTGGTATTGCTGAGCCGCGAATTTGCCACGCGCGAACAGATTGAGCATTATTGTCGCCAGCATGACATTGCGCCAAACGTACTGATGGAGGCAAACTCGCTAAGCGCAGTGATCGAAATGGTTCGCCATACCCAACTGACCACCTTATTACCGTCCAACATCGCTCATAATTATGATGAGCTGGTGGCGATTACCTTAGCGCCGTCTTTGCTCCAGCGTACAGCGGTATTACTACAACGAAAAGGCGCGTATCAGAGCGCTGCTACCAATGCATTTGTTGCGTTGGCACATGAGGTCTGTTCGAACACGGTTGAATCCAATGCACTGTTTTTCAAATAGAATAAACTTAGAAAACGAACGGTCACGATGAGATAGGCAAAAGGCCAATGATGCAAACCTTAATTCACTACTTTTTTCACTTCGGCATGCCTTTAGTCGTCGCTTATGTGTTTTTTCGCAATGATTATAAAAGGGTTTATCTGATACTGCTCGCCACTATGTTGGTTGATTTGGATCATCTGCTAGCAACGCCTATCTTCTCGCCCAATCGCTGTAGTATTAACTTTCACCCGCTGCACAGTTACTATGAAATGATAGTATATGTGGCTATGTTAGTGCTGCCTAAGCCATATAGAGTCATAGGTTTGGGCTTACTGTTGCATATGCTGACGGATCTGAATGACTGTGTTATGACGTATACCCAAATCCCTCAAGCGTTGGATGATGCGCCAGCTCGTGAGCTGGTCATATGGCTAGCAAATAGGTTTAAGTAGTATTTTTAACTTTCCATCGCATGCTCATTAATTCCGTATTTATTATAGGAACCTTATATTTTCTAAAGAATCGGATTATTTACTGAGGATTTAGTTCTGCACTAGGCCTAAATTCAGTATTCAGACAATAAATATAGACAAAAAAAGCCTCACTTATTAATAAGTGAGGCTTTTTTATTGAGTGGCTAGTTTAGCACTCTATATGGCAATGATTATTTGGCAACCGCTTTAAAATTCGCTACTTGGTTTGCATTGGTAATGGTCAAGACAGGCACGTTATTGGCGTTTTTGCTCATGCTATATTTACCATTTACGGTTGCTAGCGCAGCGCTATCAAAGCTTGCTTGTGGGGCAGGGCAAGCCATTCTTGTGCTTCTTACTGGACCCAATGTTACCTCGCCATTTGCTACCTTATATTCAGCACTCATATTGTTACAAGTATTCATCAAAGTAACGATATTGCTCCCATTCGCCGTCACAAAATCGAGGGTTAATGGTTCGGCTGGATTAAAGAATAATGGAGTAATGGTCTCGCCCTTGGTGTTTTTGGCATCCACGAGTTGCCAATGATAGGCTTGCAAGGCATCCAAGGTAATAGGCTGGGTAACGGGTGCACTTGGCGTAGATGTGGTTTGACAACCTGCTGCCAATGTTCCCACTGCTAAAACGCTTACCATCATTACCTTGGTCATATTTTTCATATAAAGTCCTTTATTGCTTCAATTATTATATAGAGACATTTATCTCAAAATTATTGTGCTCGCTGCCCCAATAACTGACATGAGACGCTAGCAGATGCAGGCATTATTACAAAGTAATGATAGCGATACAAGCGCCAGTAACCATTCAAATACCAAGTTGTTTTTATGTTGATAAATCTTTAGCACGGCTCATTGCTATTAGGCGACCACGTCATTACGTTGAGATAGCAGATGGTTTGCTGGAATAGGAAACACATTGTCATAAATCCAGTTATAAACAAAAGCATGTACCAAGTAAAAAGTAGCCATTGTAATATCCATGAGAAAGGCTTGCCAAAGGCTGATGCCTAAGTGCCACGCAATTATTGGTAGGAATAATAACAGCAAACCACCTTCAAATAAAAAGGCATGCAACATCCGTAGTGGAACCGTCTTATGTACATTGCCACGTAGCTTCAGCATACTGTGGTCAAATAACAGGTTATAAAAATAGTTCCACAACGTCGCGATAATCGAAGCAGCCACGGCGATAAGACCTATCGACTGAATATCAAAGCCAAATAACCAGCTTGCCAACGGTACAAATATAATTAAACCTATTATCTCAAAACCCAAAGTATGACGAATACGATCTTTCACGGTGCGCATGAAGCTTCCTAGTTGAATCAGTTATTTTCGCGCCTATTGTATCTGTTAAACTATTATAACCAAGTTAGAACCTATAGGATTTTTAGATAGATGAGCCTTTCATTAGAGCAATTGCAAGCCTTTGTCGCCACGGTAGAGACCGGTTCTTTCTCAGCCGCCGCCCGTTATCTAGGCAAGGCGCAGTCTGCTATTAGCACGGCGGTGTCAAATTTAGAAATTGATTTGGACAACAGCTTATTTGTCCGCAGTGGACGCTATCCAGTCCTAACGCCAGCTGGAGAGCGCTTACTGGTAGAGGCGCGAGTGATACTAGAGCGTTGTGAGCATTTTCGCGGGGTGGCCAAAAGTCTGGGCGAAGGAGTAGAGAGCCGATTGGTACTGGCGGTTGATGAGCTGTATCCCGAAGCAACGTTGGGCGGCTTGATGGAAGAGTTTTCACGCCGATTTCCTAGTGTGGAGCTGGAACTATTGTTTCCGCTGATGGAAGATGTCAGCCGCTTGGTGTTAGAAGATCGCGCCGATTTAGGCATTATGTGGCGTCAAGAGATACTACCTTCAGCGCTGAATTTTCATGGGCTTGGTTGGGTGTCGATGAAAATGGTGTGCGCGCCGAACCATGAGCTAGCTCGTCAGCCAGTGGGATGGGAGGAGTTGAAACGCTATCGGCAATTGATGGTGGCAACACGTAACCATAGCGAAGAAAAAGCACGGTTGCGAATAGCATCTGATGTCTGGTGGGTTGAGAGCCAGTGGGTTATCGTTGAGCTGGTACAGCGCAATCTAGGCTGGGCATTCGTGCCTGAACATGTGGTAGCCAGTGCCTTGGATAATGGTTTTTTAGTCGAGCCAATATTGGACTTTAACGATCATGATTGGCCAGTGGCTTTAGAAATTGTATGGCACAAGCAGCGTCCTCTAGGTAAAGCAGCTGCTTGGTTGAAGTCGGCTGCGATTGCGCTAAATAAGTGATATTGAGCAGTCAATAATAGTGAGTTTTAAAGGGTCGTCTATTTATTGCAGGTGCACTATCTATAAAATTTATAGTCTCGCCTATAAGCTTGAGTAGGTTATAAATTTAGACGGTTTTTAATATAAGCGCTTTAGTGGTCAAGTTATACTATGCTTCAATCCAAATTATGTTTTCAACTGAAATATGCGATACAGCTGAGCGACAGCAGTTGTCGCCCGCTTTAATTAGACGCTTTATTTTTCTCAATTTTTATATTATAGTTACTGAGTTAGGACGTAATTCAGTCAGGAAAACAGCAACATAGAGTTAACCCTCGAGGCGCAACGCTTCACCCTATAACTTCGCTATTGCTGTTAACTATCAATACTCTGGCTGGCATTAATCATTATTTTTCTAATCAACTAAACCCAAGCTACTCATAAATCATAGCTGTCATATCAATGATGGCACAGATTTCATATTGTTAAAAATAAGTTTAAATAACTTCTAAAGTCATCATTGACAAATTCACTTTACTTTTTAACGTTGCTCTAAAAGCGGCGGACAAGCTCGGCTGACTTAAATTTGTTCTGAGAATCAAAAAAATTAAAAATACTACAAGCTACTGATATTCAAAATAAATTAAAAAATAAGGACAGTACTATGACAAACACAACTAACACTTTTGAGCAAAAACGTATCAATAATTTAAATTGGTCAAGTGGATCAAAACTGCCTAAATCCATTCAAGATAAGGTACAAACTAAATCAAAGATACCGTTATTTTATCTGCATAATGAGTCTATCAATAACTATGAAGATGATATCTACTTTGTGAATAATAGTGATGAGACATTGAGCTTTGTTGCTCCCTATGAGCTGATGAAGAGAGATTTAGATTATCCTGAGGTAGTGGTTGCTGCCGAACCAAGTGAACGTGACATATCCCTCACTTATACTGATGTATTGCCCAAGCAAGGCGTGAGAATTGATCGTCAACATATCATCTATGATAGTGATTATCTCAATCAGATTATTGTCTATACCATGAGTCGTGCTAGCAAGGAGATGTGGGGAATATGGCGTTTGAATGTGTGTGAAAAAGGCATGTTTTCGTCATCGTACCCATTGCTCTGGGAGGAGGGTATGAAACCCTCACACGTTGTAAGTGCCGATAAACTGAATGATCCCAAAGATCGTCCTATTTTGCCTTGTGTATTGCCCATACGTCAGCAGTTATACCAAGAGTGGGTCAATCATTATGATAAGGCGAGTGCAAGCTTAATGAGGTCTATCACCGATATGATCTATCGTTATGACTTTGGTATTGTGGGATGTTATTACAATGATACTTGGGATGAGTACAGCAGTGAGGCAGAGCAAATCGCTAATCGTCTGATTCAAGGTGATGCCGATAGCGTAGATGAGGTTCTCGCGATGATGATTGCGGTCTATGACGTGTCATTTGGTGCTGGATATACGAGGATTCCTATGGATGTCGCTGAGCGCATTTATGGTCTATGGTTGAATTATAAAAGTAATGCTAATAAATAAAAAAATCCTTAAAAGGAGAGCACTATGATGTTTCCCATTGAAAATAATGACACATTTTTACTATTCTTTCACGGTCTTGATTCAAGCAATGAAACCACTAAATATACTTGTATTAGCCGTGAGCCCAAAACCTGCCAAACCGTCAATTATCGAGATAATTTCAACGAGATTTTCGATATTTATGAGGCGTTAATTTTAGAAAAAATGAAGCAGTATCCGCGAGTCGTCTTGGCAGGGCATTCACTTGGTGGCTGGTTTGCCAATCATTTCGCCCACAAATACAATTTGCGTGCGCTATTAATAGCGCCTTGCATTTATCCCAGTGAGGTTTTAGCCGATCGCATACCAGACGTGGCTGATATGAAACTGTCATTTCCGACCTCGAATACTGAGATGATAAGAGTCATGGTTGAGGTTGATGATGAATGCTTAGATGTGGCCATCGCTAGACGAACGCTGGTGAACTTGCCTGAGAGCTGGGAAGTAGAGTATTTTGAACGTGGTCATCACCGTATCGCCCGTAGCGAAGATATTTGGTATCACTTGGTACATCTGTGCGAAGACCCCATTGTCTGGATGGATGACGCGACATATCATGGTGAAGATTAAATACCATCAGCCTTGCAGTAAGGCCTTATTAATTACTATTATAAAGAACTAAAAACTATCGTGGGTTTAACGGTTTGCCAAGTTCTTCAATAATCACTTAGCAAACATTGCAACTTCCAGCACGATATAAAACCACTCTGGTAAAGCGCATGAGCCTGTACTCCGGCAAGGTTACCCATGCCTGATTCGATGAGCCTATATAAGCTTATTCTTATTGTCGGAGTTCAGGAGTCACCGATGTCTCATATCAATAGCCAAAATCTCACGCCTTCCAAATATACTCATCGTTATACGCCGCGGCATCCTTTGGCAAAAGAGGCGGTTAGCCAAATAGAGAAATGTGAACGACGTTCGCAAGATATTGTCCAAGCCATGGGTTATCCGCCAAAACACATCATATCTGCCTGTGATCGTCTGCGTCATGTATTGTCTAGCGACATACTAGGACTTAATGCGACAGATATTGATAGCTACTTTACTGCTCATGAATTCTTAAAAGCACTATTATCCGTGCTCGATATAAAATACGACACCTTTGCAGAGGATATTGCGCAAATCCAATATGACTTGGCGCATTATCCTTATCCGCTACCGCAATATCAATTGCGAGCGGTCATCGACTTTACATGGAGTGAGGGCGCTAACTGGATGTCGCGCGGCGTGGCTAGCAGTAAGGCTGTTGCGTATTTACCGCAAAATATTGCCAAAATGAATGCGGCAAAACGTGAGTTGGTGATTCAACAATGTCTGGCTGCGCATTATGCAGAATATAACGGTCACTTGCCGTATAATGGTGTGATTAACGGTTATCAACTTATCATTGAACAGCGTCATGAGATGGTTGATAGCATCGAGTATGATCTGCCGCAGTGTGAGTAGGATGTGATACATCACTCATCAATTGGTAGCATTAACATTTAACACAGCATACCCAAATAAAAAGGCCGTCCCCAATGACCGATACTAATCCTTATAACCCGTATAATTTTTTACCTTTACAGTCGACTGGTAGAAACGAGACCGATACTGCCAACACTTATGCGCCTGAAGACATGATTAAAATATATGAGCAGCAGTTTCTTATTCCAGTACCTGAAGAAAAGCTGACCGAGTTTTTACCCGCGCTAAAGAGTTTTTATGATATTGACAATCATACGTTAGACGTCAGCGCCATTATTTTTGACGCAATCGCAGACGCCTCTATCATTTACAATCATAAGGTCAAAACAGGACGCTATGAAATTCTAGGGGAGTTGGTAAAAGAAGCGATTGAATATGATGAAGACAATAAAAACGACAAAGATGCAGAAGACAAAGACATTCAAGCCTATACACTAGAATGTAAGCGTACTTTTTTCATTAATGAGGTAGAGATACCTTATCATTTCAACTTGTTTATTTATGGTGACGGCTATTCTACTTTGACCAAAAAAGAAACCGTGCTAGAAAAAATGTACTGGTTCGTTAGAGGAAGATTTGAAGAAAATCTATTAGACGACACTGAAGATAATGACAGTTTAGACTCGATCAATGAGCAGCTAGCCAGTTTGGGTATTCGGGAAATGGATTTGACAACCATAGACGAAGTAATAAGCTATGTGGAAGACAGTATCATAGATGATGCCATGGTAGAGGCGCTTAACAAGTTATTAGATGCTGCTGAGTAGGTAGCTATCCGTAAAATTGATGTCAGGACAACACGTTTTAACGTCAATTTTTATAAGAGCCGTTGTAAAAGACTATTGATATAAGGCACATTGCTATGCAACAAACACAGAATTCTGTGGATCAAAGACAAGATATTGTAGAACACAGACCCGTATTTATGCCGAGAACCAACAGTGACAATCTGGTAAAAACAGACATGGTTAGGTTTGAGCGGCATGTGGGGTTTGCCAGTCGCCAAAAGAAAAAATCCATCAATGATATGCATCAAGTCATTCGCAAAAAGTATGGCTTTAGTCATGTCCTTGAGCTATCGAGCAAGTCTGGCAATAAATTGAGTTTTCCGCTGAGTCCATTGAGCTTGAAGCTAACAAATGAACAAGATGGGCAGCAGTACAGTGTCGAAAATGCCTTTCAAAGCAGTATGGTTTTTGAGGATGGTGGTCCCTATACTGACTTGTTAAGTGCGCCGCCAAGACAAGCCAGAAAGGACGAGCGCTTAATGACCTCGGGTGAACTGATTGGCTATAATTATTTTGGTATGGAGTGGAGCGTAGAGCCATTGACCACATTTTATGATTGGCTCTATGTGAATGCCCTAAAGCAAAACCCGCATTTGCATGAAGAAGTTATGCAATATCAAGCCTTTACGGATCGTGAGTTTAATCCTAAAAAGTCTATCCATTGTGCGGCTTATGCACTGGCGATGTTTGTGGCGCTCAATAAACGCGAGTTGCTCGATAATATTGAAGACCCCGCAGTATTTTTTAATTTATATCATGAATTCAAAATAAGTAATACTGAGCAGCTTTTGGAAGCGGGTTGGGTTTGATCGTTAGAGCGGTAATTTATGTAGTAAAAATTATCAAGATAAACTTATGCTAACCAAGTGACTTTATGATATATGAGAATAGCCAAGCTTGTCTTGGCTTTTTCATGCCTAAAAAATCAAGCACCTTAGTCTGGTTGATTTTAGCATTATATATTTCAATAGGACACTTATTACTCTTAATTATGTAGATGTGATATAAACTTACGAATACTAGGGCATGTCCGCATTTTAAAAGTGGCGATAATATTGAGATATTAGTCAGCTATTTGACGCCGTTTGGCAAGATTTAGCCATTTTTAACCCATTTATATAACTATCGATTGAATTGAGGACACGCCCTAAGTATGACTGTAATTCTGGAAAACTAGACAAAAAAAATCCCCACTTCTTATTTAAGGAGTGAGAATTTTAGTGCTTTTTTAAGCCATATTTGGAGCGGGAAAAGAGATTCGAACTCTCGACCCCAACCTTGGCAAGGTTATGCTCTACCACTGAGCTATTCCCGCTAATTATCAATTAACTATCGTCAGTTGATGAAGGCGTATTATACGCAGTTTTTTGAACGTGTCAACAGTTAGTATGAAAAAAAGTAAAAGATAGTAAATTGGCATATTATCCTAGCCTTCATCTGTGATATAACAGATTGTTGTAATCTATATTCCAAAAGCTTTGCTTTCTATAAATAGGCTGGAATACAGTTTTATAATGACTTTAACCATATTAATCATTTTCATGATTTATAAAGATAACACTTAAGGATAAGTACTATGAGTCAACAATATACCATCGCTGATTATTTGTTTGATCGTGTCGCAGAAGCAGGCGCGTCAGAGATATTTGGCGTACCTGGTGATTTCAACTTAACTTTTTTAGATAATATTATTGCCTCTGATAAGCTGCGCTGGGTGGGTAACACCAATGAGTTAAATGCAGGTTACGCAGCTGACGGCTATGCACGTGAGCGCGGCTTTGCGGCGATGGTGACGACCTTTGGGGTGGGAGAATTGTCAGCGATTAACGCGACCGCAGGCTCTTTTGCTGAGTATGCACCAGTGCTACATATCGTAGGCGCGCCAAGTACGGCTTTACAAGATTCAAAGCGCCGCATCCATCACTCACTTGGTGACGGCGTGTTCAATCATTTTATTAAGATGGTAGAGCCGGTCACGGTAGCACGAGCGCAGCTTACCCCTGAAAATGCTGCCTCAGAAATCGACCGTGTGATTCGCTTAATTCTTAAAAAACATCGTCCAGGCTATCTGTTACTATCGCCTGACGTTGCTCGTCAACCTATTTATCCACCGACTACAAAGCTTGTTGATAGCCAAGAAGACATCACCAGTCAAGCAGCATTGGCAGATTTTAAACAAGCGCTCATAGAGTTTCTGCCAAACAAAACCACGACGCTGATGGCAGATTTGATGGTGCATCGTTTGGGACTACAGCCGCAGCTTAAGGCATTGATTGCCGATACGGATATTCCCTATACGACGTTATCATGGGGCAAAACTTTGCTTGACGAAAATAGTGAACGTTGGGCAGGGACTTATGCTGGCGTGGCATCACGTCCCGTGGTCAAGGATGCAGTCGAAAACTGTGAGTGCTTAATAAAAATAGGTGTGCAATATACCGATACTACGACGGCAGGTTTTAGCCAAGATATTGATGAAAGTACAGTGGTTGATTTGCATTATGAGCGCGCGAGCATTGCTGGCAAAAACTTTGCGCCCATTGCCCTAAAAGACGCCCTAAAAACGCTACATGAAGTCTTGACCTCAGATATTAATATTGTGCCAAAGCCGTTCTGTAAAGAAGTCAAGCCGCATGAGCAGCAGGGTAAGGACAGCGAGGCTATTTTTCAAGATGATCTATGGCATATCATTGCCGATCATCTAGACCATAATAATTTGGTGTTTGCAGAACAGGGAACGGCGTATTTTGGCATCAGTGATGTGCGTTTACCAGAAGGCGTGACTTGTTATGGACAACCAATGTGGGGCTCGATTGGTTATACGTTGCCGGCAAGTTTGGGTGCGGCTATTGCATCGCCAAACAAGCGCAGTGTCTTATTGATTGGTGATGGCTCAGCATTATTGACCATTCAAGAAATCGCGGTGATGATTCAAGAGCATATCAATCCAGTGATTGTACTGATTAATAATGATGGCTATACCGTGGAGCGGGCGATTCATGGTGAAAACCAGCGCTATAATGACATTCCTAAGTGTAACTGGCAGATGATGCCAAAAGCTTTTGGTGCCACCGATGATAATAGTCTGCTGCTAAAAGCAGAAACAGCAGGCGAGTTAAAAGCGGCTCTTACGCAAGCAGCAGCTGTAAAAGACAAATTGGTTATGTTGGAGGTCATCGCTGATAAGCATGATATCCCGCCACTACTCGCCGATATCAGTGCCGCACTGAAGCCAAAAAATGATTGAGTGAGTAATAGAAAACTCGCTTCATAAAAATGAATAGCCCCATTGCTAGATGGGGCTTTTTGCACGTTTTTATCATATAGATTAATTAATCAGCTATTGCTCTTATGTCGGTTTGCAGACTTTAGTATCATGGTGGATTGGGCTATTTCCAGCCCTTATCATTCCATAGGAGATGACCCCGTCGTGATTTGGTTAAAAATGCTTATTGGTGCTCTAATGGTATTGGCGATTCAATTATTCGCGCGAACCAGATTTTTTTATTTGGCAGCACTCGCGCCACTGTTCCCCACATTTACGTTAATCAGTCACTTTATTGTGGGTACTGAGCGTAGCCCCGCTGATTTAAAAGTCGCATTAATATTTAGTATGCTCGGTGTCATACCGCATCTTATTTATACCTTTGTGGTATTTTTTAGCATCGGTTACGTCAGCTTATATAAGGCATTACTGTTCGGCGTTGTCGCTTGGACAATAGCCGCAGCGATTTTGGTCCTTACATGGCAGTACATTCAGGCTTAGTTGTGGTTAGAAAAAAACGTAAACTCTGTCAAAGGGCAATATATCAAAGGTATATATGAAATTCAGTACATATTTCTACAGATAATTTTTATAGATTCGGTCGTAGATGTTATTCTTAAGAGCGATTTTATGGTGCTACCTGTAGCAAACTAAAATTAGAATTATCGCGATAACTCCATTCATTACAATTTATAAAAATAGGGCTTAAAAAAGATGGATACCTTAAATATCATCTATCTCGTAGGGGCATTGTTAATTTTCGCCAGTATTATGGCAAGTACGTTATCGGCGCGCTTGGGCGTTCCGCTATTGCTGTTGTTTTTGATCGTAGGGATGTTGGCTGGCGAAGATGGTATTTTAGGTATCGAGTTCGCCCAATACGGGCTTGCTAATTTCGTTGGGCAGGCAGCTCTTGCTTGTATCTTGTTAGATGGTGGGCTACGCACATCTTTTAAGTCATTTCGAGTGGGTCTCAAGCCTGCTATTACCTTAGCCACTTGGGGCGTACTTGCGACGGTAATGATACTGGGTATATTCGTCACTTGGCTACTCGATGTTGATTGGCGACTTGGTTTGTTGATGGCGGCCATTGTTGGTTCAACCGATGCAGCAGCGGTGTTTTCGCTATTGCGTAATGGCGGCGTCAAACTTAACGATCGTGTACAGGCTACATTGGAGCTAGAATCGGGCGCGAACGATCCTTTGGCTATTTTGCTGGTGACAGGATTAATCGCTTTAAATGTTGATCCCGCTGGACAGACAATACTGGGCTTTTTAGGGTTGTTATTACAGCAGCTTGGCTTTGGTTTGGGCATGGGCTTACTGTTTGGTTATTTATTGGCAAGGCTATTACCAAAAATACACTTGGCAGAAGGTATGTATGCCATTTTGATCATGTCTGCTGGCTTGGCAGTCTTTGCCGCGACTAATCTGATTGGCGGCAGTGGATTTCTGGCAATTTATCTCACTGGTGTGCTAATTGGCAACCATAAAGTGCGCTCAACTGAGCATGTGATGCGGGTGATGGATAGCTTTGCGTGGTTGTCACAAGCGGTATTATTTGTGGTACTAGGGTTATTGGTGACGCCATCGCATGTGATTGATGTTTGGTATTACTCCGTCGCGATTGCAGCTTTTATGATTTTTATTGCTCGCCCTATTGCGGTCTATACCAGTGTGAAACCCTTTAAATTTAAAGACAGAGAAATCGGCTTTATTTCTTGGGTAGGTCTGCGCGGCGCGGTTCCTATTACGCTTGCCATATTACCGGTGATGGCGGGAATAGACGGCGCTTTTATGTTGTTTGATATTGCTTTTGGCGTGGTGGTTTTGTCTTTGATTTTACAAGGCACGACCATTCCTTTTATGGCAAATTTATTCAAAGTGCGTATTCCTAGTAATAAAGATCCAGAAGAAGAGCATGAGGTTTGGGTATCTGACAAAGCAAGCATTACTTTATATGAGTTTGAAGTAAAGTCAGGGGCATTTGCGATTGATCGTCATCCAATGGCCATCTCTAAGCGCATAAACCCTGATGAAATCAGTGTCTTTGCCTTGGTACGCAGGCAGCATATTATCGTTGTTGATGAAAATACCAAGCTCAAATGCGGTGATAGGGTGTGGTATGCGATGACAGGAAACCACGCCACCCAAATTGCTAAGATTTTCAACGATACGACCCTTGACCATAAAGCCATGGATGATTTTTATGGCGATTGGCTGCTATCTCCAAGCGTGAAGCTTGGAGATTTGCCGTTTTTTACTGGTATTATGGCGTCTGAGTCGCTTGTCGATAAACTCAAATCCAAATCTGAGGACAGCGCCAAAAGCATGTGGGATCAAACGGTCGCTGAATATATCAATGATAGCTTAGAGATAAAGCCAGTATCGGGTGATACGGTCGACATCAATGACGAATGGTCGTTGGTCATAAAAGAAGTGGATGATAAAGGGAAGCTTAGAACCATTGGTTTAAAGCATCTAGAGTGATTAACAGCAGGGTAGCTATGTAGCTATTTGCCGTCATTATTCACAAAAGACGTGTCATTTGACTTAAGAAATCGGCGACTTGTTTGTGTAAGTTTTCTCGATAAGCCCAATGATGCTTGACCTCGTAACTGGCCTCATTGGGCAGTAGTATTTTCATCAGTCCCATTTCTTCATAACGCTTGGCTAAATCATTAGGCAAGTAACCAACATGATGACCCGCCAGAATGAGCTGCGCAGTTGCCTCCATATGATAAGTGGTGGCACTCAAGGTTTTTGGGCGGACATGATTGATACTCAAATCGGTAATATAGCCTCGTTTTATCCATGGATAGTTTTGTTCCAAATCCTCAAAAGTTAATCCTTCTGATTCATAAAACAATCGATGCTCGCGTCCACAGCAGACCACCTGCTTCTCAATAAAGGCTGGCTGAAAAGTGAGTAGTGGCGGAAAACTGCCAAAATATCCCACACCAATATCACTCTCGTTGCTTAGCAGCTTCTTTAGCATGCTTTCAGGGCTTTGCACATCGATAGAAAAGTGGATAAGGGGATTGTCAAGATAGCTAGCAGCCAAGCATTGGCGCAAAGCATCATAAAAAAACGTCGGCATCTGGTCAATGAGACACAGTCGGATATGACCGCCACGCACCGAATCCAATTGGCGAATATAGTGTAGTTGATGCTGAAAACTGGCAACCGCTTCAGTAAAGCTCAAACAGGCTTCATAAACCGCTGCGCCATCTTCTGTCAGCTTAAAACCCGCGCGTCCGCGATGACAAAGCGTCATGCCTAAGCGATCTTCTAAATGGGTCAAATGACCACTAATGACAGAGGTCGTCACATTTAAGCGAGACTGTGCGGCTGTCACGCCCTGACACTCTACAATCGCTATAAAGCTACGCAAGGTTTTGATGTCTATTTTTATCAATTCATCTAGCATCGGTCATTATTCCTCAGTACCTATGATGTCTATCAAAATGAATCTTCTATTTATCACTTCTCTAACATCAAATTTATATCAAACTTCTGATAATAACGGTTAAATCTAAATTACTACGAAAAATAAGAAGTTTACTTCTAAATTTTACCATGGTCTGACTTTAAATATTTAGGTATTGTCAAAGCATATAAAAAATTGCCTATTTTAAACAAACTGAAACAAGGATGTGATTTATGAAATTCAATCAACCATTAAGCGGCAACGATATGCCAAGATTTGGCGGCTTTGCTTCTATGATGCGCTTGCCGACTCAAGCTGATGCAGAAGGGTTAGATGTGGCGTTTGTGGGTGTGCCTTTAGATATTGGTGCGTCAAACCGTAGCGGTGCGCGATTGGGTCCACGACAAATTCGTGATGAATCACGCATGATTCGTCCCTATAATGTCGCCACTCGTGCAGCGCCTTTTGAGTCTTTACAAGTTGCTGATATCGGCGACGTGCCTATCAATACTTTCAACTTGCTAAAAAGCATTGATATCATCGAAAAATTCTATACTGATAAAATCGTGAATCATGGTGCTATTCCATTGACGTTGGGCGGCGATCATACCATTGCCTTGCCTATCTTACGTGCGCTTGCCAAAAAACACGGCCCTGTCGGCATGGTGCATATCGATGCGCATGCAGATATCAACGATGAGATGTTTGGCGAAAAAATCGCTCATGGTACACCGTTCCGCCGTGCTGTCGAAGAGAACTTAATCGATGGTAACCGCGTGGTACAGATTGGCTTACGTGGTACAGGCTATAGCGCCGAAGAGTTTGATTGGTCAACCCAGCAAGGCTTTCGTGTGGTGCCTGCCGAGGAATGCTGGTACAAGTCGCTGACGCCATTGATGGCAGAAGTACGCGAAAAGCTCGGTGATGGCCCCGTCTATTTAAGTTTCGATATCGATGGTATTGATCCTGCGTTTGCACCGGGTACGGGCACTGCTGAAATCGGTGGCTTGACCTCAACGCAAGCGATAGAAATCATTCGCGGTATGCGCGGACTTGATGTGGTGGGTGGCGATTTAGTAGAAGTGTCACCGCCGTATGATCCATTTGGTAACACCTCAGTATTGGCGGCAAACTTGCTGTTTGAGATGCTATGTATCTTACCGGGTGTGCGCTATGACGATAAGGTAAAGGCGGTGTATTAAGAATAATTTATAATCGCAAACTGCTTTTTATCAAGCTGCTTTTTATAAGGGATTAAAGGGCAGCTTGGGTTTAACACTGAACAACTTATTTAAACGCGATTGAACTTTTTAGGATGATTAACTCATGACGCAAACGCTTCAAACATCTTCTTCAGCGCCCGCCAAGCCGTCTCTGACATGTGGTGAGCTGCTCGTACAGTGGCTAGAGTATTATGGGGTAGAGACCGTATTTGGTATTCCGGGTGTGCATACGGTCGAGCTATATCGTGGTCTACCAAACACCAACATCCGCCACGTGACGCCGCGTCATGAACAAGGCGCGGGGTTTATGGCTGATGGCTATTACCGAGCGTCTGGCAAAGTCGGGGTATGCTTTATTATCACAGGCCCCGGTATGACCAATATCATGACAGCCATGGCGCAGGCGTTGGCAGACTCTATACCGATGCTAGTGATTTCTAGTGTTAATAAAGTGGCAGATACGGGCAGCGGTGAAGGGCACTTGCATGAATTGCACGATCAGCAAGGCATGGTCAGTAAGGTTACACTCATGAGCAAAACTATTTGGCAGCCTGAATCGTTACCCAAGGTCATCGCTGAAGCGTTTGCATTATTTAATGGCGCACGTCCGGGGCCAGTGCATATCCAGTTGCCCATTGATGTGATTACCGCCGATGCCAGTCATGTTGCTAAGCCCTCTGATTATTTAAATAACTTTGTAAAAAAATCGACTGATGCACATGGTTTAACGTTACCTCAAGTAATGAGACCGCTGCCCAATCTTGCGCAATTAGATTTGATCGTTGAATCTCTAAAAGCGGCAAAAAATCCAGTGATACTTTATGGTGGTGGCTGCGTCGATGTCGATCATGACGCGCAAACCCTAGCAGAGCTTATCGATGCACCGACGTTTTTAACCATCAATGCCAAAGGTTTGCTGCCACCTAGCCACCCATTAAGTTTGGGTAGCAATCAGTCATTAGAGGCAGGTCGCGCCGTTATTGCTGAGGCTGATTGGGTATTGGCGATTGGTACTGAGCTGGGTGAGACTGATTATGATGTGTTCTTTAATGGTGAATTCAAAATCAATGGCACGCTGATTCGTATCGACTGCGATGCCCAGCAATTACAGCGTCCTTTTAGAGCCGATATCGCGGTATTGTCCGATGCGCAAATGGCTATAAGTGGGCTGTGTAGCCGTTTAGAAAACCACGCGTTAAATCATCAAGCGGCGGTACGAGTAAACGAGGCAAAACAGTTACTTATAGAAGACATGACACCAGACTTTGCTGGTCAAAATGCGCTACTTCAATTGATTCGAGATGAAGTGAAAGACGTCATCTTCGTTGGTGATTCAACGCAGCCTGTCTATAGCGGCAATCTTGGTTTTGAGGCGTTAGCCACGCGTCGATGGTTTAACTCATCGACTGGATTTGGCACGTTAGGTTATGGTTTGCCTGCTGCCATTGGTGCCATGATTGGCTCAAACAGTCCAGTGGTCAGCTTGATTGGCGACGGCGGTATTCAGTTTACGATTGCAGAACTCATCTGTGCCGCCGAGCTTGAGCTGCCATTGATTGTGCTGCTGTGGAACAACCAAGGCTATGGCGAGATTCGTCGTTATATGGAAGAGGGTGGATTGCCACTAATCGGGGTTAATATTAAGACGCCGAACTTTGAGCCATTAGCCGCAGGATTTGGCGCAGGTTATCGCAGAATCACAGCCAAACAGCAATTGCTCGATGCTTTAAAAGAAGATATCAAGGGCAAGCAACCCATCATCTATGAAGTTGATGAAGCCGATGAATTTTTGATTGAAATGGGTAAAACATTCACCTGCTTTAGCTAATGTTAATACGTCAAATATAATAAAGGCTGGTCGCTCAAGGAAGAACGTCTATGATGCCACATGCTAACCGCTCGTCTGGTCGCTTGAGCACCTCGCTGGCAAGCTTATTAACGGATTTATCCGCGATTGTTGGCGCGACCAATGTATTGACCAAACCCAGCCAGCAGCAGTCGTATACACAAGGGGCGATTGCGGCTATCACGAATGCTGTCGTGGCAGTTGTGATACCAGACTCTCTTGTGGCACTATGGCGCGTCATTAATCTCTGTGCAGCGGCTGATGTGATTATTATTGCTCAGGCTGCTAACACAGGGTTGACCGGAGGCTCGACACCGTACGGAGAGTACGATCGAGCAGTCGTCGTGATTTCTATGCAACGATTGGGCGGTGTTCATCTGCTCAATGATGCAGCAGAGCTGGTTGCCTTGCCAGCGGCTAGCCTCCAGCAGTTGGAGTCTGAGCTTGCGCCGTTAGGGCGTGAGCCGCATTCAGTACTGGGCTCAAGTTGTGTTGGTGCTTCGGTGATTGGCGGTATTTGCAACAGCTCTGGCGGTATGTTGGTGCAGCGTGGTCCGGCGTATACCGAGATGTCGCTATTTGCCAAACGTAATGCCATGGGTGAGTTTGAATTAATCAATCACTTAGGCATTGATTTAGGTGCAGGTCCAGAAGAGATGCTTAGAAACTTACAAACTGGCACGTTCAATAAAAACCCAGAGAGTGCCAACAGTAAGTCCTGTACAAACCACCATTATCAACACAAGGTGCGTGATTGCGAGGCAGACACACCTGCCAGATTTAATAATGACCCTAACGGATTATATGAAGCCTCTGGTTCAGCAGGCAAAGTCATCGTCTTTGCGGTTCGAGTCGCGACATTTGCCAAACCGACGCAAGAACAAACGTTTTATATCTCGACCAATGACGCCGATACTTTGACCACACTCAGGCAACAGTGGTTAAAAAGCGAGCTAAACCTGCCTATTTTGGCAGAATATATGCACAAAAATTACAACGATATTACCATGCGCTATGGTCGCGATACTTGTTTGAGTATGCGAAAACTACCAGCCAGTAAAATAGGAGCGTTGTATCGGTTACAAACCAAGATTGGCTACTATTTGGATAAATGGCGACTGCCTCAGACTTTACCAGATCGGATGCTACAAATGACTGGTGTTTTCATGCCGCCGTCATTACCCAATTCTTTGGCAGAGCAGGCGAGCTCCTATCGTTATCATTTAATCATTAAAGTCGCGGATGGCAATAATACGGACGATGATAATAGCAATGATAACCGCAGTCATGGTCATATTGTCGCTGCCCAAGCATTTTTACAGTCCCATATGCAGCAGCATCAAGGCGTCGTACATCTTTGTACAGCAGCAGAATCCCAAGCATTATTGGTGTTTCGTAGTGCGGCAACCGCTGCCATGTTTCGTTATCACAACCTTAACCACACAAAGTTTGGAGAGCTGTTGTCTACCGATATTGCCTTACCAAGGAATGCCGTAGATTGGGATGAAGTGCTACCTATTGACTTACAAAAGCAGGTCAGTAAAACCTTTTATTTGGGGCATTTTTTCTGTCATGTCATGCACCAAGACTATCTGCTACACCCTGAGGTAGATGCAAAAAAATTCAAGGATGAGCTGTTGGCGTTTTATGATCGACGTCGTATAGAGTACCCTGCTGAACACAACGTGGGTCATGTCTATACCGCAAAACCTGCACTACATACTTTTTATAAAAAACTAGATCCGACCAATTCGCTAAATCCAGGCATTGGTCAGACAGCAAAATGGAAAAATTGGCGATCGTCGCCCATCAAGGAGGAATTAAATGACGAATTATCTCGATAAGTCGCAGCAACCGATATTAGGAAACGATGTTGTCGATTCAGAAACGCCGCAAGGAGAGCAGTGGCGTGCGTCAATGTGGAAGTTTTTATTGTTTTCAGCACTGGGCATTGCACTATTTATTATTCCGTTTCAATGGGACGGAAAGGTTACGATTTTATTGGGTGTGTTAACGGACGCTTTGCAAGCTTTGCTGGGCGGTTCTGTCGTTTATGTGGCAATGGCAATCGTGACGACTTCCTTTCTTGGGGCGTTGGCTGTGAAGGTGTTAAAACCCAACCTGCATGAAGACTCTATGGTCAAAAAACTCTTCGATGTTGATTGGTTTTGGCTCACCGCCCGATTGCTAGGGATGGTGTTTGTCTGGATGATTTATCTGCAAGTCGGCCCTGAGTTTATTATTAATCGTAATACCGGCGGCGTCATTTTCGAAGATTTGATTCCAATTTTGATTCCTTTATTTTTCTTCGCCATTTTATCGTTACCGTTTTTGACGGATTTTGGTTTGATGGAGTTTTTGGGCACACTGGCGAGCAAAATATTTGTCAAACTGTTTAAGTTGCCAGGACGCTCAGCGGTAGATGCGATGTCCTCTTGGTTTGGCGCGGCTTCTATCGGCTTGCTAGTCACCATGCAGGAGTATGATAAAAGCTACTATAGCCAGCGTGAAGCGGCGATTATCGCGACGACTTTTTCGGTGACTTCGATCGCTTTTACTTATGTCGTCGCCAAAACCATCGGCGTGGACGATAACTTCGTTTATTTTTATCTGACCATTGCTTTAACAGGCTTTATCGCTGCGATTATTATGCCGCGTATACCGCCACTTTCCTTAAAGCCTGACACCTATCATTCTGGCAAAAGTATGCTCGATGAAGGGATTCCTGCTCAGTACACGACCTACCAATGGGCGGTCAATCGTGCTGTGACGCGCGCGCACTCAATGCCAAGTCTGGGTCAAGTGTTCAAACGTAGTGTAAAGAATCTATTCGATATCTATTTTGGGCTAATCCCCGTGATTTTCGCAATTGGTACGATTGGTCTGGGCTTAGCCGAATATACGCCTGTGTTTAAATGGTTGTCTACACCGTTGGTACCGCTGCTTGATTTGTTACAAATTCCAGAGGCAGCAGAGGCGGCTCCAGCGATGATTATGGGCTTTGCGGATATGTATTTGCCAGCCTTGGTCGGTAAAAGTATTGAGAGTGAGATGACAAGATTTATCGTTGGTGCATGTTCTATTACTCAGATTATTTATATGTCTGAAGTGGGCGCGCTGATTTTGAAATCAAACATCAAGCTTAATGTGTTAGAGCTGTTCATGATTTTTATTCTTCGTACGCTGATCAGTTTGGTTGTGATTACGTCAGTGGCGCATTTACTTTATTAGCTATGTAGCCAATATCAACCCATCCTCTAGCATAACGATAATGTGCCAAATAACCGGTTTATTCTTTAGTTAGATAAACCGATTACTTAGCCAATGATTGACAGAGACACTTATAAATACAATAGGCATAAAAACAATTATATCAAACCATATAAGGTGATTGACCATCATGGAAATGACGAATGCTAACAGTTTAACGAGAGAAAGCGCCATCCAAACGGTTCAAGATGAAGTGATGTTAAATGCAGCCTATATAGATGGCAAATGGATGACTATTGAAGCACCTGCTACCGATACTGCTGATGCTGATAGCTATGATTCGAATCATGATTCAAGTTATGATTTATATGATTCAAATTCGGGAACAATCATCGCTACCACTCGATTGTGTACCAAGGCACAGGTAGAAATGGCAGTTAATGCGGCTTCTATGGCGTATCCATCTTGGTCGCAAACCGACGTAAGCGTGCGTGCATCGTATCTCAATGCCATTGCCGAGACGATGGAGCAGCAGTTTGACAAATTGGTTGGATTGTCTGTGTTAAATAATGGTAAGCCCATTGAAGAGGCAAAAATAGACGTGAGCGATGCCATTGCTTGTTATCGCTATTATGCCAATATCATCACAGAACAAGCGACTTGGTTGGAGGTACCCACCAGCGAGTCAGGCATACGCTTGCTAAAAACGTATGCGCCTGTTGGTATTTGCGCCCTTATTGTCCCGTGGAATTTTCCAATGGTCACTACTGCTTGGAAGTTAGCCCCTGCATTGGCTGCAGGCTGTACGGTGCTATTAAAGCCCTCCGAGGTGACATTATTGCCAGAGTTGATGCTGGGCAATATATTGTCTGCTATCAAACTACCGAAAGGAGTCGTTAATATTTTACCGGGTGCAGCTGAAGTGGGCGCTGCCATGACCTGCCATCCATTAATCGACAAAATTTCTTTTACTGGTAGCAACGCCGTTGGTGAAAAGGTAATGAGCCAAGCGGCAAAAGGTATCAAGGATATTAGTTTAGAGCTGGGCGGTAAGTCAGCCATCGTCGTATGTGCAGATGCTGATATCGACCACGCTTGTGATTTAATCATCGGTGGTATATTTACCAATGCTGGTCAGATCTGTTCAGCCACCTCAAGACTGCTCGTTCATGAAAGCATTGCTCAGTCGTTGTTCGACACATTAAAAGTTAAGGCAGAAAGTTTGCAAATTGGTGATGGCTTTGACACTGACACGCAAATGGGTCCACTGGTTAGTGAGCAGCAACTCAATCAAGTAAAAAAATATTTCGACATTGCTACTGCCGAAAACCTGATTTGTCTCACAGGTGGTGAGGTCTTAAATCGACAAGGGTATTTTGCGATGCCGACGATTTATACCAATGTTCCAGTGACCAGTCAGTTATGGACAGAAGAGGTTTTTGGGCCGGTCTTAGTGAGTCAAACGTTTACCGACCATGCAGAGGCGATTGCTTTGGCCAATGATAGCCAGTTTGCTTTGGCCGCGAGCATTGTCAGCGCTGATGAAAAGGCGGCCGTAGAGATGGCGCTACAGATTCAAGCGGGTCATATCTGGATCAATGAACAGCAAATTGTACTGCCAGATTCAGGGTGGGGCGGCTTTAAGCAAAGCGGTATCGGTCGTGAGCTGGGTGTAGATGGCTTGTCTGCGTATCAAAAAAGCAAGCATGTACTATTGAGTCATTAAACGTTGGGCGCTTTCATATTTTATTTAGCCATTGAAATTGCTACCAATGGCTAAATAAGATATTTGCTTTGTAAATTAACTTTACTGGACTAAGAATGCCATTCGATATAAAATTGAGCAATCATTCAAATTTTATCGCTGTGCTTGTTTTTATATGAGATTACAGCTTTTGAGATGGAAAAACTATGTCACGTACCGCACTTTATAACCGTCAGGATGCCTTAGAACGCGCGTTACAGCTTTTTTGGCAAAAAGGCTTTCATGCTACTTCGTTAAAAGACATAGAAGAGGCGCTCGATATGCGTCCAGGAAGCATTTACGCTGCGTTTGGCAGTAAAGATGGATTATTTCAAGAAGCGTTAGACTACTATGCTCGTCTAGGTTTGAGTGAGCTTGAGCGGGTAATGGGCGCTTATCAATCACCGCTGTTGGGGTTAGCCGCTTTCGTGCGTCAGCTGGGCGGTATTCGTGATAAAGGGCTGCCGAGTCAGGCTTGCATGCTGGTCAAAAGCTTGCTGGAGCTTGGTGCTCGTGAGCAGACAGCGCTACAAAAAGTTGAAATGCTGCTGGCAGGTATGGAGCTGCGTTTTATAAATTACTTTACCGAAGCACAGCGGCTGGGTGAGCTTGATACTGAGCTCGACGCAACTAGGCTTGGACGACGACTACAGGCGGAAATCATGGGGCTGCGTGCTTTTGCGCAGCGTGATGTCGAGAGTGCAGCGGTGCAAGCGTTGGCTGAAGATATGGCGCTCTCTATAGAAGCGCTGCGTATTGATAAGCCTGTTGTCGTGTAGTGCATGTTGACTATTTGCAAATAAGCACTGCTAAAGGGTTATTGCCGATTAAGTAAGGCTGATTGCTAAGATGTTTTTGGTATGAAAAAAAGGGTTTTAGCGTTACTGTATAGTCTCGGGCTATACAGTAACGCTAAAACCCTTAGCTTTTCTAAAACTCTTAGTCTTGAAAACTCAACCATCAATCAGATGATTTAGTCTGGCATATCAGCCAACTGCTGCAATATGCTTTTATAATTCTCAACACCTTGAGCACCGCTAATTAAATGACGCTCATTGAAAACCATAGATGGCACACTTTGAAGGCCTTGTTGCTGCCAATGCTGCTTTTCTTTTTCTACCGCTGCAGCAAATCGCTGATCTTTTAAGACCGCCAGTGCTTCGCTACGATCCAGTCCGATTTCTGCTGCCACATCTGCAAGCACACTATAATCTGATATATTTTGATTATCGACGAAGTGTGCGACGAACAATGCTTGCTTTAGCTCGTGCATACGCCCTTGTTGATCGGCCCAATGCAGCAACTGATGCGCATTAAAAGTATTGTAAGTACGAAAGTCATCGGTAAACTGAAAATCAAATCCAGCTTCAGCACCTACTTCTGTCATTCTAGCTCGGTTCTCTTGAATGTCTTCAGCAGTCGTACCGTACTTCTCCATGATATGCTCAAGATAGTTTCGTCCTTCGTGCGGCGTATTAGGATTTAACTCAAATGGATGCCAGTGAATCTCGTGCGGAGTGTTGGTTTGTTTTAATGCCTCGGCTAGTTGACTATAGCCGATAGCGCACCAAGGGCAGACCACGTCTGACACGATATCTATTCGTAATGGCTTTTTTAAATTACTCATAGTGGCTCCTTATGTGGTTCTTATATAATTAGACAGCTTTATGCCATTCAAACTTTTGGAAAGGCTTGTCGATTGGCGTGTTGGCCAAATGGTTGGTGTAGTTGCTCATCACTTTTTGAGCCGCTGCAAGAACCACTTCTAAAATCTGACGTTTAGTAAAGCCTGCATCTAAGAACACTTGCACTGCGTCATCATTTACATTACCACGATCACGAACGACCGATAGCGTAAAGTCGCGTAATGCTTCTAGTTTTTCAGTTGGTAGTGGTGTCTCATTACGTAATGCATCAGTGATTGCGTCATCCACTTTCATGCTTTTTGCGATGCCAGTATGAGCGGGTACACAGTAATGGCACTCGTGTTCGACGTTGATGGTTTGCCATACAACAGTGGTTTCTTCGTCATCAAAACTGCTGTCTAAAAACAACTGATGCAGACGTTGATAACCTTCTAATAGACCAGGTGCTTCAGCCATGACTGCATGTAGGTTAGGTACCATGCCAAACGCTTTGATAGAAACATCAAGCAAGTCTTTGCTTGCTGCTGGGGCTGTGTCTTTGTCGTGTAGAGTAAATTCAGTCATGTGAAAGTCCTTCGGATAATTATTAGTGAATTGTTGTAAAAGTAAGTGTGTAGAAACGACTTGAGAACCTATTATATAGTTGAGTGATTGCTCAATTTAATAAGTGAGATTTTCGTGAGTCGCTCAACAACTGCAGCCACTATAATTCATTTTGAGCAATCGTTCAAATAATATTTGAGTGAATGCTCAAGTTGTTTGTAACTTTGACTTACATTCAAAGCTAGGCGGCATCACGACAGTTATTTGTTTTTCTTAACCAAGTCATTGCTAAATGGCATTGTCAACAATCCCCATAGCGAGGCATTTTGTTTGGCTTCTGGGTATTCTTTTAGCCCAATATCTAGCTCATTATCAGACTGCTTTGCTTCACCCTTATAACTACCAAAAATCCAATCCCACCAAATGACACTAAAGCCATAATTTGAGTTGGTTTCACTGACGCGTTGGCTATGGTGAATACGGTGCAAAATCTGGGTCATTAATATTAATCGCAGCGGTTTTTCAAGCGAAGGTGGCAGGCGAATATTGGCATGGTTAAATATCGCTAAGCCATTTAACGCAATCTCAAATATCAATACGGCGATGGCAGGAACGCCCAACAAGCTGACGGCAACGAGCTTCACTAGAATGCTTAAAACGATTTCAATGGGATGAAATCTAAGCCCTGTACTGGCATCGACATGTGCATCAGCGTGATGGACTTTATGCAGACGCCATAGCATAGGCACGCGGTGAAATAATCGATGCTGCCAGTAAATGATGATGTCGAGCAATATTAAGCTTAGTATGATGACGACAATGCTTGGCAAATTGATGATATTAAATAGACCAATCCCATGCTGCTGATTATAAAGCGCCACAGCCGTTAGACCGACAGGCACCGCTAGACGAGCAATAACGGATGACGCAAACACCAAGCCAAAGTTAGCGAACCAGCGTTTGCTGCTTTTGATCGGTGCTTGACGTGCAGGCATGCGCCATTCTATCAGCATCATAATCACTAAAATGCTTAAAAAGAACCCAAGCCGCCACCATACTTCGTTAGTCATTAGCTGCCTCTTAACTTATTATATTTATATACTGTTTTTATCTATTTCTAGCTGTTTAAGGGTATGGTAGCCACCATGGATACGGGTAAAAATCGTAATTGCGCAAGCAGTGGCAAAAATGCTGGCGAGTAATACAAAGTGCTGTGGCCACAGGCAAAAAGCGACAAACAGTGCGATGGTTTCGGTGCCCTCAGTCAAACCGTTTAAATAATAAAAACTCTTATATTTAAACTGCGGTTTATTCAGTGTAAACTTTTCCGCAGCAATGGCAAACGCTAAGAAGCTAGAGCCTGTGCCAATAAAGGTCGCGAGTAATAAAGCGCCAGCAATGGCATTCTGTTCAGGATTTGCCAATATAAAACCCAGCGGGATGGCGGCATAAAATAAAAAGTCGAGCGTAATATCTAAGTAGCCGCCTGCGCTAGAGCTTTGCTTTGCATAACGGGCTAAAGCGCCATCAAGACCATCAAAAATACGATTTAATGCAATGGCTGCCAGTGCGCCATACCAAAGCTCAAACGCCAGTAATGGCACCGCTAACATACCGATTAAAAAGCCTGCCACCGTGAGTTGATCAGCCGTAATACCGCGTTTGTGCAAGACAACGACGACAGGGCTTAGTATCGGCTTAATCATGGGCGTAAGAAATTTATCTAGCATGCGCTTGCCTTTTGTATTTCGCTTTGATGTTTAGAATTTAGATCTACAAGTTTAAAAGTATAAGCCTAAAACTACAGGTCTAAATGAATAACTTTACCGTTTGCGGCCTCAGCATCGCTATAATCGTGCGTGACCATGATGGCGGGAAGTTTATGAGTGCGGATTTGCTCAAACACCAGTTGCCGCGTATCTACTCGAAGTTGGGTATCAAGCTTGCTAAAAGGCTCATCAAGTAGTATCGCTTTTGGTGCGCTGAGCAAGGTGCGCAGTAGCGCCACTCGTGCTTGTTGTCCGCCCGATAAATTATCAGGATGGCGATCTCCCATGCCTGCTAGCCCCACTTGTGCCAGCGCTTGTTCTATTTTTTCACGGCGCTGTTTTTTATTGCTGTTTTTATTACTTTTAGGCATCGCAAACGCAATATTACCTGCGACCGATAAATGCGAAAACAGTAGGGCATCTTGATACAGTACCCCAATATGCCGCAGATGCGTCGGCAGATGGCTTACATTTTCATCATTTAACCAGACCTCACCAATAGCGGTAAAACCATTTGGCAATATACCTGTGAGCCAATTCAATAAACTCGATTTACCACTGCCAGATGGACCCATGATGGTTAGTATTTCACCACCAGCAATCTGCTCATCTAGGCTGAGTAGTAGCTCGCCTTTTCGATATAACTGTAAGTTTTTTATCTGTAAAGAGGATTGCATCAAAGGCCCTTTTCTTTGCGTTTTTATTATTAGGTATTTTCAAAATTAGTGCTATTTAGAATCAGTGCTCTTCAAAACGAATATATTTTAAAAAACGTTTTAACGGCTGCTATTTTTACCACTTTTAAAGAAGTACTTTGGCAATATCCACGCCAATATAAAGCCAACTAAGGGTAGCGCCATTTGGATGATGGCATACACTGCACTGGTGCGTCTACTGGCACCATTAGCGAGGGTTACGGCTTCTGTGGTGATGGTGGCGATTCGTCCGCCACCTGCCAATAATGTCGGTAAGTATTGACCAAAGCTAATGGCTAAACCAAGGGCAATGGCAATTAACAACGGCGCAAACAGTTGTGGTAATTTCACCTGCAAAAATACTCTAGCAGGAGTTGCACCAAGGCTTGCCGCTACATGAGCAAAACGAGGGTCTAGACGTCGATAACTGCTAGCAAGCGATAAAAACACATAGGGCAGCACAAAGAGCAGATGGGCAAATGCCACATTAAAAAATGCCGTTTGATTATTCACCAGTTGCTGTAGCCAAACCAACCCAAATAGAAAGGCAATACTGGGCACTAATAGCGGTAAATAGATAATAAAACTGGTAAATGTTGAAAGTGGCTTTTGACTTAATTGCTCAGCTTCCAAACATAACAATGTCAGCACAATGGCAAATATCGTACTCACGATACCGATCGTAATGGTATTAAATAATGGCGTACTCATTTGCGTAAAGGCGCTTTGAAAATGCAATAACACCAACTGCTCTGGCAATACGGCTGGAAAGCGCCAAAAACCAGCCACTGACCACATTACCAGCCCAATGAGCGCTAGCAAGATAAAGCCAATCACCACAGCGGTCAACGCTGCGGTGATTTTTTGCCATAGTGCATCGGCATAGCTGCGCTTGCCATTGACCAACGTGCGATTAAAGCAATTTTTTATTGCTCTCTCGCTACCAAGCCACAAGGCGATTAAACTACCCGTCAAAGCGAGCTGTAATAACGCGCCCGCCGAGGCTTTTATACGTAAGTTTAAATCAACATCGTTAAACCATTGCATGATAGTGACCGCCAGCGTTGGCGGCGTGTTTGGACCGAGTATCAATGGCATCTCTACGCTGGCACTAGCATAGGCGAGCACGGCTAAGATAGGCAAACGTAAAAAAGGATAGAGGACAGGAAGTACCGCTTTAAAAAAGGCAGTAATGGGGTAATAGCCGAGATTTAACGCGACTTTATACTGCTGACGTAGCTTTTTACCAAGCTCTGGTTGTGCCAAAGCGCCTAGTGCCATGAGTAATAAAAATGGCAGCTCTTTCAACGTCAAACCCAAGATAATACTGATGCCGTAGGGGTCATGTGGAAATATACCGTCTGGAGCCAATTCCCAGCCACTTAGCCATGGTGATATAAGGCGTGAAAACATACCAGAAGGCGCAATTAAAAAACCAACCGCAATGGCTGCTGCTGCATGAGGAATGACCAAGATTGGACTAAGTAAATGCTCAATACGGGTCAGCCAAACGCTATTAAAAAACGCCGCCAAAATCATTAAGGTCATGACAAAAGCGAGTAACGTACTTATCAATCCAGTAGCGATACTTAAAGCGACCATTTGAGTAAGACCAGGCGTCTGCCAAAGATCATGAAAGCCTTGTAGACTAACAGTCGTTTGCTCAAGTGCAGGCACCCAGCTAAAGGCAGGTAACAGCACGCAAACCAAACCACCGAGTACCGGCAATATCAGTAGCAGCAGTAAAAATGTCGGACTCAAGGAGACGATACGCGTAAATAGATCAGTTTTATAAGGCGCGGTTATGCCAGTAATTGTTGCAGAATGGACTTTTTCTTTTGCCGTTTTATTATTAGTATTTTTACTCATGGGCTGACCCCATAACGCGCTTGCCAGCCTTGCATAATGGCATCAACCCAGCTTGGATGTGGTTCACTCACGGTACGTTTGATGCTATCAAAGGGCAGGGCGCTAGGGTGTGGTTTATTGTCTTTGAATAGCGCTTGTTGTTCAGGATTGAGCGTAGAGGGAACGAGTACGGTTTTATCACCCCATATATCAGAGGTTTGCTTTTTGGCCTGTGCTTCTGGGCTCATTAAAAAGTTTGCCACTAGCTGCGCGGCTTGCGGATGGCTGGCGTTATAAGGAATGGCCACAAAATGGGTGTTACTTAAGCTGCCATCACTCATTGCATAGCTACGAATGCTCTCGGGTAAGTCATAACGCTGCACGGCCGCGGGTACTTCAGGTGCAGAAAAAGTAAAGGCCAAACTCAGCTCGGTATCATCGACCAAACGCCGCATGTGCGCGCCCGTTTGCACAAATTGCTCACCCTTGCGCCATAAGGTGGGATGCAAGTCATCTAAAAACGTCCATAAAGGAGCTAATATAATATCTGTATTTTGCTCAGTGGCTGGCAGGTTGAGCTGTGCCTTGGTATTTTCACCTGTTTTAGCATCATGTTGCTCGTGTAGCATGACTAAGGCATATTTTAAAAAGCTCATGCCTAAAAAGTCAGGCGGCTTTGGATAGCTAAATCGTCCGGGGTTTTGCGCTGTCCAATTGACTAGCTGATTTAAAGTGGTTGGTGATTTGTTAGTTGATAAGCTGTCGTAATAAAAAGTCAGCGAGGCTTGTCCCCATGGCGCTTCCATACCATTGGTTGGTACACCAAAATCAAAGTTAACGGCCGGGTTATTGTCTGGATCGGTCAAGGCAAAGTTAGGCAGCTTATTTGCCCACTGTTTCAGCAATAATGAATTCTCACTCATGGTGGCAAAGTTGGCACCATTTATCCAGATGAGGTCAACGCTGCCTTTATCATTATTGTTGGCGGACTTTTCTGCGAGTACACGGCTGACGGCTTCACTAGTGTCGCTTAATTTAACATGAACCAAGTTAATATTATATTTATCATTGACTTGCTTGGCTGCCCACTGTAGATAAGCGTTGATCTGCGGGTCACCGCCCCATGCATAAAAGTAGACGTCTTGGTTTTCCCCTTGCGCCTCTATTTGCTGCCAAGATGATAAATTTTGATTAAGGTTACCAGTAGTGGGTGAGGCAGTGCTTGCTGATATACCAACACAAACGCTAAGCACCATAGCATAGGCGCTATAGCGGCTTAGATTTTTTAACATTGCCAAAGCTGGTAAAGATTTAATAACGTACATTTAAGTTTCCGTTATGATGATATGTTTTTAGCGCAGTTAATAAAAATTCAACTAGCCTCGACGCCATGTCTGGTATTTCTCAAGTAAGTTTAATATCGTTTCGGGCGCATGATTGCGTTTCCATTCACCAGCAGCGTACTTATTGCCCTCTGCCCACGTTGGATACATATGGATAGTGCCGAGTATTTTGTTCAATCCTAAGCCATGTTTCATCGCTAGTATAAATTCCGGCATGATATCCCCAGCATGTTCAGCGACGATGGTCACGCCGAGTATTTTATCTTTGCCTTTAGGCGTAATGACTTTGATAAAACCAGCATTGGCGCTTTCAGTTACCGCTCGATCTAAGTCTTTAAAGTCGTAGCGGGTAATCTCAAAATCGATGCCTTTTTCAACAGCCTCTTGCTCATTTAAGCCAACGCGTGCGACTTCTGGATCAATAAAAGTTGTCCATGGAATGACGCGGTAATCTACTTTAAATTTCTTTAGATGTCCAAATAAACCATTTACGGCAGCGTACCATGCCTGATGGGAGGCCACATGGGTAAATTGATAAGGACCAGCGACATCACCAGCGGCGTAGATATTAGGGTAAAGGGTTTCTAAATAGTCATCGGTATCAATCGTACGCTTCGTTTCGATGCCCAAATCTTCAAGACCATAACTTTCTAAGCGGGCACTACGTCCAACGGCACAAAGCAATTCGTCATATTCAATCGCGATTTCTTGCTTGTTTTGACGGTCTTGCTTAACGGTACGGCCGCCTTGCGCTTCAACGATAATGAACTTTTTACCATCGCGCGCTTCACAACGAATCGCTTGATGCGAGGTTAAGACATTTACGCCGCTCTCAACGAGGACTTTCTGTGCAAATTCAGAGACTTCCACGTCTTCTTTTTTCATAAGACGCGCGCCTCTTTCGATCTGGGTCACATCGGAGCCTAAGCGGGCAAAGGCTTGCGCCAGCTCAGAGCCAATTGGCCCACCACCAAGTACGACCAGCTTTTTCGGCGCTGCTTCTAATTCGGTAAATTTATTCCATATGGTGTCGCTGGTCACATAGCCGGTTTCTTCCAAACCCGGCAAATCTGGGATAAATGGGCGCGCACCAGTAGCGATAACGATGGAACGTGCGGTGAGTGTTTGCGTGCCGCCATCGTTTAGCGCAATCTCTACTGTCCACGGGTCGATGAATTTGGCATAGCCTTTTAATACTTCGACACCCAAGTCCGTATAACGCTCGACGCTGTCATTTGGCGCGATGTCAGCGATGACTTTATGGATGCGGGTCATGACGTTCTTAAATGAAAATTCTGGTGGGGTATTTTCCAAGCCGTAACGCTCAGCATGGCGCATTTGTTCTGCCACTTTTGCGCTTTTAATGAGGGCTTTACTGGGTACACAGCCATAGTTTAAGCAGTCACCGCCCATCTCACCCGCTTCAATTAAGGTCACTTTTGCTCGGACGGTCGCCGCGATATAGCTGGTCACTAGTCCGCCAGCACCTGCGCCAATTACGATCATATTACGGTCGAATTTTTTAGGTTTGCTATAGTTTTTATAGACGCGGCGTTTTTTTAGCATATTTAATATGCCTTTTGCGATTAATGGGAAAAAACCTAACAACGCAAATGAGACAATCAAATTAAACGATAAAATCCCCGACAAACTGTCGATTTGCGCCAACTGCGTACCAGCATTAACGAATACAAAAGTACCTGCGAGCATACCAACTTGGCTTACCCAGTAGAATGTCCTCGCTTTAATCGCGGTGACACCCATCAATAGGTTAATCAAAAAGAACGGAAATATCGGCACTAAGCGTAGGGTAAATAAGTAAAATCCGCCTTCTTTTTCAACGCCAGCATCAATGGCTGCTAAGCGCTCAGGAAAGCGCTGCTTAATCGTATCACGCAGTAAATAACGTGAGGTTAAAAAGGCGAGTGTCGCACCAATACTGGAGGCAAATGAGGCGACCAATAAGCCTTGCCATAAACCAAATAATGCGCCAGCTGCCAAGGTTAAAATAGCAGCGCCAGGTAAGGATAGGGCGGTGACAACGATATAAAGTAAAAAGAATCCACCGATAATCAATAGTGGTGATTGCGTTTTATAGTCGTTAAATTGTGCCATTGAGCCTTTTAAGCCGTCAAGCGTCAATAATTGATTGAGGTCAAAGTAGAAAAAGCTTGCTGCTAATATTAATATTAACAGTATTAACAATATTCTTTTAATCATAAAATATCCGGCTAAGTAGTAGAGCGAAGGCTAAAGTCATCGTCATTCTTTTATGATTAAGAACCTTGACCATGTTAGTGGTAATGACAAGTTAGTGGTAACGACAATTGCGTTAAGTTTTTTGCATGGTTTGTGCATTTATATACAATAAAACAGCTAACTTAGTAGTCTTCATAGTATAGAGCTTGAGTTTCGTAGGCTAGTATTTATATTCTTGCATGTTCAATCCAGCCCAATCTAACGATAAATATGACTGATGTTTAGGCTAAAGAAACTTTTTTGCCCAAGGTTAAGGTATCCCAATCTCTCATTAAGAAAAGCGCCAAACACGCAGCCAACATCGGCCATGCTGCAAAGAACAACAAGTTATCAAAAGGCTTGAGGTATAAGCCGAAGGTTGAGAACGTCGAAATCGTATGAAGTAGCAAGATAATGCCGTAAGTCCAAGTTTTGAATAATCCTGTGACAAACAACAGAATGAGGATGAATTGAGCCGCGCCAATGACATAAAACACGGTGTCGCCTATACTTTCAAAACCATAAAAACTAGAAAAGACGCCTGCGGCATGATCAGGATTAATAAGCTTATCTAAAGTCCAGACTAAAAAAACAATGAAAATACCCAGTCGAAGCAATAACAGTGAAAGAGGGAGATGTTTTGGCATAAGTTATTTATTCTTAATAAGCGTTAAAAGTGAGTGCAAAAGAGCTTGGCAAGTCTAATCAATGACATATATGGCAATGACTACTATTGTCAGGCAGTAAGCATGAATAAAGTGTTTATTTTGAGTGATTACTCAAAATTAGACAAAATACTAACGCTCAGTAGGTCAATAAACCGCATTGTAGTTGTTATTGAATGGTTGTTCAAGTTCGTAGCCTCAAGCATGCTACCGTTCCAGAGCATCGTTACGTTTTTCAACCAAAGCAGCAATGCTGGGTTAAAGGTGGTCGCTTTTCGTACAATAAAAAGCCCTTCATGGACTATTTCAGTCTATGAAAGGCTTTTGGCTGACATCATAAGTGTGGTGAAATTAAGCGGTTACCACATTAAGTCATCTGGAATCACATAGGCGGCATAAGGATCATCTTCTGCTAGCACTTCTTCTGATGTATCGTTAGACACGACCATGAAGCCCTCCATTTTTGCATCGATGCGATCTGCCAACGGACGAGGAAGGAGGGCATAGCCTTCTTCTAAGCGTGCAATCACCACATGACCAGCGACGATTTGCTCATATAGTTTTTGAGTGACAAAGATTTTTTTAACCTTAGTATTATCGACAAATTGATAATTGACATCGCCATTGGTATCGGCAATCTGATGCTGCTTAATCATCTGTACGATATTGGCCTTGAGCATCTTCTCTTCTAAAATACGTTGTTTTTCTTGATTGAGCTTTTGATCTTTCTCTAGTTTTTTTGCTTGGGCTTCTGCCAACGCTTTTTTCGCTTCCATGCTTTCTGAGTCACCAGTACGCTTGGCATGCTGAGTCTGCTTGCTGATTTTCTTGGCTTTTTTGCTATCCACCAATCCCGCTTTTAATAACTGAGCCTGTAGGGCATTTTTTGCCATAATTCCATCACCTAGATAAGGATACTTAAATCATAAATGCTAAAAAACCATTGTAGCAAAATTCGCTACGGCATGTTGTTAGACGATGACAAGACTTTTTTTAATTATGGTAGAAGTGGGCACACATCGCTGGCTGAAGCTGTTTAAATTGGTTATTATCAAGGGAATGGATACGCTTTTTTTGCCGTTATATTTTTTGGTAACTATGTTCATTGGTAACTATGTTTTTCGGTGACCATATTTATAGTGGGCATAGAAAGCTGTATAGGATTAAATCGTTAAATGTAAGGACGGAATATGACAACATCACAGCACATTTTAGCCTGTATAGACGGCTCGGCAGTGACTGAATCGGTTTGTGACTATGCAGCATGGTATGCCAGTAAGTTAAATTTACCCGTAGCGTTGTTGCATGTGAGTGAGGTTCCAGCCTCGACCAGACGCGATTTGTCAGGCGCAATAGGAGTCAATAGCCGCCAGTTTTTATTGGAGGAATTGACACAGTTAGACGAGCAAAGAGCGAAGGTGGTGAACAGTTATAGCAATGCGTTGGTACAAGATGCAAAAAGCCATATCCAAGGTAACTTTACTCAGGTCGATATTCGTATCTATCAACGTCGCGGCAAGCTGTTACCAGCCATTGAGCATTTTAAAGCAGAAAATCGTGCCATCGTCATGGGACGCCGAGGTGAAGATCACAAAAGCAGCCGTATTAATATCGGTAGCCAAATCGAAACCATTGCCCGCGCATCTGACGTTCCTATATTGATTTGCTCAGAGACGTTCAAAGAGCCTAGCTCATATATGATAGCTTTTGATGGTAGCAAAACCGCTATTAAAGCAGCATGGATGGTTGCGAGAAGTCCTGTGCTAAAAGGATTGCAAGGTCATATCGTCATGATAGGCAATCATAACGACGCGTCAAAACAGAGCTTAAGCGCCGCAGCGGCACAATTGGAGGATGCAGGTTTTAGCGTCGCGGCACATCATTTATCTGCCTCCGATGCCGTTGATGGCTTGTTAAGATTTCAGGTAGAAAACCACATTGATATCATGGTGGTGGGTGCTTACGGGCATTCGAAATTGCAACAATTATTTCTTGGTAGTACCACGACAGAAATTATCGCCAGCACGCTATCTCCTGTGATTTTAGTACGTTGAAAACTCGGTAAGGTTTATAATAGCGAGGTGCAATCATTGCGCCTTTAGCTGTCGATAACGTTCAATAATCATATCTGACGTTTGCTAAAGGATCATCTCATCATACTATTTTTGGACATGGCTTATGCTTATTCATGCAGACTTTACTCGCCGCGCTGCCCTTACACCTGAGCAACACCAGTGGATTAAGTCACCACAAAATAGGGTAGAGCGCGTGATGCTTGACCGTGTGGGTGCAGAAAAAGCACGTGCCACTAGCCTTGTACGCTATGCGCCCAATTCTTATTTTCCGCATCATCTACATCCGGGTGGTGAAGAGATTTTAGTATTGTTAGGTACTTTTTCTGCAGATGACAAACATTACCCAGCAGGTTGGTATTTGCGCAATCCACCGACCTCAGGACACAAGCCCTATAGTGATGAAGGCGCAGTGATTTTCGTCAAGCTACGTCAAATGCCAGCTGATGAACCTCATTATGTGGCTATCGATACTAAAGATAAGGCTCATTGGCAACAGCAGGGCAGCCGTGATGTTTGTCCTCTATTCTCAGGTGATAATGAGCAAGTGAGTTTGCAGCGTATCAAGGCAGGCGAGTTACTGTTTAATGAGGCAGTCTGTGGCGGTGCAGAAATACTGGTATTAGCAGGTGAGTTGATAGATGAGGGTCAAGTTTATCAGCGCGGCGGCTGGATACGTCTGCCAGCAGGTGAGCATGCGCAAATACAGGCAGGATCTGAAGGAGCTACAGTGTATCTCAAGACAGGGCATTTAATGCAAGTGATAGGGTTGTAAGGGTAGTGATCACATTTTATGAGCAGCTCACCAGCTGCTCATATTCTACAATGTCACTATATTTTGTCACTATACTTTTATTTAGCCAACAAAAATATATAAGCAGTGGGGTAATGATTAGTAACGCAAAATTTATCAATCATTATTTAAACCGCTTTCAAAATAGTTCAAAAATACAAAACGTCATTGCTTATCATTCTATACTTTGGGCATCCTCTCGTTTGACAATTTTATGCTGGTCTTCTGTACTATCGACTTTCCAATAGCTAGATATGTACAAATGCGTTTTTGGTATTGGGCGATCTACCTTAAAGTAATGGCGTAGGGCGCGCATACTATGGAACTCGCAAGCTGCCCAAACAGCAGGTTGTCCTGCTAGCCACGTAAGCGTTTTAACGCGATCAAGTAATGGGCTAGTTTCTGCATTTGGATGCGTGTTTATCACCCAATGAATGTCAAGGTTGTCTGGCTTCTTGAGTAGTTGCTTATCTGCTTCATTGGTAATCTCAAGGACTGCATAGCCGCGTGCGTCAGCAGGTAGCTGGGCAAGATTGACGGTAATCGCCGGCAGCGCTGTCATATCACCGATCAATAAAAACCAATCAGCCTCATTGTTAATCAGCTTCTTCGGTCCAGGGCCGCCTACCAATATTTGCTCGCCCACTTGGGCGTTACGTGCCCATGCTGAAGCAGGGCCTTCTGTCTCATGCAACGCAAAATCGACATCTATTTCGTCATCACGTTGAACGCTGACGGTATAGGTGCGCATCAATGGTCGAGCCTCATCGCCTTGAGGGAATATCAGCTTAATGTACGCGCTTTCTTGATCTGCCGGAAAATCAGTCAGTCCAGCACCGCCAAGCGTGACACGGCACATATGTGGCGTGAGGTATTTACTGCCAATTACATCTAGCATTCTTGGGGTAGGTTTTGCCATATTAATACTTTCCTTCATTTAACTATTTGATAGTTTAGGTCATCATTTGAGATGAGACCACTCTATAAGATTGATATTCTCTAGTAATGGTAAGTTCTACATTGCCTAAAAATTGGCTTTTAGGCTGACGGACATTTGGCGCTCAGGTCCCATCCAGCAATTGTTAATATCATAACAAGCGCCGACATAGGTCTTATCAAAGAGATTGTTGATACTCGCGCCGACAGTGAGCATCGGATTGATTTGATAATTACCGCCAATATCTACCAAAGTCACGCTTGGTAATTCGTCTGAGTTCTGTTTGTCAAGTTGCATACCGCCTTCATAGCGTACGCCAGCATTGAGACTGAGCTTGTCTGAAGCATAATAATCTGTCCACAATGTTGCCTTGTGCTTAGCCGTTTGCGCAGGGGTATTGCCAACCACATCAGGGTTGAATTCATCTTCTGTAATTTCAGCATCGGTATAGCTGTAGCTTGCCGCGACATCTACCCAGTCGTTGAGCATGTGGCTGCCTGAGACTTCAAAGCCTTTGGAGGTGATTTCACCCGTTTGTGTTTGACTTCTATAGTTAATTTCGTCAGCCACCACGACGTTTTTTTGAGTGATATCAAATACTGCTAATGTTCCTTGTGTGGCGCGATTGGCAGAGAGATATTTGACACCAGCCTCTAGCTGATCGGCAGTCGTTGGCTTAAATGGCGCATTGGTAATAAAGTTACTACCGACCACTGGCTGAAACGACTGCGAGTAGCTTGCATAAGGAGATAGACCATTATCAAAGTCATAGATAGCTGCGAGACGACCACTGGTTTTTGAGGCATCATTGTCAATGGTTTGATCACTATAGATGGCACCTTCAGAAGCCTTTGTCTGCTTAGTGATACTATCAAAGTTATCATGACGTAAGCCTGCTACTACTATCAAATCTTGCCATTTCATTTCATCTTGTACATAAAAACCAAGTTGGCTTTGTTCAATGTCTTCATTTTGACGATAAGCCTCTAAAGGCAAGGTATCGGCATTGATTTGCGAAAAATCTGGATTGGATAAGTCAAGATTTGGCGTGCCATCTGCGCCAGCATCATAATAAGTGGCGCTACTGTCTGTCTTTTGATACTCAACGCCAAACAGTAGGTTATGTGAAGTATTAGCAGTATTAAGTTTATAAGCAAGCTGGTTGTCCGTGGTCCAGTTGCTCATGCTCTCATCGGTGGTGTAGGCCACGCGATTTAGTATCTTATCACTACCGCTTACAAACCCGCTGTTGTACATATTACGCTGCTGCGCGTCGGCGTCGGTATAGCGCGTGATATGTTTAAAGGTGAGCGTATCATTGATATCCCAGTTTATGGTAACACTTGGCATAAATACTTCTTTGCTGAAGTGATTCCACTCATCGCCGGCATAGGCGTCACTGCCCAATTTGCTATAGCTGGCATTGTAGACAGTGCCAACGGCAGGCAGTGGGGTGGAGGGCACCATTTCTGGATCATCTTGATAAAACAGATTGGCAAGAACGGACACATCTTTTGTCGGTTGCCATTCCAGTGACGGATTGATCAGTGTGCGCTCTTCTTCTGTGGTCTGCATCTGCCCGTCTTTTTGTCGTTTTAACGCCACCAGTCGATAATTGAGCGTGTCTGAGATAGGTTCTGTCGTATCGACCGCCACTTCTTTTAGGTTTTGATTACCCACTCGCAACTGTACCTCAGATGCTTGAGTGCTTTTTGGGGTTTTGGCGACTTGATTGACCATGCCACCTGGAGATGCATAGCCATAGAGTGAGGATGCTGGCCCTTTGACCACTTCGACTGCTTCTGTTGCGTAGATATCGACTTGCGGCATCAGATTCCAAGCCCCATCGTAGGGCAGTCTTAATCCATCGTAAAAATTGGAGTAAGTTTTAAAACCGCGAATATTGTATTCATCAAAGATGGACACCGTACCGCGACTCTCAGTACTCACCCCTGGCTCATAACGTAACGCTGCATTGACGCTGTCTGCTTGACGTTTTTGCAATAGTGCTTGATCGATTCTCGTATAGCTCATGGGTGCATCATTAGGATCTAACGCTGTTTTGGTGCCCGTACTGCGGTAGTTGTCGGCATAGACAGTAATGGTATCCAAGGTGGTCGATGGTGTCACGGTCTCATTATTATTAACATCATTATCAACATCGTTCTCAACACTGTTTTCGATGTTATTCGGCATTGTCTCAGCATAAGCTGCATGGCTCAAACCCATTGCCAATCCCAGTTGCACGGCGAGAGTTAAACGTTTTTGACGAATGGATGTAGACGTTGAGATAAAACGCATCATATTTCCTTGTAAGTTATCAAATACCGAAAGCGAGAGAAAAGGAATTATAACATTAATGATTATCATTATCATTAAAAATTTACAAACAAAGCGTTCTTAGTAAGATGTCGAGTGAAGTAGCCTCATTTTTAGCCATTAAGATGACTATGATGCAAACATGAAAATTGAAGAAACGCCCTAATATGACGATAATTTTTGGCTATAAACGATGGTGTTTAAATCGGTTTCCTCGTATGATGCAGCCGTCTATTTGGAATCAACTTTTAGATCAACCGGCAGACAGGATTCATTACTATTATTGATAGGTCTAGGTCGTTCATTGAGCAACCAAAGATTGTTAAAGGTCATCTTTATGAGCAAACACACAAGTCAATCAACCAATACTCAACGCTATTTTACGGTATGGCGTTGGCATTTTTATGCGGGAATGTTTATAGCACCTTTCCTAATTATCCTAGCTTGCAGCGCACTTGGCATGCTGTTGATGTCTAACATAGCAGGTCGTGATGATGATCGCCTCACCATTACCACCCCAGATTCAGTGGTGACGGCACCTATTTCTACGCAAGCTAAAAACGCGTTGAACACTTTACCTAACAGCACGCTGGTGAAATATATCGCGCCTCGTGATACGGACACCGTTGCCTTGTTTCAAGTTAAGTCAGCCAGTCATGAGAATATGGTGGCGGTGAATCCTTATACGGCTGATATCGTTAAAAGCACGCCGACTAATAGTGGTCTGTACTATACCTTTAATGATATTCATGCTGATTTACTATTGGGCAAAGTCGGTGATTATATCCAAGAAACCACTGCCTCATTGACGATTTTAATGATTCTAACGGGTTGGTATCTGTGGTGGCAAAAACGCAAATCACTCAAAGCCATGCTTATACCCAATGATGCTGTAAATAATAAGAAAAAACGCTCATTCATACGTACCATTCATGCGACATTGGGCAGTTGGATATCTGTGTTGCTACTGTTTTTCTGTATTTCAGGAATGGCATGGGCAGGCATCTGGGGCGAGCGTATGGTACAGGCTTGGAGTCAGTTTCCTGCGGGCAAATGGGGCGTTGCGCCAATGCCGCTTTCTATTGATCACAGTCAACATCATGTTGGTATGGATATGAATAACGCTGAAGCCACGCCGCACGTTCATGGAGCAACACCAGTCACAGCACCCACGCATGGTGATGCACTAAATACGGGTAGTACCAAAGATGTGCCTTGGGTGCTTGAGTTGACACCAATGCCAGCATCTGGCACGGTCGCTGGCAAGGATGGTATCGCGTCCAATATACCGATTATGATCGATACCGTAGATCGATTTGCTCGTGAGATTGGTATTGTCGGACGTTACCAATTAAATCTGCCACAGGGTAATACGGGTGTCTGGACGATTAGCCAAGACTCAATGAGCTATGATATGAAAAATCCAATGGCTGATCGTACGGTACATATCGATCGTTATTCGGGCAATATTTTGGCAGATATCCGCTTTGATGATTACAATGCTTTTGGTAAATTTATGGCGGCAGGCATTGCTATTCATATGGGGACGCTTGGATGGTGGAGCGTATTGGTCAATGTCCTATTTTGCTTATCGGTTATTGCTATTTGTGTGAGCGGTTACATCATGTGGTGGCAACGCCGTCCACGTCATGCCAGTGAAAAGGTTGGACTGAATCCACCAGCGCGTGGTCTCAGTTTTTCTATATGGTGGCCGTTTGCCATTCCTTTGTTAGCAGTGGCAATCATATTCCCGACCGCCATCATCGCGATTATTGCTATCGGATTACTAGATTTCTTAGTCATTTCACGGGTTGGGTTTTTACAGAAACTATTATTTTAAAATTAAATAAAATAAAAGAGCCATTCAAAAAGTCATTCTTATCTAAATAAAATCGGGGCAACTTTCTAAAAGATGCCCCGATTTTTTATTGTTCGCCATTCACTTTTTACTAAGCCAGTATTCACTCCAACATAGCAATGGCATCGGCACTAGCACGTTGCCGCTCTTCAGCATTTAACTCAATAAGTCTGCCTTCTTTCATCAATAATAATCGATCTGCATGCTCAAAGTAACCATCATCATGACTGATGATAAACAGCGTTTTACCCAAGGCTTTGAGTTCAGGTATCAGTGTTTGGTAAAACACTCGGCGAAAGGCAGGATCTTGGTCAGCCGCCCATTCATCGAGTAGCAGTATGTTTTTTTGTTCAGCCACGGCAATGAGCATGGCCAAGCGCTTGCGTTGTCCTTGTGAGAGCTTGTCTGTCGATAATTGGTTATCAGTTACGCTGACTTTATCTTGTAGATTCAATTTATGCAGCCATGTATTTACGAGCGCTTCATCGGGTTGCTGTCCCTCTCTACCAATCAGCTGTTTAAAAAGATGCTGATCGCTAAAAATGGCAGAAAAAAGCTGTCGATAATCGGCGTTGTTTTTTGAGTTAACGAGCTGGCTATCTATTTTTACAGCACCTATGCTAGGGGTAAAAATGCCTGTAATAATCTTGGCAAGCGTAGATTTACCGCTACCATTCGCCCCGATTAAAAACACCACATCGCCACGTTTTAAGGTGAGATTAACTGATTTTAGGATATCGCTAGCATGCTCATTTTCTTTGACCGCTAGCTCATTTGCAGTGGTATCGTTACTTGCATAAAGATAGCCAATATCATTGAAGGATATGGACTGCCAGTTGTTGACCACAATATCTGTCGTAAAGGTTGGTTGGTACTCCGCCAATTCCAACGATTGTATTTTATCCAGCGCCACTTGTGCCGTTTGTAAGGTCGGATACGCACCAACGGCATGGAGGATGGGTGATTGCATGAATAGAATGGTTAAAGAAAAAGTGGTGGCAATACCCATTGGAATAGCAAGATAATTTGACACGGCAAACACCACACCAATGGCTGCGAACATCATAATATTCGACCAATTCACGGCGGATAAATGATAGGTATCCGATTTAATCACTCGATTTTGATAAGACTTGGCATGATGTAAGAAATTATTTTTATAGAGTTTTTCAGCGCGGTGTTGATTAAGCGCCAGCTCTTTGCGACCATCTATAATGGATTGATAGTCCTCATATAAAAGATCATTGATCTCTCTGAGCTCTCTTAAATGAGTATAGACATGCTTCACTAAAATGGTGCTTATCCAAATCGTCATCGCAATCCAAAACATGACAATCAATAATAATGGCAGCGACAACCAGCCTAAATAAAGGGCGACACCAACCGATAAAATAACACCTTGCACCAGCTCTGGCATACGCACAAAGGCGACGGTAATTGATTGAATATCTGAGGATAAGCTGGCGAGCAACCGTGCGCTACCCAAATGGTCTATTTGCGGAACTTTGGTGTCGATGATTTGTTTGACCAGCTTGGTTCTAAGCTCGTAGACGAACTGATGCCCTAAACGAGTCAGTGCATATTGTGATGCGAAGGTCGTGACTAACAGCAGCACCACCAAAGCTGAAAATTGACCCAAACTTGCCCACGATAAGGTATTAAAAACAGGCTGACTGATAAAGGTGTGATTGATATAGGCAATGATGCCCACACTGACCGCCGCATTCACCAAATTAAGGAAAATAACTTTAAGAAAGGGCAGGCGATAGTGTGCCCAAATCATTTGATATAAAGAAACAGTGGCGTGAGAGGACATAATGGCTCAATAATAGAATGGTTTTTTGCGTATTTTTGATGGCATAAAAGGGAGTAGGTTGTGCCTAATCCCTTTTATCTAAGTCTTATAAACGTGGTTTAATCTGCATGTCTTAAAAGTCGAAAGTCGCTGATACTTTTAGGGCAGTAGGCTCACCGGCATTTAAATAACCAGCACCCGCATAACCACCCACTGATTGCCAATAGTCTTCACCAGTAATATTAGTAACTACTCCTTTTAGCGTCACGTCTTGTCCAGCGAACATGGTTTTGTAGCGAGCACCTAGATCTAATGTGGTATAACCATCAACTTTTAAGCTGTTGGCGGCATCGGCATAACGTGCGCCTGTGTGAATGATATCACCGGTCACCGTCATTCCTTCAACTGCCGCAATATCATATTCTAGATTGACGTTGCTTTGTAGCGTGGGCAGTCCGATGACTCGGTTGCCGTCGAACGTCACATCGCCCGTGTCTTTTTGCTCAGCCTTTAAGTAAGTAACACCAGCATTGAAGCGCATGTTTTCGTTCGGGCTACCAAATACAGTCAATTCCACCCCTTGATGTCGATTTTCTCCAGCAGCGGTAAACGTGTTTGAGTCATTGATATAAGCACGCGGCTCATCAGTGCGGAATATCGCCAAACTACTGCCAATCAGACCATTGTCATACTTAACACCAACCTCAGTTTGCTCACTCACATAAGGGTCTAAATTTTGACCGCCATTGGTGACAGCACCACCATTATTAGTCAGAGGTGCCCTTGCGCCTGGCGCTAGGCTTTCGATATAGTTACCATAAACAGACCAGTCCATGCTTGGTTGATAGACAATTCCAACGCTTGGTGTCCACTCGCTTTTATCGTAATCAGCCGTTTTAGCCTGAGTGTTAGGATCATAGCTGGTGGTTTTTAAACTCTGATGACGCACGCCTAAAGTAGTTTTTAGTTTGTCATCGAACAATGATATGGTATCGGCTAGCGCAAAGCTTTGGAATTGCTTCTCGTTGGTCAATTTTGGATCATCTAAGTTACCACCGAAGATTGCTGTGCTTGTAAAAGGTACCTCAGCGTAGTCAATAGGGCGATATAAATTGGTTGCGGGTTGATTACCAAAATCATAGGCGAAAGCCCCCTTTTCTTCTTGGTCATAGAGATCCGCTGCTAGTACCCAATTATGAGCCACTTCACCTGTTTGCCATTTACCACGCAGACCGAGCTCAGCACTTTGTACCAAATCTTTTCTAGAGTTATCAAAGCGATAAAACGTACCTGCACCATCAACATTGTTGACGGTTAGATTGGCCAGTGAGTTTTCTTCCTCACCACTTCGCACACCGTAAGCACCATAAGCGGTAATATTATCAGTAAAATCATATTCTCCTCGAATGGTACCGAATACATCTTCTTCATCTGAATACGTCCAAGGCTGCGCCCAATTTTTTGAGCCGTCTGGTGCTTTTGGTACTCTAGAAACACCAGCAAGTGTGACACTAGGGCGGGTCTCTTTGAGTTTGTTGTCTTGCCAGCCCAAATCAGCTGATAATCGATACTGATCGCCTCTATAATCTAGTCCTAACGCTGCCAGACCCAGTGTTGAAGATTCATCATCAATCGCGCTGTCGCCATCTTGATAAGCAGCATTAAAGCGAATGCCAAACGCATCATCAGTACCAAAGCGATCACTGACGTCTACGGCAACTTTGCCTTGATCACCTTGACCATAACCAAGCGTTAGTTGACGTAGTGGGTCATTACTGGCGCGCTTAGGTAATAGGTTAATCGTACCACCGGCATTGCCACCACTGGGCGCTGCGCCATTGAGCATGGCAGATGCCCCGCGCTGAACCTCGACACGCTCGAACAATTCCGTTGCGATATACTGCCTTGGCAATATGCCGTATAGACCGTTATACATGGTGTCATCAGAGGTTGTGACAAAGCCGCGCATAAAGTACGCTTCTTGAAAGTTGCCAAAGCCTCTAGCGACACGAACAGTCGGGTCTTTTTTGAGCAGGTCGCCCACACTTTGGGCTTGTTGATTGCCGATATACTCATTGGTATATGAGGTAGTGGAGAACGGCGTGTCCATGATGTCTTGATTGCCCAAGATTCCGACACGGCTTCCTGTCGCTACTTGACCACCTTCATAGGCATCTGGCAACCCATCGGCTGATGCATCAGCACTACTGGTCACGACAATCTCATCGAGTACCACGCTTGGGGTATCGGATTGAGCGTCAGCACTTAAATCTGCTTGTGCCCACGCGATTTGGCTTGCACCCAGTAGTATTACCGATGTGGACAGACAAGATGAGCACAGTGATTTTAATGACAAGGGATGGCGAGACATATTCAATAGAGTAGGGCGAAATAAAGCAGAGTATAAGCGAGACAGTTGCATGAATATTTCCAGCACATAGATTAAATGCTTATTATAATGATAATCATTTTCATTACAATATATTACTGGATTAAATCTCAATATATTTTTATCGTGTTAAGTGTACGTTTTTGTTAGGAAAAAAAGTAAGTCGTCTAAAGTTGATTAATTACACTACGTTGATTAGTCGCGCTACACCAGCAGCAACGATTGTTATTAGCTCAATTTAGAAGTCAGCACAAGTGGTTAGTAAGTGGCTAAATGCCTATTATTTATTAAATGCTTGCTGTTTATAGAAAATACCATTTACAAAAAACATAATGATTATTGCGCACGCCAGTAGACTTTAATGACCATATCCTGACGTGATAATCCAAGATTTGCCTTTAGTTGCTGTCGCAATGATTTGATATCCGCTGCTTCCAGCGCGCCCCATACTTTGTCAATATTGACAGGCAGTCGCGCAAATTGTGTATTTAATAATGCCATTATTTGTTCAGTAATATCAGTTGTTGGGGTATTAACCAGCTGGCACACATTATCTTGCAAAAAATGCGCATTATGGCGTAGTTGATTACTGAGTGTGAGGGTGTGTAAGTAACGGATATCGTCTGGATCATTAGTGATGGCAATGACGAGGGGCGGCAATGGATTCTGCCAGTTTTCCAATAGATTGGCCACCGTAGGCAAAGAGGTTTCATCACAGATGAGTAAGCACTGACCAGTGCTGAGATGTTCTATTTTCTCTGGATATTCACGTACTGTTTTGATTTGACTGCCACAGTTAAGTGCGCGCGCCCAACTGCCTCCTGCCGTATCGCCATGAATATAAACGTCTATCCACGCTTGGACAGACGAGCTGCTCGAATCTCGCCATGCTTTTCGCAAGGTATAGTAGCGCTGCAAAGGTTTGTCGCTATCTTTGGGCTGGTGTTTTGTAGCAGATAGAACGTTCGCATCCAGCTCAAACAAATACGCGTAGCCCGGATGAGAGAGTGGCGTACTATCAGGTGCGGTTACCAGCAGTCGATACATATTGGGGCTGGCATAATAGCCATTAATGACCGTAAAACGCTGTTCTTGAAGCTTGATCGTGCGCTTGCCAAGCTTATTGGCAGAGGTTTGCAATAGCGTTATATATTGCTCCTGTAGCGTCATAGAGTCACTAATAGGAACTGTAAAATCAATAAAATATTGACGGCTGAGCTTGCTGCTGTTTGTTAAGGTATCGTCGTCATGATGGGCGGTTGTGACATCCATTAATATCCCATCAGTATACAGCTCTGCTATCGAGGCGATCTCGTGCTCACTCACTGCCGTGTTAGTAAAGGCATTGATAAACATCGCGAGTTCATCTTGATGCTCTTCATTGACATGACTCATAAACTGGGCTTTGTCAGCCATGTCGAGCGGTGTTTTATCGAAATCGTACTGAGTAAGTGGTTGAGCCATAAAATGTCGTCCAAGCCAAAATTCAAATAATTGTTCAGTAAAATTTTTTAATTAATAAATGATTGATTGGCTGCTGATTAAGGGCAAGATGGAAATGTAATAGTTAATAAGCATAAAACATGCAAATGTTAATGATTATTAATATCACCTATATTTTTATTACGATAATATACCATAGGTTAATTTATTTACAATCATAAAAGGACAGGTGTTATCGAATGACTAATATTTTTCTTGTAATAATTGGCAGTGGTGACTCTTAGACTGTGTATAAACGTTATCGCCCAACCTATTTTTGTAAGGTCTGATAGCTTACAAAAATGAGTTGGGCGAGCTAAAGTCGAACAGTAGAGTGTTAAGGAGCAGGCTGAATGTCTATTTTAAATTCCCATGAGGTCGCAGTCGTGGCTGAGCTATCAGGATAGTTGATTTTATCCAAACGCACGCGTGCATAGCTATTGCCTTCAGCAGATCTAATGAGCGCGCCTTGAGCGCTGTCAACCGCTTTGGCATTTAGTTGATGGGTCATGCCATTGTAGGTATACCAGCCAAAGTCTAAGTTCGGGAAACTGCCGGTATAAGCAGGATTGAGATCTGAGCCTTTACTGTCAATAACCCAGCTTCTAGCACTCAGCGGTTTATCATATACAGCGGTGTTGGTAAGGTCGGCTAAAGTAGCCGCGCTACCATCGCTGGTAAATTGACTGGTAATCGGTTTACCTTGCGCATCATAATATCCGGCTGGTGTGGCGGCAAGATAACCGCCAGTTTTACCACTGCCCGAATCCCCACCATTTAAAATCACATCATTACGCTTAAAGCCAATCTGCCAACTGCTGTTTTTATCGCTGCTACTTTTTCCTGTAGCTAAATCAAAATAGACCCAATTATCATTGTTTGAGGCATCGATGGTTTTCGTCTGTACCTTATTCGGTAGCGCAGTATCAATCCAGCGCAGAGTAGGGTGGCCAGAGGCACCAGTATCATTATAATAATTGGTAATCTGCATGGCATAAATAGGCTGCTGGACGCTGCTGTCTGTCATGGCGCTGCTATTATCTGTGGTGACAAGATAGACGCGATTGTTCGGATATAGCTGATGGTTGCCTTTTAAATTGTATTCAAACCACGGCTGTGCATCAAATATACCGCCACTACGGTCTTCATTGTAGTGCATGGTAATATCACGTTTGGTATCAGGGTCTTGAGTTGCATTGCTATAACGGCTCAGATCTGACCAATCGATCAAACCAAAAACGCCGCCCAAACCTGCGCCAGAATCACCGCTATTTGACCAAAGCTTAACCGAACGCGCTTGGTTATCAAACTTGATATCCCATTTATCTTCAGCACACGAGCTTTCAACTTTGGTATCAAAGTCATAACAGGTCGCAGTATTAGGCGCTAGATTGGTGACTTGCCAAGTAGCCGTTTCGCTAAAGCTGGCACTGCTCACAGGCGGGGTAGTGCCGCCATTACCGTTACTGTCACTGTCACTACTGGTGCCATCACCGCCACCACCGCAGCCAGTCATGCTGAGTGCTAAAATACTGCCACTAAACAGTAATGCCAATTTGGTCGGCTTGGTGTGAATTGCTGGGGAAATGGGGGTCATATCAGCTTCCTTGAAGGTTGTGGTTTCAGATAGAGGGTACAAAATAAGGGTAAAAATAGCGGTACAAATACACTTGCTTTAGAATGATTGTGAATCAAAGGCTTACCAATGGTAGCTGGCGCCAAGTAACCACTCGCGATTATCAATGGGACGGTAGTCACTGGTATCGGTGACATCACGCTGCACATCAAAGATATTATTAATCGCTGCATACAAGCTCAAGTTTGCAGTGGCGTCATAATTGAGCTTGCTATCGAGTGTCCACCAAGAGGGTGAATACGCTTGCTCGCTGGTACTAATCAGCTGTTTGGATTCATAATTGAGGCGCGGGATCAGCTGTAATTTGTCATTGATTTGATAATCTAGTGCCAGCATCGCTTTGTGATTGGGCTTATAGGTCAGCTCGGTATCGGTGACATTGTTATGCGTCTTGAGGTAAGCGTAGCTGGCTTGTAGTTTGGCGCGCTCGTCCACTTGCCAGTCAAGGCCAATATCGCCGCCATAGGTTTTGGCACTATCGACGTTCATATATTTATAAATGGCGATATTGCCTTCAAAGCTCGCATTGTCTTCATCGGTCTGAATCAGATCATCTATCTCGTTATAAAAACCATTAACCGTCAAATTGACACTATCGCTCAGCTGACCTTGATAGCCGATTTGGTAACTGGTTGAGGTTTCAGGCTGCAAGTCGGGATTACCCATGACTTTATAACCCAAATTGCTATGGTCAAAGACGTAGTAGCGTTCTTTTAGGTTGGGCACGCGATAACCACCGCCAATACTGCTACGAAAGACATGGTCGCGACCGCTTGCATCCAAATGGTTGTATTTGAGTGATACCTTTGGCGCCATATGGCCACCAAAGTCTTCATCGTTTTGATAGCGAATACCGCTCAACACCTCCCAGTTATCACCAATCAGCCAATCATCTTGTATATATAGCTCGCCGACATCACGGCTAACGTTATCGCTGATAAGCTCGCTGGATTGATTTTTCGTTTGGCTTAACTTGTCTTGCTGAACCTGACCGCCAACTTGAATAAGATGAATGTGCTTATCGGATAGTAATAGCTCAGGTAGGTCGAGCTGCGCTTGCGCCAGCGTGGTACTGATGTCTGTATCACGGGCGCTGGTGATAGTTTGCTGTGTTTTAGTATTGGATTCGCTTTGATATTCTTCATGCAGGGCTTGTGCGGACAACCGATAACTTTTGCTGCGATTATCCACATGCGGCGTGATATCAGCGCGCGCACCAACACTAAAGCGCTGCTTAGTAATGTGCTCATCTCGTTGCTGTGCCAAATAGCGCGGCGCCACATAATAATTAAAACGACTAACATCGTCTTCTTTATAGTGGTTGGCCTCTAACCAATATTGAGCGTTTTTGACCATTCGGCTATCGTTGTTACTATCGTCATTGTCTGATATGCCTTTACCGTCCGGGTGGTAGCTAAATCGGGCACTGACTTGTGATTGCTCGCTGGCATCTTTTAATCTGGGCCATGCTTCATGATCTAAGCTTAAACCATCATTGTCCAGATACGAGCCTGATAGACGCGCGTGAAAGCGCTGGTTTTTATCCAAAGCCCCTTCCACGCTGGCTTCTACATAGCGCTTATTGGCATCTAGCTTTCTACCAGATGGATTTTGCTGCCCATTGCTGGCAATCTCGGTGGTGATATGTCCTGTTGCCGCGCCAATGGGTTTGGTGATGATATTAATGACGCCACCCATCGCCGCGCTACCAAACTGCGCTGACGCCGCTCCTTGCACCACTTCTATTTGTTCGATATCCATATTCATATATTGATTCAAGTTTACTGTCGAGCCAGTGCTGGCTGTGATCGGTAAACCATCAATCAACACCAATACTTGATCACCTGTGAAGCCTTGCATGCTGACTTCGTAACCTGTCTTGCCGTGGACTTCACGTAAGTAAACATTGGGCAACAAGGCTAGCGCTTCTTTTAAAGTATGCGCATGGTTGTCATCGAGCTGCTGGCGACTGAGTACTTGCAGGGCAACTGGCGCATCACTTAAAGCGCGCTCAGAGCGAGTCGCCGTTACCACTATAGGGTCTAAACGTGTGCTCGGCATGGCTGCATCGTCGGGCATATCACCATTCGTCTCTGCAAAAATTGGCGCTGCTTGGGCTGAAACTGACGTGAATGCAAACAATGCTAATGCCACACTTATGGCTAGTGGGCTACGACGCAGCGGTGAAGGATGGGTGTTTAGTCCCGTATGAGTCAACGATAAATTAAACGCTAAAATTGACATAAATAAAACAGCCATCGTAAAAAGAGAGAGTAAGAAAGTCGTGTTACTTAAAGACCTTTTGCTACAAAAAGAGTGATCTAAAGCGACCTTTTCATAGTATTAATTATTAAAGGTTTGGTTACTTGATTCACTAGATTAAGTAACAAAGCCCAGATATAGTATTTCAAACGATAATAATTATCAATATGTAAATGATAATTATTATTATTTACAAAGTGAAAAAATGTTGCCATAATGATTTCGTCCGAAGCCTAGAGACAAAATTATAAATGATGAACTAGCAGCGATAATTGCTAACAGCCTGCTTGATAAATACATCCTTGCTGCATCATTGCAAGCATTGTAGTACAGCAGGCATTGGTTTTATCAAATATCAATCATAGTCATCGTCTCTGCTATTTTCTGAAGATATTCATATCTCAATACTACATAGCCAAGATCATTGGCTTTTTTACTGCTATTCATTTTATGGAGACCATCATGAGTCAACCGCTATCGTTAACCAAAAAAAATACTGAGCTGTGGCAACAATACCAAGCATTAAAAGCAAAAACACCGATGCTATTTCCCACAGAAGGAGCGGCTGCGCTAGGCATCAGCGAGTTTGAGCTCATGCTTGCATCTCCTTATAGCCAGTATATGGGTGATCAGTGCAAAGCTGTATTAAAGCAATTTGAGAACTTTGGTGACATGGAAAGTATTGTCAGAAACGAGCTGGCCGTGCATGAAAAAACCGCGCCATATCATAATCTTAAGCTTGGCGAAAAGATGGGATTAGCACTCAATGTGGGTGGTCTAGATTTGCGATTCTTTATGTGGCAATGGCAGCATATGCTGGCGGTAACGGATACCAGCCGCGCGGATAAACCCTCTTATAGTATTCAGTTCTATAACGCGCAAGGCGGCGCGATTGATAAAGTGTATCTACGAGAGTTAAGCGCTGAGACTATTGCGCGCTGGCAAGCGATGATTCAGGAGCAGCAGCAAACGGTGAATAATGAGACGCTGACGTTAGAGGCACAAGAGTCAGTCAGTGAATGGTCTTATAAGGCGCTGGGCGAGGCGGAGAGTGCGCAGCTACAACAAGGCTGGCAGGCAATGACAGATGTGCATCAGTTTCATTCATTACTAAAAAACCTCGATATCGATCGTGCTAGCAGTTACCGTCAAGCACCAGAACAGATGACGCAGCAGCTTGAGATTAGCGCTGTCGAAGCGGTTTTCGAGCAAGCGCGCGATGCCAAATGCCCAATCATGATATTTGTCGGTAATAGTGGACTGGTACAGATTCAGACAGGAACGGTACAGACACTCAAGCGTATGGGTGATTGGTTCAATATTTTAGATAAAGACCATAATGGCTTTACGCTGCATTTAAAAGACAAAGCATTGGCGCAACTGTGGAGCGTTAAGCGCCCAACCAAAGACGGCATCGTGACTTGTATCGAAGGTTTTGATGGTCACGGCGTCAGTATCTTTAGTGTGTTCGGTCAGCGTATTGAAGGCACGCCTGAGCTTGAAGCATGGCAGCAAATTGTCTCGACGGTCATCGAAGCGCATCCATATGCAAAATCCTTAGCACCAGTGGTTATGGCTGAAGAAGAGAGCGTGTAAATCCGCCATAAAAAATCAGCAAATTTTGCGATATTGACACTCACATAACGGATAAGCCATAGCTGTTGTGTGAGTTATTTGGGATGCTTAATACACGTTAATGGTTCTGTTAATAGTGTCATTTTTTACGTTAGCAAATTAGGAATGCTTATGTCTTCTGCATTATCAAAAACAGTAATCACTCACGCAGTGATAAATAAAAAATTGATGAGTCGTGCTATCAGCACTGCGGCCATTATTGGCGCATTTGCCGTGCCCTCACTTTCTGCCCAAGCTTATGATCGTATTGTCGCGATGAGCCCCGATGTTGCAGACGTCGTGGTGGCACTAGGAGCGACCGATAAATTGGTCGGTAAAGATGCGACCAATCATAATCCAGCGTTAAAGAATGTACCAGCCGTGGGTATGCACCGTAATATCACTGCCGAGTCAGTGTTGGCGGTCAAGCCAGATTTGGTGCTTGGTAGTTATATGGTGCAGCCTGCGAGTATTTATCAGCGCTTAAATGGTCTAAAGGTTAAAGCCGTTAATGTCGCGCCCAAAGAAGAGGTAAGCACCTTTGCCAATAGTATTAAATCAATCGGCAGTTACGTTGATAGAAAAGCTGAAGGGTCGCAGCTTGCGAAGCGTTGGAATACAGGGATGAGTCCAATGGCAAAGACGGGTAAGCGTTATTTATTAAGTTACGATGGTCGTATCGTTGCAGGTAAAGACACGGTAGGGGATGAGTTGATTCGCCGTGCGGGTGGGATAAATGCTGCCAATGTATCTGGGTTAAAACCCATGTCACGTGAAGGCTGGCTGGCAGCCAAGCCCGATGTAATCATTATTGCCGATCATAATCAGGCAGTGGTTGGCGGGATCAGTAAATTTAGTAAACGTCCAGAGATTGCAGCAAGTGTCGCAGGCAAGAAGGGCGGCGTACACTTTTGGCCAGCTGATGATTTTCTGCGTTACGGCTTGCATTCGCCTGACGTCTTAAAAAAGCTGAACGCTGTAGCAAAATAGCCTAAGTAAAAACAATTTATCTCATATTCAACAAAATGACATCTCACATGGCAAATACGATTTCTGCTTCTATCCCTACACAAACTAGAAAACATAAACCTAGCATCTACTATATTGCTGCCGCTGTCACATCTGTATTGCTAATTTGGTTGGCGCTTGGTATTGGCTTTGGCGAATGGTCAAGTCCCAATTATCTTGATAACACCATCTGGCAGCTGCGTTATCCGCGTGTGGTGACGGCATTACTGGTTGGTATGGCGTTGTCAGTTAGTGGTGCAGCATTACAGGCTTTATTTGAAAATCCTTTAGCGGACCCTAGCTTAATCGGTACATCAGGTGGCGCAGCGCTTGGTGTTGTTTTGGTTCTGGCATTGGGGTTTGGTGGCATTGGGATACCGCTTGCTGCGTTTACCGGAAGCGTATTGGTGTGCTTGTTTATTCTCGCTTGTCATCGGTTTTTGGGTGGTGGGCAGATGGGCTTGCTGATATTAGGATTTGTCATCAGTGCTTTTTGTGCTGCGGTGGTCAGCCTGATTTTATTTATGTCTGATGACATGGTGCTTCGATCTGCGACCAATTGGCTGTCAGGCAGTATGGCGGAAGCGGGTTTTGTGCCGCTGCGATATTCAATTATTTCTATGGTTTTAGGCTTAGCGATTTTATTACCGTTAGGTCGCCAATTGGACGGGTTGATGCTTGGTGAAGCCGCTGCTAAGTCCTTGGGTATCAAAGTGGGTGTGGTTCGTTGTTTGGTCGTGATTGCCTCGGCATTATTAACAGGGGCAGCGGTGTCTCTGGCAGGCGTCATTGGTTTTATTGGCATGATGGTGCCAAACCTGCTGGCTATTCTGTTTGGTGGCGGACGTATGCGTCTCATGATTTGGTCTGGTTGGCTTGGGGCGATACTATTACTCGTCATTGATGGCGCGGCGCGACATGTCGCTTATCCAGTGGATGTTCCCGTTGGCATCGTTTTAGCGTTGCTTGGCGGTCCATTCTTTATTTGGCTGTTTGTGCGTAGTAGCCGCCGTTAATTGGAGAAAGTGTTTATGTTTCATTCATTTTTTACGGCTACATCAAAGACATCGCTAGCAAATCGAGAAAGCAATATAGAGAGTAGTAATATAAAGAGTAGTGATGAAGGCGAGCTGTTGTCGATGCAAGATATTCATATCTCGCACGGTCATAAAACATTGTTAAAGATAGACAAACTAACCGTGCCAAGCCAAAAGCTGGTCGCCTTTATCGGACCAAATGGCGCGGGTAAAAGCACGTTGCTGCACACGGTTTTAGGTCAACACACAGGAACCGCGCTTAAAACGGATGGTCACATTACGATTTACGGTCAGCCGATCAACGAGGTCATGAATGATGGTCATATCGCTTGGGTTGGACAACATGAGCGCTTTGAGCTGCCGTTAACGGTATTGGATTATGCGCTGTTAGGAGTCTCGCCAAATCTTGCATGGTATCAGCGCCCAAATAGCCATCATGTTGAGCGCGCGCAACGTTTGTTACAAGATTTTGAATTATTAAGTTTGGCCAGTGCCCGTGTGCAAACCTTATCAGGCGGTGAAAAGCAGCGCTTGGCTATCGTAAGGGCGCTAATGCAAGACACTAAAATCATGATGTTTGATGAGCCGACCAATCATCTTGATATTCGCCATCAGCGTTTTTTACTTCATTATTTGCATAATTTGGTGCGACATCAACGCAAAAGTATCTTGGTTGTGTTGCATGATTTGACCCATGCGCATCGCTATACTGATGAAGTGGTGCTATTAAGCGGTGGACAAGTTGTTGCACAAGGAACGCCTAGTGAAGTGATGACACGCTCGCAATTAAGCGATGTTTATGATGTTGATATTAAGGTGCATCAAACTGAAGATGGTTTGGTGTTTATATGATTCTGAGCACTTGAGCCATTATTCTGACTTTGCGATAGGCATTTGATGACCAACTTGGCTTTTTAATCTGTATATATCGCACTGATTTATTCGGCAGTAAAAACCCCTTCATGCTATATAAATAATAGTATGAAGGGGTTTTTTACATCTTAACTATTGTAGTGAATCAAATATTTTTAATATAACCATGCAAAATATAACCATACTAACAGGATGATTTTCAGTTAATAAATAATTTTAAACCTAAAAAATGTTGCAGTAAACTCGCATAACGATCGGATTTAGTAGAAACTGTAAACCACTAGGTACTTGTTCTGAACGGGAGAAACTCATTGCGCGCTATTCCTTATAAACTGATTGTTAGCGCACTACTGCTCATCATTGTTGCGGGCTTTTTTGCCTTTCGCTGGTGGCAAGGACCACTATTACCAAGCTATAGAATATCTTCGATGCCTTTGGTGCAGACGGTCGTAGCGACTGGACGGGTCGTTGCCGTATCGAATACTGACATTGGTAGCGAGATATCAGGTGTCGTATTAGAGCGACGGGTAGCAGAAGGCGAACAAGTCGCTGCAGGAGATTTATTATTGGTACTAAGCTCCGATGACGTTGCAGCCCAAGTGCGTCAAGCAGAAGCCGAGCTGGCGGAATTGATTATTAGCACTCGTCCACAAGCAGTGGTGGACTTGACCAATGCCGAAGTAGCGTTGGCGCAAGCTGACCGTAATGTCGAGCGTAGGCGCGAATTGGCTGCTATCTCGGCCATCTCTGATGAGGAAATGGAGCAGGCGATTCAAGCCCAAGCCCAAGCACGCAATAACCTTGAAAATGCACGCCTGAGAGCGAATGCACTCTCCTCTGGTGGTGTTGAAGAAGATTTATTACGTGCTCGTATCGCAGCATTGCAGGCTCAGCTCAACAAAGCGCAAGTACGTAGCAAAGTATCAGGTACTATTCTGACCCGTAATATCGAGGTAGGCGATTTGGTACAGCCAGGTCAAAGCTTGTTTACTATTGCCCTCGATGGTAAAACTGAAATAAGAGTACCGCTTGATGAACGTAATTTATCTCGATTGGCTTTGCAGCAACCAGCTGTCGCTATTGCTGATGCCTATCCGGATAAACCGTTCCCCGTACGTATTAGTTTCATTGCACCAAGTATAGATCCGCAACGCGGTACGGTAGAGGTGAGATTGTCCGTCGATCCTGTACCTGATTTTTTGCGTCAAGATATGACGGTATCAGTGAATATCGAAACGGATCAACGCGCAAAAGCTTTAGTCATTCCGAATGATGCACTAGCCAATGTTAAAGAAGACAGCACCGAAGTATTATTATTGCGTGATGGTAAAACACAACGTCAAGCAGTGAAATTAGGGTTACGCGGACTGTCAGCATCAGAGGTGCTCTCAGGACTGAGCGCAGGTGATGAGATATTGGTTGATGCGACAGTCTCACTGGCTGATGGAAAAAGAGTGAGAACCGCGCTTCAAGCAGCACCTTTTACCGCTCCTAATGCTGATAAGATGAGGGCGGTAAAGGATAAGAGCCAAGCAGCGGAGACAGTCAATTGACGGCTTTTTTCGGTAGACTATGGATTGATGCCACTATTGCCATCAGTTTTTTACGCGAGGGACGCATACAGTCGTTGATGATTACTCTGGGAGTGGCAATAGGTGTTGCCGTTATTATATTTATTACGGCACTCATCCAAGGATTACAGACCAACCTTATTGAAAGCACCCTTGGCAGTCAGGCACATATTCGCTTAGTAGCGCCAGATGAAGTCAACCTAATAGCGCCGTATGCTGATGATACGCTGCAACTGATACAAGAAGACAAGCGTCCACAGCGGCTACGTTCTATTAATAATTGGCAGCAAATCACTGATACGCTAGATCAACTGCCCTTGTTAACTGCCGTATCGCCAAACGTGTCTGGGCCTGGGTTCGTCCGGCGTGGTGAGGCATTAGAGTCGGTAATACTAGTAGGTACTGACTTGGCGCGCTATCAGAATATTATTCCACTTGATGAATACTTAATCAGTGGTGAGCTGCGAGTGGGCGCAGATAATGTATTGATTGGTAGTGAACTGGCTAAAGATTTGGGTGTAGAGGTCGGCAGCAAATTACGTTTGGATACGGGTCAAGATAGTAGTCCCAGTAATAATTTGAGTAACAACCTTAGTAGCAACATTAGTAGCAACAGCGCTGTAGTCAATATCGCTGGTATATTTGAGCTCGGCGTACGAGAGCTTGATGCGCGCTACGTTTATCTAGACCTAAAACAAGCGCAGTCATTACTCAACCTACCGGGCGGTATCACAGTCATTGATTTGACGGTTGAAGATATCTTTGAGGCGGAGGAAATCGCTGCACAAGTGGGTCGTTTGACCTCATTGCAAGCAGAAAGCTGGATTGAAACCAATGCCCAACTGCTGAGTGGTCTCACCGCTCAAAGTTTATCTAGCAATATGATTGTTGTTTTTGTGGCGATCTCGGTGGCTTTTGGTATTGCCAGTGTGCTATCGGTCAGTGTGGTTCAGCGTACGCGCGAGATTGGTATCTTACGAGCCATGGGTGCAACTCGTCAGCAAATCCTACGAATATTCTTAATTCAAGGGGCTATATTTGGCTTGTTAGGCTCTATTGTCGGTAGTGGTGTCAGCTATATATTGGTCTGGTCTTTTAATACTTTTGGGCCCGACATATTTACAATTCCCATATCGATAAACCTGATCTTAGTGACTATGTCGTTAGCAACGCTAACTGGTGTTATAGCAGCCGCTATTCCAGCGCGGCGCGCAGCAGCACTTGATCCAGTGGTGGCTATTCGTTATGTCTAATCATGATTCTAGCGACACTTTTAATAATGACTTTAACAATGTTTCTGCCAATCCTTTTAATAAGACGTCAACTCCTATGTCCAGTCAATCTCACGAAGTTCTGCGTTTAGAGGCACTAAAAAAGTCTTATAATATCGGTCAACCTAATGAGATTGAGGTGCTGCACGGTATTGACTTAACCATCAGCAATAACGACTTTGCTGCCCTGATTGGTCCTTCTGGTTCAGGTAAAAGTACTTTGCTAAATGTACTAGGGTTACTAGATCAGCCAACCAGCGGTGAGCTATATCTATTGGGTCAAGCAACCAGCGCTATGAATGATGCTGGTCGCACCGCTTTGCGTGGCAGTAGTATTGGCTTTGTCTTTCAATTTCATCATCTGATTCAAGCGTTTAGTGCATTAGACAATATCTTAATGCCGCTAACATTGACAAGGGGTCGTCCAAATAAGCTTACTATCCAAAAAGCGCGCGAGCTACTGGCAGCGGTTGGGTTAGAGCGCTTTGCTGACAGTAAACCTAACGAGCTATCAGGTGGTCAGCAACAGCGTGTTGCCATTGCACGTGCCTTGATAACCGAACCGGCATTGCTATTGGCTGATGAACCTACAGGTAATCTGGATACCGTGACGGCTGGAGAAGTGTTTGAGCTGTTCCGCAAAGTCAATCAGGAACGTGATTGCGCGGTATTGCTGGTCACCCATGATCCACGCTTGTCAGCATCTTGCGATCGAACGATTAATTTGGTTGATGGTCGTATTGATAGTGATACGTTGAATAATTGAAAAATATCGTAGTGATAATAAAAGTCATATTGGCAGATTACTTATCTGCTTAACAAAGATTTCTATCAATACCGCCGTCAATAGTGACATCAATAAAGGTAGCGGCTTCGATTGTATGAAATCTCATAGAAAACACCCAATAATAAAAAACCCTTTTTTATAAAAATTTAAGGTAAAAGCTAAGTATATCTATATTTCTAGGTCAATGTATCCATGCCATCACCTTTAGAGCCATGTTCATTCAAAATGATTTTGTTATCTATTGTTAAATACTAGTAGATGCTATGTATAATGCAGCACTAGCATAGCTTTCACTCAGTATGGCTTTCACTCATATGCCTTTAATAAGAAGATTACATTATGTCAAACAAGCGTCCTTTATATATTCCCGTTGCAGGCCCCGCTCTTTTAGAGACTCCTTTACTAAATAAAGGCAGTGCTTTTTCATCAGAAGAGCGTGATAGCTTTAATTTAACTGGGCTATTACCTCATAACATTGAGACAATTGAAGAGCAATCACTACGCGCTTATCATCAACTGCGCTCATTCACTAATGATATGGATAAGCATATTTACTTGCGTAACATCCAAGATACCAATGAAACCTTATTTCACCATCTGATTGAGCAGCATATTGAGGAAGTCATGCCGCTCATTTATACGCCAACTGTAGGTCAAGCATGTGAAAAATTCTCGCAAATTTATCGCCGTAAACGGGGTTTGTTTATCTCATATCCTGAGCGCCATAAAATCGATGACATGCTGCAAAATGCCACCAAGCAAAACGTGAAGGTAATCGTTGTCACTGACGGCGAACGTATATTAGGTCTAGGGGATCAAGGTATTGGTGGTATGGGTATTCCCATTGGTAAATTGGCTTTGTACACCGCTTGTGGTGGTATTAGCCCAGCTTATTGCCTACCAATTTTGTTGGATGTTGGTACCAATAATCAACAGCTACTTGACGATCCTATGTACATGGGCTGGAGAAACCCACGCATTTCTGGTGACGAGTATAATGAGTTTGTCGACTTATTTATTCAAGCCGTTAAACGTCGTTGGCCTGAGGCATTATTACAATTTGAAGATTTTGCCCAAGAGAATGCGACACCATTATTGAATAAATATCGTGACCAATTATGCTGCTTCAATGATGACATTCAGGGTACTGCTGCGGTTTCAGTCGGTACCTTGATTGCAGCGTGCTTAAATAAGGGTCAGAAGCTTAGCCAACAAAAAATAGCATTTTTAGGCGCAGGGTCTGCTGGTTGCGGTATTGCTGAGCATATTATTCGCCAAATGCAGCGTGAAGGGTTAACGGAGGCGCAGGCTCGCAGCCAAGTATTTATGGTTGACCGCTATGGCCTGCTTACTGATAACATGACGGAGCTACAAAAATTCCAAGAACCGTTAGTACAAAAAGAATCCGCTATTGCAAGCTGGGATAAAAGTAAGAAACTCGGTTTAGCGCAAGTGGTTAAACAAGCAAAAATAACCGTATTGTTTGGTGTCAGTGGGCAAAAAGGTCTGTTCACCCAAGAGGTGATCGAATCCTTGTGTGTTAATACTGAGCATCCTATTGTATTACCACTTTCAAACCCAACGTCTCGTGTGGAAGCGACACCGCAAGAAGTGACTAATTGGAGCAAGGGTAAGGCAATTGTTGCAACAGGTAGCCCTTTTCCTCATACCACTTTTGAAGGTCAGCCTTTCGAGGTTTCTCAGTGTAATAACAGCTATATTTTCCCCGGGATTGGTCTGGGTGTTTTAGCAGCACGGGCGACGGGTATCAGCGATAATATGCTCATGGCGGCAAGCCAAGCCCTTGCAGATGTATCAATGGAATACGAAAAAGCACCTGGTGCCATCCTACCGCCGATTAAAGTTATCAGAGAGATCAGTGAAAAAATAGCGTATGCAGTGGCATTGCAAGCGGCTCAAGATAAGCTAGCGCTACCTATCACAGCGGAGAATTTACAACGTCGATTAAAAGCGAATTTTTGGTTACCTGAATATCGTAATTATCGCCGTACTTCTTTCTAATGTTAGAAATTAGATATAACAAATTCTAATATTAGGCACGTTATCTAAGTAAAATACTAAATGAAAAAAGGTTGCTAACGCTATATTACATATAGTGTTGGCAACCTTTTTTACTGCTACCCAATCTATTAGTTTAGCAAGTTTACTTTTACCTGTTTTTCAGCACAGCTCAATGATTGTTTTCTATTAAATTCTAGGCAATAAAAAACCCTTACAAGCCAATGCTTATAAGGGTTTGAATTTGGTGGGCCCAGTAGGACTTGAACCTACGACCAAAGGATTATGAGTCCTCTGCTCTAACCAACTGAGCTATGGGCCCTAACGCTAGACGGACAATGATACCTGAATTTTTTAATTTTTCAAGTAAAAGATAGGTAGTAATCAAGATATTTTTTATGATGCTCTACTTTTCTATCAAATATGACCATCAGCCAATGTCAGGCTGCGACCACCATCAACAGTAATAATCTCAGCAGTAACATAATTGGCCTGTACGAGGTACAACACATGATGGGCAATCTCGTCAGGTCGACCTATACGCTGCATAGGAATTGAGTCAATAATAGCGCGCTGCTGCATCTTTTTAAATTTTCTTAACATTGGTTTCGTGCTTGTAAGTGCTCAATTCTGGCTTGTCGTAATGCCGTACCAATCGCAGGGCCTGTTAGTGCTGAGTCAATATCCTGCATGTTAATGGCATGAAAGCTATTCAATGCTATCATCATCTGACGGTGCTGTGTTGCCAATTGCAACACGTGGCTGGTCACTAATAGCTGCGATAACTTATCAGGCTCTTTATGAGCGCCGCAAATTTGTATGAGGTCAATTTTTTCAGCCGCGCTTAAATGGCTTATTGTGCTTAGCTTTGTGGCTTGCTGAGCGAAGAGAGTCGAAAATTGAGTGTGTGCCTTTGGTACCTTAGCGGCGTTGCCTATATCATTGATACCTTTTATATTGGCTGCTTTATTCACGTTTTCATTTGTATGTTCTGAGGTAAATAAAAATGAATTAAGGCTACTCATTAATAGTGCCCAGCGCTGTGATAGATTCAATTGCATTTGCCCTGCGAAATATAGCGCAGTCTGTACCGTTTCACGTATCTGAGTATTAGCCCAAGCTTGATGTAGTGGGGCAAAATATTCTGTGAGCGCACCAATCTCAAACAGTTGTTGCCAGTATACCTGCGGCGATAGCTGCATGGTTGCACGGCTAGATTCTTGCCAAATGCGCTCTGCACTTAAATGTGCAAGCTCTCCAGAGTCGACCAATTGGCGCATCAACGTCAAAGTTTCATCAGCAATGACAAAACCTAGGTCGTAATAACGGCTATAGAAGCGAGCGGTTCGAAGCACTCGTAGAGGGTCTTCGCTAAATGCACCTGATACATGACGCAAGGTTTTGCTTTCTATATCAGCCATGCCACCATAATAGTCAATGACGTCACCGTTGATTGGCGTATCATCAGTTAAGCTGGTGACTTCTATGGCCATGGCATTAATCGTCAAGTCTCGACGTTGTAGATCCTCTTTTAAGCTGACGTCAGGACTGGCATGTACGCTAAAGCCTTTATACCCCAAGCCTTCTTTGCGTTCAGTGCGTGCCAGTGCGTATTCTTCATGGCTATTAGGATGCAAAAATACAGGGAAATCTGCACCCACTTGCTGGAACCCTGCATCAAGCATTTCTGCAACAGTTGCACCAACGACGACAAAATCTTTGTCTTTAATAGGACGTGCTAACAGTTGATCGCGTACCGCGCCGCCGACAAGGTAAATTTGCATGAATGCCTCTATCTTTTATTTT